>CAIWTJ010000072.1 GCA_903915535.1 Enhydrobacter aerosaccus
AGCGGCAGCAGTCCGTCGGTGTATTCCCTCTGGGCATCGATGATAACAAGAACGCCGTTGGCCATCGTCGCCGGTGTCGGCGCCGCTCCGGCCATCTGCAGCATGGTCATCGCCATGTTCGAACCTCGATTGTTACACGGTTGCAGAAAGTATGTTTGTATCAACGCTTAAGACGCTGCAATTTGCAAGCGTAAGCACATGCCGAAAAATGCATCTCACTCGTCACTCAGAATGAGAGAGTCGTCACTCAGATTGAGTGGCTGAGTTTGATTGACGTGAGCGTCAACGTAGGTTTTTTGTGGAACGCAGAATGAAGACCATCATTGTCGGCGGCGGCATCATGGGGCTCAGCACGGCCTGGGCCCTGGCGAAGAGCGGCCAGGATGTCGAACTTTTCGAGCAGGGGCCGTTGCCCAATCCCTTGGCGTCGTCGATGGACGAGCATCGTCTCATCCGCCATCCCTACGGCGATCACACAGGCTATGCACGATTGATCGACGATGCATTCGTGGCTTGGGACGAGCTGTGGCGCGACCTCGGGCAGCGTCTCTTCGCCGCGACCGGTACGCTCGCCCTTACCGGCAACGGCGCAGATTGGGCGCTGCGCTCCGCCGCCAGCCTCGCCTCCATCGAACGGCCCATGACCCGGCTGTCGCTCGCCGAATTGCCGCTTCGCTTTCCGATGCTCGACTCGAAAGGCGTCGAACACGCCTTCTGGATCGACACCGGCGGCGTGCTGTTCGCGCAGGACATCACGGCCGCCCTCGCCCGCTACCTCAGTCACCAATCCAACGTCCGGCTTCACTCCTACACGCCGATCCGCGCGGTCGACCTCGAACTCGGCCAGGCCGTCACCGAGACCGGCACCGTCCATACGGCGGACACCGTCGTCGTCGCGGCGGGCGCGTGGGTCGGCCGGCTGATGCCCGCATCGGCGGGAAAGCTCGTGCCGTCGCGCCAGATCGTCATCTACTTCCGCCTGCCCGACGACCAGCGCGCAGCCTGGTCGAAGGGCCCGATGCTGATCGACAAGACCGGCGAGGTCGGCCTCTACCTCGTGCCACCGATGGAAGGTCGCGGCATGAAAGTGGGCGACCACGAGTTCAGCCGCAGCGGCGATCCCGACGGCAGTCGCGAGGCCACGCCTGGCGAGATGAAGCCGCTGCTCGATCGGTGCGCCAGCCTGCTGCGCGGCTTCGAGCAGTGGCGGATCGACCGCCTGAAAGTCTGCTTCTACACCGTAACCGACGACGAGCGCTTCGTGGTCGAGAAGCAGGGTGCGAAGGGCTGGGTGATGTCGCCCTGCTCGGGCCACGGCTTCAAGTTCGGCGCGCTGATGGGCAAGGAATTGGCCCGCACCATCGTCTCGGAGCGCGATCCGGGCCAGCACGCGCGCTGGGCAGCGGGTCTCGAAGGCGATACAAAATAGCCTCGACCGAGGAGAGGAAACGACATGGCATCCCGCAAACGCGGCGCAAAAGGCGCGACCCCCAAGGCTGCGGGCAAGAAAGCCACCGGCATGCGCCAAGGGCTGGCCACCTATGGCGACGCGGGCTTCTCTCTGTTCCTGCGCAAGGCGTTCCTCAAGGCGGGCGGCTATACCGACGAGGCGCTCGACCGGCCGATCGTGGGCATCACCAACACCTTCAGCGACTTCAATCCCTGTCACGGCAACGTGCCGGACCTCATCGAGGCGGTGAAGCGCGGCGTCCTGATGGCCGGTGCCATGCCGATGGTCTTCCCGACCATCTCGATCCACGAGAGCTTCTCCCATCCGACCAGCATGTTTCTGCGCAACCTCATGTCGATGGACACCGAGGAAATGATCCGCGCCCAGCCCATGGACTCCGTGGTGCTGATCGGCGGATGCGACAAGACCCTGCCCGCCCAGCTCATGGCTGCCGCATCGGTCGACAAGCCCGCGGTCGTGCTGCCGGTCGGCCCGATGCTGGTCGGCCATTTCAAGGGCGAGGTGCTGGGCGCCTGCACCGACTGCCGCCGCCTGTGGGGCCAGTTCCGCGCCGGCACCTTCAGCCAGCAAGACATCGACAAGGTGAGCGAGCGCCTCGCGCCTACCAAGGGCACCTGCATGGTGATGGGCACCGCCAGCACCATGGGATGCATCGTCGAGACGCTGGGCATGGGCCTGCCCAACAGCGGCTCGATTCCCGCGACGCACTCAGATCGCCTGCGCGTTGCCGAAGCGACCGGCAAGCTCGCGGCCGAGATGGCGGTGAAGCAAGGCCCCAAGCCGAGCGAAATCATGACCAAGGCTGCATTCAGGAACGCGCTCACGGTGCTCCAGGCCATAGGCGGCTCGACCAATGCGTTGGTCCATCTCACCGCCGTCGCGCGCCGCCTCGGCATCGAGATCGAGCTCGAGGAGTTCGACGAGATCGGCCGCAACGTGCAGGTACTCGTCGACCTCAAGCCGTCGGGCGACCACTACATGGAGCATTTCCATTGGGCCGGCGGCAACTCGCGCCTGATGAAGGAGATTCGCAAGAACCTCGACGAGAAGTGCAAGACGGTGGCCGGCAGGACGATCAAGCAGGTCATCGACGCGGCCGAAATGGTGCCGGGCCAGACCGTGATCCGCACGTCCAAGAACCCGATCAAGGAAACCGGCGGCATGGCCGTGCTGCGCGGCAATCTCGCGCCGCGCGGCGCCGTCATCAAGCATGCCGCCGCCACGCCTGCCCTGCTGACGCATACCGGTCGCGCCGTGGTGTTCGATTCGCTGGAGGATCTCGCCGCGCGCGGCGACGATCCCGACCTCGACGTGAAGGCCGACGATATCCTGGTGCTGCGCAACGCCGGCCCCAAGGGCGCGCCCGGCATGCCGGAAGCGGGCTCGTTCCCGATCCCGATGAAGCTCGCGCGCGCGGGCGTGAAGGACATGATCCGCATCTCCGATGCGCGCATGAGCGGCACGGCGTTCGGCACCATCGTGCTGCACATCGCGCCTGAGTCCGCCGTCGGCGGCCCGCTGGCGCTGGTCAAGACCGGCGATCGCATCACCCTCGACGTGCCCAAGCGCAAGATCGAGTTGCTCGTCTCTGCGGCGGAACTCGCCACGCGCAAGAAGGCGTGGAAGGCGCCGCCTCCGCATCCCGGCAGCGACCGCGGCTACACCGGCCTGTACCACAGGACCGTGCTGCAGGCCGACGAGGGCGTCGACTTCGACTTCCTGGGGCCGGCCAAACCGTGACGGAGACGTCTCTCCCGAAGATCTCCGTCGTCGTCACCTGCTACAACACGCGCGACTACATCGCCGCCGCGATCCGGTCGGTGGCGCGCCAGACCCTGCGCGACTTCGAGTGCGTGATCGTCGACGACGCCTCGACGGACGATTCGGTGGCCGTGATCCAGCGGGCACTCGACGAATTGAAGGACGCGCGCTTCTCGCTTGCCCGGATGGAGAAGAACGCGGGCCAGACCGGGGCGACGCGGCGCGGGCTGCAGCTCACCAAGGCGCCGTTCGTTTGCTTCCTCGACTCCGACGACCTGTGGCACGAGACATTTCTCGAGCGCCACCTCGCCGCACACCTCAACGAGAGCTATGCCGTGGGCTTTACTGCCTGCAATGCACGGCTGATCGACGGCAGCGACACGCTCATCGCAGGCACGGTCTACTGGTTCGGCAAGGACCGCGCCGTCGCCGATCGCGGCCAGGCCTTCGCACCGATCGACGCCGCGCGCGTGCCGACGATCGACACCGACAAGAAGACTGCGACCTGGCAGCCGCAGACGCCCTACCGGCTCTACACCAAGCGGCTGGTGCACTGGGTCTGGGTCTCGACCTCGTCGATGATGTTCCGCCGCTCGGTGATCGACCTCGTGTTCCCCGACGACGACGAAACCTACCGCCTGCACATGGACTTCTACATCGTCGTCATGGCCCAGATGGTTTCAGGCTCGCTGCTGATTGACGAGGCGCTCTATTCCTATCGCCTGCACGGCCGCAACTTCGCCGCCAACAATCCGGTCTTGGGCGGACGGCTTCACATGTCGGCCCGGAACTGGGGCGCGACCTACGCCACCATGCTCGACCGTATGTTGGCAGCGATGGTGCAGAATCACGACCGGTTCGAAGCTGCTTTGGGCGTTCGCCAGTACCGGAAAATGCTGCTGCACATGCAGGCCGCGCGACGGCCCACAATAATTGCCTGGATTTGGCGCCTTCGCAGTTTGCTGGTGTAGCACTCCTCGTGCATCATCGTTATGGAACTGAGGTTTAGCCCTGTATCTTCGGATGCAAGGGGAGTGCGTTTTGATTTCAATGAAACTGGTTTGGCGAGTTCTTGCAATCGCAGGAGGCTTGACCGGAATGCACGGCACTCACATGGCGCTCGCGCAGAGCCCGGCACCGGCAGCGGTACCGGCCGCTGCGTCGAGCGATCTTGACCGCCAGTACGATGCCGCCTTCCAGGAGATGCTGGCGCAGCCTGCCAATCTCGACGTGTTATTCAAGTTCGCCTCGCTGGCCAGCCAGACCGGCGATCTGGAAGGCGCCATTTCCGCGCTCGAGCGCATGCTACTGATAAACCCAGAGTCGCCGCGCGTACGTCTCGAACTCGGCGTCCTATACTTCCGCCTCGGCTCGTACGAAGTATCGCGTACCTATCTCGAAAGCGCGTTAAAGGCGCCCAACATGCCGGCCGACGTGCGCGCACGCGCGCAACAATTCATGGCCGAGGTCGAAAGCAAAGAGAAGCCGTCACACTTTTCGGGCGAACTCTTTCTCGGCTGGCGCTACCAGTCGAACGCCAATCTTGGGCCGTCGACCACCAATGTCCTGCTGTTCGGCCAAATTGCCAGCCTTAACCAAGCAGCAGTGGGTTCGCCCGACTGGGGAATTGTTTCATCGGCTCAGATTCGTCACAACTACGATCTCGGGCGGCAGGACAAATCGACGATCGAGACGATCCTTAGCACCTACATCAACCGCCAGTTCAGCGTTGCCCTGGCCAACGTCACGCT
The DNA here is from genome assembly GCA_903915535.1 of Enhydrobacter aerosaccus. GTDB lineage: Bacteria > Pseudomonadota > Alphaproteobacteria > Reyranellales > Reyranellaceae > Reyranella > Reyranella aerosaccus_C. The sequence continues at coordinate 4,984 of CAIWTJ010000072.1, forward strand.
TCTGGACGTGAGCACAGGTCCGCGTTTTCAGATCTTCAATGGAACCTTCGAGGATGTGAGTCTGAAGCCGTTCTTCTCTGGCGGCTACATCATGGTCAACGATGCGCCCTACTACGGGAGTTACGGCACGGGTCTGGAACTCGCGGCCCTGATCTCCGACCGGCTACGGAACGTGTCGAGCTTCCAGGTCCGCCGTCACGATCACACCAACAATTACTATTTGGTGAACAACAGCCAGTATCGAGGCGTCGAATATACCGGCGCGACCGGGTTCCAGTTCGCGCTGTCCAACACGGTCACGCTGTTTGCTAACGGCACGGCTTCACGCTACGAAACTGATCAGACCCCGGCGCAGAGCTATACCCTGTAAGGTGCCGGCGGGGGCATGTCGTTCCGTTTTGTCGACCCCTTCCTCAAGACCACGCTGCCGTGGAACGTGACCGTATCGGTGACGGAAAATTGGTGGGCTTACGATGCGCCCGACACGCAAATCGACCCCAATACGATGCGCCAGCAGACCGATACGATAGCCAACCTGACTTTGGCGATCCCGTTCGATGACCGCACGACGTTTTCCGTGACGGGCGCACGGTTTGTGCGCAGTTCTGCGCTTCCCAACTATGCGTTTTCCAACGACAGTGTGATGTTCGGTGTAGGCTGGCGCTTCTAGCGTCGACCAAAGGAGATTGTCGATGTCCGAGCCTCTTTCGACCGCTTGTTCTATCCTGCGCACCGTCCTTGTCGCCACGACAGCTCTAGGATTGATCGGCTCCGGAGCCGCCTTCGCCCGTGTCGGAGTTACCTCGGCTACCGATGGCGATCCCGTCGGCAAGCCGCCGGCCGAAGCAGAGCGCGTGTTGCGCATCGGCATCGACGTGCAGGCAAATGAGGTGATCCGCACCGGCGCTAATGACCGCGCCCACCTCGTGTTCCTCGACGGCACGGCGCTCACCGTTGGACCGAATGCACAGCTCACGATTGACAAGTTTGTCTACGATCCTAACACCAAGACCGGAGAACTGGCGGTCAGCGCCGCCAAGGGCGTGCTGCGTCTCGTCGGCGGCAAGATCAGCAAGACAAACCCGATCACGGTGACAACGCCTTCGAGCACCATCGGCATTCGAGGCGGCATCTGCGTCCTCGACGTCCAACCAGGCCGCACGACCTCAACCTTCCTATTCGGCAACAACATGTCGGTGACCGGCCAAGGCCAGACGCAGAACGTTACCCGGCCGGGGTCTCAGGTGACGACCGCCGGCGGCTCAGCGCCGAGCGCGCCCACGCTCGTCAGCCAAGGCGCCTTGAGCGTACAAATCGGTCAGCTCGAAGGGAACACCAGCGGTGGCGGAAGTCCAGGCGGCGGCAACAACAGCCAACAAAGCGGCAATCAGCCAACCAACCAGGCCGGGGGTCAGGGTGGCCCCGGGAGTAATACTGCAGCCAATGGCGGCCAAGCCGATCGCGGCGCAGCGGGCCTGGCTCAGGTCAATTCCACCCAGGGCTCCGGAGGGCCGCCTCAGCCGCCGCCCGGTGCGAACGGCCCGCCAACTGGTAATCAGAATAACAATATTCTGGCCCAGGGCGGGGGCGCAAATCCAGCCACGGCTCCGAGCACGCCGGTCACCACCCAGACCACGTCGCAGAGCGCCTCGACGCGCGTTATCGTTACGAACGGCCGCCATCTTGCCGATCCAGCCTATTCCAACTTCAACAACAACACTCTCGCGGTCACGCCCAACGCCACGAACAACATTGCGCTCGCCGCCACCGGCACGGTGACCGACACCACGACCACCACGACCACAACCATCCAGTCGGGCGCCAGCAGCACGAGCAGCACAACCAAGAGCACCAACAGTACAGTGCTACTGAAGATCTCCGACAACCGGACGATCTCGGTCCCCTGGATTCAGGACACGATGCAAAACGGCTTCTCGATCGGCAGCTTCAACGACTCGACCTTCGGCGTGATCAGCGGCCGCGGCTATGTCAGTTCCAGCGGTGACTTTTTCGCCTACGTTTTCACCAACACCAACAACCAGAAACTAGGGTTCATCGGTGGGGCGACGACTTCGGAAGCAAACATGCCGAACACCGGCACAGGCGCATATACTGTAACCAACCTCGGCGGGACCGCGACACTGCCGTTCGCCAACAGCACGATCGGCGACGATGCCGACTTGCAAGCGTCCAAAGTCGTTTCCGCGCTCTACACCAGGTTTTCGACCCGGAACGTCGCGGTGGTCGGTCAGGCGACGCCGAACAATCCTTCGTCGACCGCGTTCCAATCCACACTTTCCATCTCGGGCATCGGCGCTGCTCAGAAATCCTATCTGGGCGTCTTCATCGGCGACATATTCCAGGACTACAACACAAATTCCACTGTCGTATCCGGCGGCTTCGCGGCAACTTCCAGGCTCGGCGCCACCCAACAAATCGGCCGGCTGACGTCTGCCGAATCCACGCCTCTGGCCGGTTCTGGAAACGCGATCTTCGGTTCGAGCGCCAACCAGATGGTTTTCACGCCCGATTCGGTGTCGTCGAATACCACCAGCACAAGCGGAATCGTGCAGTCGGCGACGACCACGCGTACCTCCCAGGCATCCTTCACTCAGCCATACACAAATCTCACGGGCAGCGATTACTACTCGGTGAACATGGCCAACAAGATTGCCACACCCTCTGGCGTCGGCGACACCCGCTCGAACGCAACTCTCACCGGTTACGCCGGTGGCATTGTCGATCAAGAGAGCGGCGGCAACTTCACCTCGCGCAGCATAACGTCCAGCGACGTCTCAATTACAACGAGCGCGAGCAACAACCGCGCCTCAGCCACGATCAACGTCAGCAAATGGGACGGCAGCAGCACCTCCGCGTCGTTCCAACTAGGCAGTACAAGCGGATTCTCAGGCGCCAACAGCTCCTACATCGACAACAACAACTATGCGATCCGGGATCGCGATCCAAACAACGGATTTTCGAACACCACCAGCGTTACGAGCGGCGGCAACACGTCGACCGGCACAGACGTTCTATCCAGGACCTATATCGTGAGTGGCACCACCACGCCAATCACGAGCTTCCTCACGGCCAGCGGCGTGACTGATGCGTGCACCTGTAGCTTCCTGACATGGGGGTGGTGGAGCGGTGACATTCGCTATGGTGCCAACAGCGTTTACAATGCGAACGGTCGCGATCGCCTCAACCTCGCAACCTATGTCGCCGGCACGCAGTCATCCGCCTCCGACGTCAACACGTCCCAAGCGAGTGCCACGTACAAAGGCCAGCTGATCGGCAACGTGAACAACAACGGCAGTTCGTACGTAGCGGCGGGTTCCTACCAGAATGTCTGGAGCTTCGGCAGCCGCAGCGGCGCGGTCACCGCCACGTTCGACGGCACGACCTTCGGAAATGGCTCGACCAACACATACCTCACGAGCAACTCGGGCTCGGCTGTCACGTTCGGAACGCTCTCCGGCGTCGGTGGAACCAGCTCGGCGATCACGTCAGGCACCAAGAGCCTGAGCTTGAATGGCGCCTTCTACAGCGGCGGCACGGGCAACCCGGTAGCGGGTCAAGCCGGCAGCTTCGCGGTCACGGGCACGGGCAACTATAAGGCCGCGGGTACATTCGCTGCACAGAAGTGATTGTTGCGACCGGCCTTACATCCAGCCTGGCTTTGGCGAAGCCTAGAGATTTCAGCGCGCTTAAGTATTCCTAGCTCTTCCGGCTGGCGATGAAGTCCGCGATGGCACCGATGTCGTCGCGGCGGAACCATGGCAACGGCGAGTCGGTGGGCTTCACGTCGGCGGCGATCGCGGCGACGGCAGGATCAGTCGCCGCCAGTGACGGCCCGTCACCCGCCCGCACCTCGATCTTTGGATGCCGCTCGCGCTTGTAGCCTTCGATCAGCACGAGATCCGCGGGCGCCAGCCTCGCCAGCACATCGGCCAGCGGCGGCTCGGCCTCTTCGCGCATGATGGCGTAGCGCTGGCCGCCCACCAGGGCCACCTCCGTGGCGCCCGCGGCGCGATGGCGGAAGGAGTCGGTGCCGGGGCGGTCTATGTCCACGGCATGGTGGGCATGCTTGATCGTCGACACGCGCCATCCGCGGCGGACGAACTCCGCCACCAAACGTTCCGTCAATGTCGTCTTGCCCGCGTTCTTCCAGCCGGTGACGCCGAACACGAATGGCTGTTTCACGGCACGATGCGCTCAGCCAGCGCATAAGCCGTCAGACGGTTCTCGCGCACGAACGCCACCAGCGGCATGCCCGCCTGCTCCGCCGTCTCGATCGCAAGCGACGTCGGCGCCGACACCGCCGCGATCGCTGCAGCGCCGATCGCGGCGGCCTTCTGGACCATCTCGTAGGAGCAGCGGCTGGTCACCACGACGAAGCCGCCGGGGGCCGCGAGGCCTGCCTTGGCGATTGCGCCGGCCAGCTTGTCGAGCGCGTTATGGCGGCCGACATCCTCGCGCACTGCCAGCAAGGTACCTTCCTTGTCAGCCCACCCCGCGGCATGCACGGCGCCGCTTTCCTTGTTGAGCAGCTGCTGTGCCGGCAGTGCCGCCATCGCCCGGCTGATCGCAGCACGCGATACGGGCTGCAGGCCCGTCAGAGCTGTGACCGGCCGCAAAGCCGCACCTAGGCTATCGACGCCGCACAGGCCACAGCCGGTACGGCCGGTGAGATTGCGCCGCCGCTCCTGGAGCGCCATCATGCGCTGGGCGGCAATCTCGAGCTTCACCTCGATACCGCGGCCCACTTCTTCGACCTCGATGTCATAGATCTCGGAGGGTCTGGCCACGAGGCCTTCGGTCAGCGAGAAGCCGCGCGCAAAATCCTCGAGGTCGCGCGGACTCGCCATCATCACGGCGTGGCTGATGCCATTGTAGACGAGCGCGATCGCGACTTCCTCGACGACAACCTCGTCGATCGTCTCGGCGCCGGCCGCCGTGAGCCGGCGCGCGGAACGATGGACAGAGCCGCGTTCAGCCACGATTGGCGGGAGCCTTACTTGCCGGCCGTGAGGATGACTTCGCCGATGCCGGCGGCGACGTTGAGGCCGACGCTGCCTTCGACGCTGACCGGCTGCAGGGTGATCTGCTTGGAGCTGCCGCCGAGCAGCACGTTGGCACCCACGCCGAGGCCCGCGGCGACGGAAGCGGAGACGCCGCCATAGCCGCCCGCCAGCGCACCCTGGCTGATCGCGCCCGGCGCGAACACCAGCCAGATCACGTGCGCTTCCTTGGTAAAGCCGATGTCGATGCCGAATTTCTGGATCGACCCATGGTAGCGCTCCGCCACGGCGTCGGTGCGCGTGAACACGCAGTCGAGTTCTTTCGACGAGCCGAAGATGAATCCCATTCCGCCGGCGACATTGCAGCTCAGCTGGCCGACGTTGACGCCCGACTTGCCGGCCGCCTGCGTGGTACCGGGCGCGGCGGGAGCCTGCGCGTGGCTCTGACCGTATTGTGCCGCGCCGACAACCAGCACCGTGGCACCGAGCATCGCCCAAATCGATCGCTGCATTCCAGGCCTCCCTTGCCGGCCGACATGGCCGCGCTGTGGGTTGGACCCTAGCCCGATCCGCACACCGCCTCAATTGAACTTAGGTGGCCAAAAAAACTGCGGCAACGGGAACCCTCGAGGGGGACCACCGTTTCACTCTTCGCGCAGGGTGTTGTTTGCAGAAATCGGCGGCGCCGACAGGCACGACAGCGCCGCCGCCCCCGATAGAGCTGGTCAAACCGCGCTCACGAGCGGATGTTGGGAACATCGGTCCGCTAGCGACGTTGCATGCCGAGTAGCGGGGCAAAGGTTTGATTTCATTCTTTAGACGCGCTTTGGCGCGGTCGTCATCGGTGCCGGCGTGGACTGAAGAACAGCCAATCCGCAGTGAGTTGTTCAGCGTCGAGCGACTGGAGCAGCATGCCGAAAGCCTTGCCGCCAACCAGCCCGTTTCCAGATTTCCATCGTTTCGCAATCCTCTTTCGGACCGCCTGCGCGACAACGAAATAACCCTGCGGCGCGTCTATCGCGCTCTTTCGCAGGTCGTGGAACAGAAGCGATCCATAACCCCTGCAGCCGAGTGGCTTCTCGACAATTACCGTCTCGTCGAACAGCAAGTGCTCGAGGCTCGCAAGGACCTGCCCCCCGGCTACTACCGCCAGCTCCCGAAGCTCAGCGATGGGCCTCTCGCCGGCTATCCGCGCGTCGTTGGCATTGCCTGGGCCTACATCGCCCATACCGATAGCCGCTTCGATCCCGCCACGCTTATCCGCTTCGTGGCCGCCTATCAAAAAGTCCAGCCGCTCACCATCGGAGAGCTCTGGGCGATCGCCATCACGATCCGAATCGTGCTCGTCGAGAACCTGCGCCGCCTTGCCGAGCATATCGTTCTCAGCCGCGCGGCCTACAGCGAAGCCAATACGGTGGCCGACCTGCTGATTGGCGTGAACGGCCTCAGTGCGGATTCCTCGGCACTCAAGCCGTACGAAACGGAACCCTTGAACGAAGGCTTCATCGTCCAGCTGATCCAGCGCCTGCGCGAGCAGGATCCCAACACGATGCCGGCCGTCAGTTGGCTGGAAAGCCGTCTTGCGCAGCGGGGCGTCAATGCCGACGACCTCGTCCTCAAGGATCATCAACAGCAGGGAGCCCTCAACGTCACGGTGCGCAACATCATCACCAGCATGCGGCTGGTGACGGACGTCGACTGGACGACGCTGTTCGAGAAGGTGAGCCCGGTCGACGATATCTTCCGCTCGGCGGGGACGTTCGCAAGTATGGACTTCGCCACACGCAACCTTTACCGCACGGCGATCGAACAGATCGCGCGCGGGACGACGCTCAGCGAAGTCGAATTGGCCCGGCGGGCCTGTACGCTCGCCGCATCCCAATCATCGAGCGACGATCCTCGATATGTCGACCCCGGCTATTACCTAATTGGAAGCGGACGCAGCCAATTCGAGCGGTCGGTGAGCTACCGGGAACCCGGATGGGCGGTCCGGCGCAGGATCCTCGCGACGGGACTCACGGGCTACGTCCTTGCCGTTGCCTACGTCGCCAGCATCATCCTCTTCATTCCCGTCTTCGGCCTAGCCTACGTAGGCCTTGCCCCCTGGCAACTTGCGATCATGTCGGCGATCGGCCTGCTGCCCGCAGTCGACGCCGCCTTGATGCTGGTCAATCGCGCAGCCACGCACATCTTCGGTGCCACCCTTCTTCCGGCACTCGACCTCAGCACGGGGGTTCCGGCAAGCCTCCGCACCCTCGTCGCGGTGCCCACGCTCCTGACCAGCGAAGCGGGAATACGCGAGCTGATCGAACGGCTGGAAGTGCACTTTCTCTCAAATCCGACCGGCGCCCTGCATTTCGCCCTGGCCTCCGACTGGACGGATGCCGACAGCGAAACGACGGACCGCGATGCAGCGCTGCTCGCGGCGGCGACCGCGGGAATTGCCCGCCTCAACGAAAGATATCCCGCGACCGACGGCGTGCCGCGCTTCCTGTTGCTCCACCGCCATCGCGTCTGGAGCGAGACGCAACAACGGTGGATCGGCTGGGAGCGCAAGCGCGGCAAGCTGCACGAGCTCAATCGGCTGCTGCGCGGCGCGACCGACACGACGTTCCTGCCGGGCGATTCCTCGCGGATCCCGGCCGGCATCAAGTACGTGGTTACGCTCGACTCCGACACCCGCCTGCCACGGGATTCGGTCTTCCGGCTGGTCGGGAAGATGGCGCATCCGCTCAACCAGGCACGGCTCGATCCTGTCGAGCGTCGAGTCGTCGAAGGCTATGGCATCCTTCAACCGCGCGTGACGCCGTCGCTTTCGGTCGGCGCCGAAGGCTCGTTCTTCCAGCGCATCTTTTCCGGGAACAGCGGCATCGACCCCTATTCTTCGGCGATCTCCGACGTCTACCAGGATCTCTTTGGCGAAGGCTCGTACTCGGGCAAAGGCATTTATGACGTCGACGCCTTCGAAACCGCCCTGGCCGGGCGGGTGCCCGACGGCACGATGCTCAGCCACGATCTGTTCGAGGGCGTGTTTGCCCGCTCCGGGCTGGTTTCCGACGTGGAGGTCATCGAGGAATATCCATCCCGTTATGACGTGGCATCGGCACGCCAGCATCGTTGGGTCCGCGGCGACTGGCAGTTGTTGCCGTGGATGGGTGGCCTCTTCCACGTCTTTTTCAAGGACGCGGCGGCCATTCCAGCGATTGGCCTCTGGAAGATGTTCGACAATCTGCGGCGTTCCCTCTCCGCACCGGCGGCCCTGCTGGCGCTGCTAGTGGGCTGGACGCTGCCGCTGTCCTCGGCCCTCATCTGGACAGCCTTCGTCGTTCTGGTGATCGCATTGCCCACCCTGCTGCCGTTGATATCGGGCGTGTTGCCATCGCGGCGTGACGTTCACATGCGCAACCATCTGGAGAGCATCCGCCAGGATGCCGTGGTTGCGGCCTCCCAGATGGCGATGATCATCATCTTCCTGCCTCATCAGGCCTGGCTGATGGTGGATGCCATAGCGCGTACCATTTTCCGTCTCACGATCAGCCGCCGTCACCTCCTGCAATGGACGACAGCTGCGCAGTCGGCACAGCGACGGAAAACCGGGTGGCTCAGCTTCTACAGCCAGATGGCCGCCAGTCTCGTCGTCGCCGCCGTCGCCGCGCTCTTCGTCTGGCTGTCCAGCCGCGCGTCGCTGCCGATCGCCGGACCCTTTATCGTCGCGTGGGCGATCTCTCCCGCGATCGCGCGATGGGTCAGCTTTCCGCCGCCCGATGCCGCCCGCCTCGCGATCGGGCAGAGCGACGGCGACTACCTCCGACGGGTCGCCCGCCGCACGTGGCGCTTCTTCGAGACCTTCGTCACCGAGGCAGACAACATGCTGCCGCCGGACAATTTCCAGGAAGATCCGAAGCCGGTGATCGCCCATCGGACGTCGCCCACGAACCTCGGTCTGTACCTCCTCTCGATCGTGAGCGCCCGGGAGTTCGGCTGGATCGGCACGCAGGAAGCGGTGCAGAGGATCGAGGCGACATTGGCGACGATGGAGCGTCTCGACAGGTTTCGCGGCCATTTCTTCAACTGGTACGACACGTCGGATCTTCGCCCGCTCGATCCGCCGTACATCTCGTCGGTCGACAGCGGCAACCTTGCGGGCCACCTGATCGCCCTGTCCAGTGCCTGCGCTGCCTGGAGGGAACAGTCTCCGGCCCTGGCCCGGCTCACCGCCGGCGCCGCCGACGCCTTGTTCCTCGCCCGCGAAGCTCTTGCTGCGCTGGCGGCAGGGACTCTCACGCGCCTCGAACAGATCAGCGCTCTCCATCGCGCCCTCGACTCGCTGGGCACCGCCCTCCAGCAGCCCGTGCCTGGGGGCGAGCAGACCGCCCGCCATGTCGCGGCCCTTGTCGAGCAGGCGGGGCAGCTGGCCGACTTCGCCCGCTCCGTCATGGAAGGCGTCGCACCCGAGCAGGGAATCGACCTTTTGTTCTGGGTCGAGGCGGTGCACCGATCGCTCGCCAGTCACCATCGCGACGTCGCGGAAACTGCAGACCCGCCCGCGTTGCAGCGCCGGCTCCAGACCCTCGGCACGACTTCACGCGCGATGGCCCTGGCGATGGAGTTCGAGTTCCTGCTCAACCCGGAGCGTCGGCTTCTCTCCATCGGCTATCTGGTCAACGAGGATCAACTCGACCCCAGTTGCTACGATCTTCTGGCCTCCGAGGCGCGGTTGGCCAGCTTCTTTGCGATCGCCGCGGGCGAAGCGCCGACCCGGCACTGGTTCCGGCTCGGACGCACCGTCACGCCGGTCGGCCTCGGTGCGGCGCTGATTTCCTGGTCGGGATCGATGTTCGAATATCTGATGCCGTCCCTCGTGATGCGCGCGCCCTTGGGCAGCCTGCTGGAACGAACCAACGAGCTGATCGTACGGCGCCAGATCGAATACGTGGCGCCGTTGGGCGTGCCCTGGGGCATCTCGGAATCCGCCTACAACGCCCGCGACAAGGAGCTCACCTATCAGTACTCGAATTTCGGCGTGCCGGGATTGGGCCTGAAGCGCGGACTTGCCGAAAATGTCGTGATTGCGCCGTACGCCACGGCACTGGCGACGATGGTCAATCCACCCGCGGCGCTTGCCAACTTCGCGCGTCTTGCAGCGATCGGCGCTCGCGGCCGGTTCGGCTTCTACGAAGCGGTGGACTTCACGCCTGCACGATTGCCCGACGGACAAACGCATGCCGTCGTGCGCGCCTACATGGCCCATCACCAGGGCATGAGCGTGGTCGCGCTCGCCAACGCCCTGCTCGACGGCGTGATGCGCGATTTCTTTCATGCCGACCCGATGATCCGGGCGACCGAACTGCTGCTCCAGGAACGCACGCCGCGCGACGTCGCCGCCGCGCTGCCGCGTACCGAAGAGGGCACTGCCAGGGCCTCGGTCGAGAAGCTGGATAGCACCGTCGTGCGCCGACTGCGCAACCCACACGCTCCCAATCCGTCCACGCACCTGCTCTCAAATGGCCGCTATTCGGTAATGGTCACGGCAACAGGCTCCGGTTACAGCCGATGGGGGGCGACGGCGGTCACGCGATGGCGTGAAGACGTGACCCGCGACGATTTCGGGGCCTACTTCTACGTGCGCGACGTCGAGACCGACGCGGTCTGGTCGGCAACATATCAACCGTGCGGCACGCGGCCTGACAGCTATGACGTCATGTTCGCCGAGGATCGCGCGGAGTTCGTGCGCCGCGACGGTGCGCTGACCACGACCGTCGATGTCGTGGTATCGCCCGAGAGCGACGCCGAAGTGCGGCGCGTCTCGATCGCCAACGGCGGCAGCACGGCAAGGGAGATCGAAGTCACTTCCTACGCCGAGATCGTGCTTGCCACGCCGATCGCGGATGCCGCTCACCAGACGTTTTCCAAGCTCTTCGTCGAAACCGAGTATCTGGACTCCTCCGGCGCGTTGCTGGCGACCCGGCGGCGGCGCGCGCCGGACGAGCAGGAAATCTGGGCCGCCCACATGGCAGTGGTCGAAGGCGAAACGATCGGCGAGCCCGAAGTGGAAACCGATCGCTCCAAATTCATCGGTCGCGGCAACGACGTCGGAGCGCCTCTCTCCGTGATCAAGGGCCACCGACTGTCCAATGCCGTGGGGACCGTGCTCGATCCGGTGTTCGTCTTGCGTCGCCGCCTGCGGATACCCCCCGGGGGCGTGGCAAGGATTTCGTTCTGGACCATGGCGGCCGGCACGCGCGAGGCGATCCTCAACCTGATCGACCAGCATCGCGACTCCCATGGATTCGAGCGCGCCACCACCCTCGCCTGGACCCAGGAGCAGGTGCAGCTTCGCCATCTCGAGATCACCCAGACGCAGGCGAGCTTGTTCCAGCGCCTGGCCGGACACGTCCTGTATGCCAACCCATCGTTGCGTTCGTCGTCCGACACCATCCGGCGTGGGCTCGCGCCGCCGCCGACCCTCTGGTCCCAGGGCATTTCCGGCGACGTGCCCATCGTCCTTGTGCGCATCGACGAGATCGAGGACTCCGGTATCGTCCGCGAAATGCTGCGCGCTCACGAATATTGGCGCCTGAAGGGACTGGTCGTCGACCTCGTGATCCTCAACGAGCGCGGCGCATCGTACGTTCAGGACCTCCAGGTGGCCCTCGAGAGCATGGTCAGGACCAGCCGCTCCACCGCCCATCTTGGCGGGGGAATCGGCAGCATCTTCGTGCTGCGCACCGACCTGATCTCGACCGAAACGCGCGCGCTGCTGCTGGCGATTGCGCGCGTGGTGCTGCTGAGCCGCCGTGGCAGCCTGGCCGACCAACTCGAGCAGATCCAGACGGTGCGCGCCGTTCCGCCGGCAGCGCGGCGCAAGCCGATCGTCGATGCTACTCCCCGACCGGAGCCGCCGCCGGTCTCCGCGTTGGCCGCGCTGCAATTCTTCAACGGGCTCGGCGGCTTCTCGCCCAACGATCGCGAGTACATCACCGTGCTCGGCCCCGGCCAGTCGACGCCGGCGCCGTGGATCAATGTCATCTCCAACCCGACTTTTGGTTTCCAGGTCGCGGTCGATGGCGGCGGCTACACCTGGTCGCAGAACAGCCGCGACAACCAGCTGACGCCGTGGTCGAACGATCCGGTATGCGATCGTCCCGGGGAAATACTCTATGTCCGCGACCTCGACAGCGGTGAACTGTGGACTCCGACCGCGCTCCCGATCCGTCTTGAAGCCGCCCCCTACATCGTACGGCACGGCAGGGGTTACAGCCGTTTCGAGGTTGTTTCGAAGGGGATCGCCCTCGACCTGCTGGTCTACGTTCCCCTCGACGACCCGATCAAGATCTGCCGACTGACTGTGCGCAACCTCTCCGATAAGTCCCGCCGCCTGTCGATCACCGCCTATGTCGACTGGGTACTGGGGCTGTCACGCAGCGCCGCAGCGTTGACGGTCGTGACCGAGCTCGACGCAACTACCGGCGCCATCCTCGCACGCAATCCCTGGAACACGGATCACGGCAGCCGCGTGGCCTTCGCCGATCTCGGCGGGCGGCAGACCGCATGGACCGCCGACCGCCGCGAGTTCATCGGCCGCAACTGCACCACCGAGAATCCGGCCGCGTTGAGCGGCGACATTCCGCTCTCCCAGCGCGTGGGCGCAGGCCTCGATCCCTGCGCTGCCCTGCAGACCGTCATCGAGCTCAAGCGCGGCGAGTCGACCGAGATCGTCTTCTTCCTGGGCCAGGCGGAAAATGCGGGCGAGGCGCGCGCCCTCGTCGAGCGTTACAGGGCGATCGACCTGGGAGCGGTCTATCGCGATGTCCTCGCCTTCTGGACCGAGACGCTGGGCGCCGTACAGGTCAAGACACCCGATCGTGCCCTCGACATCATGCTGAACGGCTGCCTGCTCTACCAGACGCTGGCCTGCCGCTACTGGGCGCGTTCGGCCTTCTACCAGGCCAGCGGCGCCTACGGATTCCGCGACCAGCTTCAGGACGTCATGGCGCTGATGCTCACGCGGCCGGACATGAGCCGCGCCCATATCCTGCGGGCCGCGGCGCGCCAATTCGTCGAAGGCGACGTCCAGCACTGGTGGTTTCCGCCCGCCGGCCAGGGCGTGCGCACGCGCATTTCGGACGATCGCGCGTGGCTTGCCTATGTCACCGCGTACTACGTGCGCACCACCGCCGACACGGCTGTCCTGGACGAGCGCATTGCCTTCATCGAGGGCCCACCTCTGCGGCCGACCGATCACGATCTCTACAATCTGCCGAGCGTCTCCGACGAGACCGCCACGTTGTTCGAACACTGCGCCCGCGGGCTCGACAACAGCCTGGCCACCGGCGTCCACGGGCTTCCCCTGATGGGCACCGGCGACTGGAACGACGGCATGAACCGGGTCGGCGAAGCAGGCCGCGGCGAAAGCATCTGGCTCGGCTGGTTCCTGCACGCGTCTCTCACGGCTTTCATTCCAATCGCAGCGGCACGCGGCGACACCGCGCGGGTCAAGTCGTGGACCGAGCACGCAGCCGCCCTGAGCGCGGCGCTCGATCGCGACGGATGGGACGGCCAGTGGTATCGGCGCGGCTACTATGACGACGGAACGCCGCTGGGTTCGGCCGAGAGCGAGGAATGCCGCATCGATTCGATCGCCCAGTCCTGGGCCGCGATCAGCGGCGCGGGCGATCCCGCGCGTGCCGCGAAGGCGATGGACTCCCTGGACGAGAAGCTGATCGACCGCACCCATCGGCTCGCGCTCCTATTCACTCCGCCCTTCGACAAGACGTCGCTGGAGCCCGGCTACATCAAGGGCTATCCGCCCGGCCTGCGCGAAAATGGCGGCCAGTACACGCACGCCGCCGCCTGGTCGATCATGGGCTTCGCCGCGCTCGGGCAAGGCGACAAGGCGGTCGAACTGTTTTCCCTTGTCAATCCGATCAGCCACTCCGATTCGCGCGCGGGTATTCACCGCTACAAGGTCGAACCCTATGTGGCGGCGGCGGACGTCTACTCCGTGCCCCCTCACGCCGGCCGCGGCGGCTGGACCTGGTACACAGGCTCGGCGGGCTGGCTCTATCGGGCCGGCATCGAGTCGATCCTCGGTCTGCGCATCGAAGGTGATACGCTGGTCCTCAATCCCTGCATTCCGGCGGGGTGGAAGGGCTTCGACTTGAAAGTGCGGCACAAGGGGGCGGACTATGAAATCGAAGTCCTCAATCCCGAGGGTGTCAGCCGTGGTGTCGTCAGCTCCGCCTTGAACGGCGCGGTACATCCGGCTTTGGAAGGACAGGCGCGTGTTCCGCTGGCGTTCGCCGAGGCAACGCAAAAGATTCAGGTTACAATGGGCCACGTACAACGACCTGCAGGAGAAGACCGTGCCGACTGATGGCAACAGCCCCCGAATCAGTCCTGCGGCGGGACAATTGCCAACGAAGGATCGCCTCGTCGACATCGCGAAGCTGGTCGACGCCTACAGCACGCAGAAGCCGGACCCGTCCCTGCCGGCGCAGCGCGTCGCGTTCGGCACATCCGGCCACCGCGGTTCGTCGTTCAGCCGCACGTTCAACGAAGACCACGTCCTGGCGATCACGCAGGCGATATGTCTCTACCGCCAGAAAGCCGGGACGACAGGCCCTTTGTTCATTGGCTTCGATACGCACGCCCTCTCAAGCCCTGCGTTCGACAGCGCCCTGGAGGTGCTTGCAGCGAATGAAGTGGCCGTCATGACGTCGAAGGACGGCGAATACACCCCGACGCCCGCCATTTCCCACGCGATCCTCCGCTACAATCGCGGTCGCCCAGGCGGGCTGGCAGACGGGATCGTGATTACGCCGTCGCACAATCCGCCCGAGGATGGTGGCTTCAAATACAATCCGACGCATGGCGGGCCGGCGGAGAGCGATGTCACAAGCTGGATCGAGAACTGCGCCAACCGCTTGATGGCCGACGGCTTGAGGGATGTGAAGCGCGTGCCGCTTGCACGGGCACGACAGGCATCCACAACGCATGCTCATGACTATCTGGAGGCCTATACGGCCGATCTTGGATCCGTCATCGATTTCGATGCCATCCGAGCCTCCGGCATCCGGATGGGCGTCGACCCATTGGGCGGCGCGGGGGTGCACTACTGGGCGCGGATCGCGGAACGCTTTCGCATCGACCTGACGGTCGTCAGTGAACAGGTCGATCCGACTTTTGCCTTCATGACGCAGGATTGGGACGGCCGTATTCGCATGGATCCCTCGTCGCCCCATGCCATGCATCGTCTCATCGGCCTGAAGGACAAATACGACATCGCCTTTGCCTGCGATACCGACCACGACCGCCACGGCATCGTGGCGCCGACCGGCCTGATGCCCCCCAATCATTACCTCGCCGTCGCCATCGACTATCTCTTCCAGAACCGGCAGCAGTGGAGCTCCACCGCAGCCGTCGGAAAGACCCTGGTCAGCAGCGCGATGATCGATCGCGTCGCGGCCAGGCTCGGGCGCAGGCTCCTGGAAGTGCCGGTCGGCTTCAAGTGGTTCGTGCCCGGACTGCTCGACGGGTCTCTTGGCTTCGGGGGCGAGGAAAGCGCGGGCGCGTCCTTCCTGCGCCGCGACGGCACGGTCTGGAGTACGGACAAGGACGGGCTGACCGCTGCCCTGCTCTCCGCCGAGATCGCGGCGACCGCCGGCCGGACACCGGACCTTCTCTACCGGGATCTTTCGCGTGATCTGGGCACATCGGTCGCAGATCGCATAGACGCTCCGGCGACGGTGGATCAGAAGCGCAAGCTGGCCGGGCTGTCGCCTGCAGACGTGAAGGCATCGACTCTGGCAGGCGAAGTCATAGAACAGGTCCTCAATCGAGCGCCGGGGAACGACGCGCCGATCGGCGGTATCAAGGTCGTCACCGCCAATGGGTGGTTCGCCGCCCGGCCTTCCGGGACCGAGGACATCTATAAAATCTATGCCGAAAGTTTTCGGGGCGGAGACAGCTTGCGGGCCATTCTCAAAGAGGCGCAGACCATCGTCGATTCGGTGATCGGCGGCTGACGGAAGTTCGGCAGCCAACCGCGCAGCCAGACCTGAGCAATAGAGAACAGACCGCCTCCGCGCAGCGTGCCACACACGTCCGCATGGGATGGCTTCGCCTGCTGCTCGCGACGTGCGTCGTCGCATTTCACACGGGCGGGCTCGATCGACCGTTCTTCATGCTTTCCGGCACGCACGCCGTCGAAGCCTTTTTCCTGATCTCGGGCTACTTCATGGCGGCGGTACTGGACACCAAGTATCGCGGCCAGCGGCTTCGATGGGCACTCATCGCCGGCATGACCGTCTTTACGGTCATGTTTCCAAGCCGGCTGGATGGCTTGCCGCAGATCGATCCCAACAGGGTCGTCTACATGGCCTGCCTGTTCCTGGTCCTGCCCATGCTGAGCCGGCCGACGGCCACGAGCCGTATCGACCGGATCTGCGGCGACCTGTCCTATCCGGTGTACATCGTCCACCTCCCGCTGCTGGCAGTTCTGGCGTCGCTCGGCCTCGAGCCGCCCTATGGCGGGTTCGCGCCCTTCGCAGTGCTCATGGTGCCGACACTCGTGCTCTCCGCCATGCTGCTCTATGCCGTCGACCGGCCGATCGACAGGTTTCGGGAGGCCACACCACGCAGGCCGTACTACCTACGTCTTGGCTGTCGCTGGGTGATCAAAACTAGAAGGGGACGTGCTGGGGCAAATAGGCCACGGCCGAGGTGCGCGATCTTCGACTAGATCGGCCTACGCTCTCACTGATGAAGGCGGTGGGCGAACTCGCGCGTTTGGAAGCGAAGCCAGCCACGCATCCAGCGCGTCGACCAATACCAATGTCCGCGCGCCACACTTCTTCGGCTTGAGACGGTAAAGGTTTTCGTAGATACGCGTGCGACTGAGGCCTGAGTATTCGCAGGCCTGCTTGATCGTTAGATACTTGGGACGAATTGCTTCGGACATTGGCGTGTACTCCTGTACGCGCCTGATGACCTGCAGCAGTACAGCCGTCAAATCGGCGGGAAAGCACTCTTGTGGGTACTACCCCCAGTAGTACCCACAAGGTTTGGTGCCGACCGAATTGCTCGCTTTGTAAGACTTTGATTCCGCACAAGAAAATAAAATCACTGCCGGAGTCGACCGTATCGCATTCGACAGCTATGCCGAGCCCCAGCAACCACTATCCTATTTCCTCGTCGCGATTGACCCTGCCCTCCGTCCGAAAGGTACTACACTCGTGGACGCGCTCCGCTGAGTATCGAGGTAGTCAGCCCACTGCTGCATCATCGTTCTACGCTCCTCCAGATATTGGCTCCGATGATACGCAGCTCTGACGGCATTCCTTTCCGTGTGCGCCAACTGGCGCTCTATCACATCTGGTCGGAAGCCCATCTCGTTTAGCGCCGTCGACGCCAACGCCCTAAAGCCGTGCCCAGTCATGCGCGAGTGATATCCCATCCGGTACAAGGCAAATAGGACGGTGTTCTTGCTCATGGGCTTGGCAGGTGCGCGGCCGGGAAATACCCACGGCCATTTGCTGTTCATCGAGTGAAGAGTACTGAAGGCCTTTACTGCCTGCAGAGAAAGCGGAACGTGATGCGGCTCCTTCGTCTTCATGCGCTCTGCTGGAATTGTCCATTCGGCCTTGTCGAGATCGATTTCCGACCAAGTGGCACCACGCAGCTCCGTAGTACGAACAAATGTCAACGCCAGTAGCTGAAGTGCCAGTTGCGTCTGCTCGTCGCCGTCATATGCATCGATCTTCTGCAACAGCGCGGGCAATTCCGTCGCTGGCAGTGCTGCCATGTGCTTCGGTCTCGGCCGGGCTTTCAAGGCTCCACGCAAGTCAGCGGCGGGATTTCGCTCGCAGCGGCCTGATGCGATCCCGTAGCGAAATGCCTGCCCGCACGCTCGCGCTACCTTATGTGCAGTTTCGACCGTGCCGCGCGTTTCGATCTTTCGTAGAAGTGCCAGAAGCTCAGGTGCGGTCACTTCTCCGATGGGCCGACGACCAATCCCGGGAAACACATAGGCTTCAAAGCGCTTGAGCGTGTCGCCGTGATAAACAGCTGACCACTTGGGCTTGACGTTTCCCAGCCACTCCCTCGTCACCAATTCAAATGTGTTGACGCCAGCATCCGCCTTCGCCTGCTTTTCCTGTCGACGCGCTGTAGAGGGGTCGATGCCTTTGGCCAAGAGCTTGCGAGCTTCGTCGCGATTGTCGCGCGCTTGCCTTAGCGACACGTCGGGATAAGTACCCAACGAGAGCAGCTTCTCCTTGCCCGCGAAGCGATAGCGAAACCGCCACCACTTGCCGCCCGCAGTAGTCACAAGAATGAAGAGCCCGCGCCCATCCATGAACTTGGTGGGCTTAGCTGGCGTCTTTAATTTTCGTATTTGGGTGTCTGTGAGCATGCGGGTAACTCCGGGGGGCTCTCGCTAGTTACCCCATTTGTTACCCCTAACATTGGGGTAACTTGTGCCGGACACAAGTGGACGCCCTCAAACGGGCAAATACAAATTAGGCCCGTCTCTACGGACGTTTCCGGACGCTCTCGGACGTTGGTGGACGGAGATTGGCGGAAGAGAGTGGGAGTCGAACCCACTAAGAGCCGTCTGGCGACCCTCTCTGGCTTTGAAGGCCAGCCGCCCCACCGGGAGCGCTTCCCCTCCGCCTTCATGATCGCCCAGAACCCGGGCGCTGTCACCCTTGCTGCGGCGCGGGCGGTGGCCCGAACTGCAGCAGTTTCGCGGGCACGGTGCGTCGGAAATCACCTCGGCGAATCGTCATGCCGTTGCGGTCGAAGAATTCAAGGATGAGGATCGCGACCTTGCGGCCGTTGTCGAGCTTGTCGCGGAAATCCGCCGCCGTGAAGTCGCGGCCGAAGGCATGCGCGATCGCGATCATCTCCGCCACCACCGGCCTCAGGAAGAACTGATCCGGCGCCACCTCGATCACGCGGCCGAGCTTGGCGAGCCGTCGCATCAGGCGCCGTACGTCGGCCTCGGGCACGTGGTATTCGTCGGCAAAGTCGCGCACCCGTGGGGGCTTGAAGCGATCACGCTCCAGCACGGCCGCGATCTTCTTCCAGAGTTCCTCGTCGCGCGCGCCGAGCTTCAGCGAGTGGCCGGGCAGGCGCATCACCGGGCCGTCGACCACGATCGTCTTGGCCTGCACCTCGAGATCGAGCAGCGCGCGGAACACGTCGGCCGGCCAGCGCTTCTTCATCGCGACCCGCAGCCGCTCCGGCTGGAGACCGGGCGCGTCGGCCTGGGTCTCGTGGAAGGCCTTGAGGGTGCCGACGAGATCCGCACGCGCCTCCGCCAGCGTCTCGGCCAGCAGGCCGAAGCCTGCGAGCCTCACGCCGCCCGCCTCAGCGAGCAGCCTATCGACTTCTGCGGACCGCAGGTTGCGGGCAAGACCGAAGCGCGCGATCTCCACGAAGCCGGTGTCCAGCCTCAGCAAATTCGCCATGGCCTCGGCATCGCCGGTCGCCAGCGCGGCCACTTCGGCCAGCCGGCGCGGCGTGCGCCGGTTGCGCGGCGGCCCGAACGGATCGATCACGGACGCCCCCGCGATGGTACGCGTGGCCGATGGATCGCGAAGGACGATGCGGTCGCCGGCCAGCGCGCCGACTTTCTCCTCGAGCACGAGCTGCGCCAGCCCCTCGGTACCGGGAGCCAGCTTGTCGCCGTCGAGCAAGGCAATGCGGCCCATCACATGCGCCGCGCCCAGATGCACGTGTGCGGGCGACCAGTGCTTCAGCGGCAGCTCCTCGGAAGCCAGCACCTTCAATCGCACGTCGATGCGATCGGTCGGCGCATGCAGGTCCGCGGCCACGACCCAGTCGCCGCGTCGGACCGAGTCCTTGGAGAGGCGCGGACCGCTGAGGTTGAGGGCACAGCGCTCGCCGGCGCGCCCGACGGTGGCCTCGCGGTTCTGGGCATGCAGCGAGCGCACGCGCGCCTCCAGGCCCGACGGCGTCAGCAGCACATGGTCGTCGACCTTGATCTCGCCGGCATGGACCGTACCCGTCACCACGACACCCGCCCCGGGCAGCACGAAGCAGCGGTCGACGGCCAGCCGCGCGAAGCCGGTGATCCCGCGGCGGCTCTCGCCCAGCGCCAGCAGCTTGGCCTTGAGCTCGTCGACGCCCTGCCCCGTCAGCGCCGACACCGGGATGATCTCGGCGCCCTTGAGCGAGGTCGTGGAGATCAGGGTCTCGATCTCGGCCATGCGCTCCAGCATCTGGTCTTCGGTGGCGAGGTCGGACTTGGTGAGCGCCACGATGCCGCGATCGAGGCCCAGCAGGTCGACGATCTGGAGATGCTCGACCGTCTGCGGCTTGATGCCTTCGGCCGCCGAGACGACCAGCAGCGCCGCATCGATGCCGGTCACGCCCGCCAGCATGTTGTGCACGAACCGTTCGTGGCCGGGCACGTCGACGAAGCCGAGCTGCCGCCCATCGCCCAGATCGGAGTAGGCATAGCCGAGATCGATCGTGATCCCGCGCGCCTTCTCTTCCTTGAGACGGTCGGCGTCGACGCCGGTCAGCGCCTTGACCAGAGCGGTCTTGCCGTGATCGATGTGACCGGCGGTGCCGACGATCATGCGGCGAAGTTCTTCAGCTGCGCGGTGAACGCCGTCTCGTCGTCGAGCGTGCGGAGATCGAACAGCAACGCGCCGTCCTCGATGCGGCCGATCACCGGGATCGGCTGCTTGCGGAACTTGTCGGCGAGCTTGTCGAGGCCTTTGCCGCGCGCACAAAGCGCGAAGGACGGCAGCAGGTCGACCGGCAACGCACCCGAGCCGATCTGGCCGCGCACCGGCTGGATGCCGCATTGATGGGATGTGCCGACGGCGGCGGCGAACAGCGGCAGCAGCTTCTCGGCCAACGCCCGAATCTCGAGCGGCGGTCGCGCCAGCATCCGGATGGTCGGCAGGCGCTGAACGAGCTTCTCCGGATCGGCGTAAAGCCGCAGCGTTGCCTCGAGCGCCGCCAGCCGCACCTTGTCGAGGCGCAGCGCACGCTTCAGCGGGTTCTTCGCGATGCGGCCGATCAGCGCCTTGCTGCCCACGATCAGTCCCGCCTGCGGGCCGCCCAGCAACTTGTCGCCGGAGAACGTCACGACATCGATGCCGGCCTCGATCGCCTCGCGCGCCGTGGGCTCGTGCGGCAGGCCCCAGGTCTCGAGATCGACCAGCGTGCCGCTGCCCAGGTCCTCGATCACCGGGAGGCCCTTCGAGCGCGCCAGCGGCACGAGCTCGGCCGCCGTCACGGACTTGGTGAAGCCCTGCACGGCATAGTTTGACGGATGCACCTTCATGATCGCCGCCGTCTCGGGCCCGATCGCCTCGGCATAGTCCTTGAGATGCGTGCGGTTGGTCGTGCCGACCTCGACCAGACGGCAACCGGCGCGGGCCATGATGTCGGGGATGCGGAAGGCGCCGCCGATCTCGATCAGCTCGCCGCGCGAGACGATCACTTCCTTGCCGGCCGCCAGCGCGGCCAGGACCAGCAGCACGGCGCCGGCGTTGTTGTTCACCGCGGTGGCCGCTTCGGCCGCCGTCAGCCGGCACAGCCAGGGCGCGATATGGTCGTCGCGCTCGCCCCGGCCGCCATCGGCCAGGTCGTACTCGAGCGTCGTGGGCGAGCGCATGGCGGCGACGGCCGCCTCGATCGCCTCTTCCGCCATCAGTGCGCGTCCGAGATTGGTGTGCAGCACCGTGCCGGTGAGGTTGAAGGCCCGCCGCTGGGAGGGCTCGATCAGCCCGGCCAGACGTTCCGAGCACCACGCCGCGCAGGCGGTTTCGTCGGCCACGTCGGGCGTGCCGCGCCGGGCCTCGACCCACGCGCGCAAGGTCTCCACCAGCAGTTTATGGCCGGCACGGGACCTGAGCGGCGCCAGCGCGGGCCAGGCCGACATGCGGTCGATGGAGGGAGGACGAAGGGCGCTTTCGGCGCGGTCGGCACGCGACACGGCAAATTCCTTGGGCAGTGCCGGACCAGACTCCGGCGGCCGGAAGGATGGCTTGTCGCGGCGGGTCTCGCAACCCGCCGCGAACAGGCTTTTGGCTAGTGAGCGGCGGCCGCGACGGCGGTGCCGACGCGAACCAGGACCAGCACGGCCGAGGCCGACAGGCCGATCAGGAAGGCCATGCGGATCTGCGAGCCACCGAAATCGTCGGCGAACAGAGAACGGCCAAACGCGAAAGCGCGATCAATGAAAGTCATGTGATAACCCCAAGTAGAAACCCCGCCGGCCGGTAGGAACAAACCCCTTTGTTCCCGATCGGCCGACAATCCCTCGCCCCGTCGCGAACGCCGGAGCAAACCCACACAAGCAACTCTACGGCGGTCGGGACCCCTCCCTTCCGTCGCACCGAGGATATAGGCCAGGTCTCTGTATCAGAGGTTTCCGGGCGACAATCGATTTGTATCAATTGTCACGCTGGTGGCCTGCGCCGCCGGGGCGTCAGGCTACTGCTTCTTCCTTTGCAGGCCCCATGTCTCTGCGATCTTCTCCGCCATGCGCACGGCCATGATCTGGTAGCCTGGGCTCTCGCCGGTGGGCATCTTCCGGTAGAAGTGGATGTGGTCTGCGTAGAGCGTCTCGGAATGGCCCTGCACGACGTCGCCCAGGTCGAAGATCGGCAAGCCTTTGTCCCTGAGCGTCATCATGCCGGCCACGATGCGCCGGTAGAGCTCGCCGTACGCCAGGTTGCCCGCAACCTTCTTTTCTTCCTCCGTCAGCACCTTGCCGTAGGCCGGCACGGGCTGGAGGAAATAGGCGGTCTTGATGCCGTTGTCCTTGGCGATCGCCTCGATGCCGCGTTCGTATTTCTGGTAGAGCGAGAGCTGCACCGCGAAGGCGAGGTCGTGGTCCTTGCGGATCTCCTCCGGCATTTCGAACAGGCCGCGCAGGGTCGTCTTCTTCTTGGACTTGAAGACGTCCTTGCTCTTGGCCACCGATTCGATGCCCCTGATGATCATGTAGGCGGCATGGCTACGGCCCAGGACGGCGTTCTCCGAGAGCACGCCCGCGACCCTGCCGATCACCCAGCCGATCGCAGCATCGCCGAAATTCTCGTCGGCGACGAAGGGATTGACCTCGAGGAAGTTGCTGTTCGGGCTCTCCAGCCGCTCCTCGGCGCCGGGCCAGAAGGAGTAATATTCATTGAAGCCGTCGAGGGTAACCACGGCGTCGACCGACGTCGCGTAGAGCGAGAACAGGATGAAGGCCTGCGGCTGCTTCCAGGCGCCGTCGCCTCCGTTCAGCACCTCGAACGGCCTGCCGTTGGGGCTGACGTAGTTCTTGTTCAGCTCCTCCTCGAGATACTTGGGGGCGGGCGGCGACATCCAGTTCTGCGCCATCTGCGAGGCAACCGACCCTCCGGTCAGCAGGATGACATAGCGGTCCGTGCGCTTGACGACAGGATAATCGTCGCCGAACAGGCCGATCTTGTTCACGTACTCCAGCCCGCACGGCGGGTTGTTGTGATGGACGAACGCGAGATAGGGATGCGGGAAGAGCGTGTCGACATAGCGGCACGCCGTGCCCTTGGTCAGGTCGCGCACATAGGTGTTCTGCGTGCGCTCGTAAAGCTCGGCCGCGGGCGTGTAGTGCCCATCTTCGACGAACAGCCACGCGATCGCGGTGACCTCGATCACGGCCAGCGCCATGACGATGCCGATGAGCGTGGTGATCCAGCCGAAGATGCGCTGCTTCATTGTCGTCTCGCTACTTGCGGGCACCCTGGATGGCGGCCCACACGCGCTGCGGCGTGGCCGGCATCTGGATATTGCGGACACCGAGCGGCCACAGGGCGTCCATCACCGCGTTCATGACCGTCGGCGTCGAGCCCACCGCGCCCGATTCGCCGACGCCCTTGGCGCCGATCGGATTGGACTTGGACGGCACCGAATCGTCGAGCTGGTTGCTGAAGGTCGGGAACGTCGAGGCGCGCGGCATGGCGTAGTCCATGAACGAGCCGGTGATGAGCTGGCCCGATTCGCGGTCGTAGACGTTCTCCTCGAGCAGCGCCTGGCCGACGCCCTGCGCCACGCCGCCGTGGATCTGGCCGAACACGATCGGCCGGTGCAGCGGGCGACCGACGTCGTCGACGGTCGTGTAGCGCTTCAGCTCGACCTGGCCGGTGTCGGGATCGATCTCGACTTCGCCGACATGCGCGCCGTTGGGCCAGGCGATGCCGTCGACCGTGTTCACGTTCTCGATGAAGATGCGCTTGTCGGGCTGCTTGGCCGCGAGTTCGCCGAGGCCAATGCCGCGATCGGTGCCGGTGATGGTGAAGCGGCCGGCCGCGTAGACGATGTCGGCGGTGCTGGCTTCCAGCGCATCGGCGGCCAGTTCCTTGCCCTTGTCGACCAGCTTCTCGCTGCCCGAGAGCACGGCAGAGCCGCCGATATAGGCCGAGCGCGAGCCCATCGATCCGACGCCGCCCACGCGATCGGAATCGCCCATGGCGATCTTGATCTTCGACGGGTCGACGCCGAGCAGTTCCGAGGCGAGCTGGGTGAAGCTGGTTTCCAGCCCCTGCCCCATGCCCTGGGTGCCCATCCAGATCGTGATGGTGCCGTCGGCCTTGGCCTCGTAGTGCGCCATCTCGTTCATCACCATGGCGCTGGTCCACTCGACGTAGGACGCCAGCCCGCGGCCATAGAGCTTGCCGCGCTTCTCGGCCTCGGCCTTGCGTGCGGGGAAGCCGTTCCAGTCGGACGCTTCGAGCGTCTTGGTGAGGAAGAGGTTGAAGTCGCCGGTATCGTACTTTTCGCCGACCGCGGTGGTGTACGGCATCTGCTGCGGCGTCACGAAGTTGCGGCGGCGCAGTTCGGCGGGATCGATGCCGATCTGGCGCGCCGCCGTGTCCATCAGCCGCTCGAGGTCGAGCAGGCATTCCGGGCGGCCCGCGCCGCGATAAGCGCCGACCGTGCCGGAGTTGGTCAGCACGCAGGTGATCGCGAGATCGACCAGCGGCACGTTGTAGGTGCCGGTCGCGACCTTGGGGCCGACGAACAGCGGAATGGCGATGCCCGCGCCGGACGGATAGGCGCCCACATTGGCGAAGGCTTCCATGCGCAGGCCGAGGATCTTGCAATCCTTGTCCAGCGCCAGCGACATCTTGTGCAGCTGGTCACGGCCGGACGTGGCGGCGGCGAATTCCTCGCTGCGCTCGGCGCGCCACTTGGCCGGACGCTTCAGCACCTTGGCGACCCAGACGGCGATCGATTCATCGGGCTGGATGTTGGTGCGCATGCCGAAGCCGCCGCCGATGTCGCGCACGACCACGCGCACCTTGTCCTTCGGCATCTTCAGGATGATGTCGGCCAGGCTGTCGCGCGTCACCGAGGGGTTCTGGCTGCCGATGTGCACGAGGATACGGTCGCCGTCCCACTCCGCCATGATGGCGCGCGGCTCCATCGCGTTCACGATCAGGCGCTGATGCACCACGTCGAGCGACACGACATGCGCGGCGCTCTTGAACACGGCGTCGGCCTTGGCAGCATCGCCGAAGCGGTTGAAGCCCACGCGATTGCCGGGGGCGCCCTGCCAGATTTGTGGCGCGTCCGGCTTGAGGGCATCGTCGATCTCCGTGACAGACGGCAGCTGCTCGTACTCGACCTCGACCAGTTCGACGGCATCGGTCGCCTGCGCGCGGGTCTCGGCCACGACGGCGGCGACCACTTCGCCGACATAGCGCACCACGTCCTTCGCCATCGGGCGGCGCGGCGTCATGTCGGGCTTCTTGCCGTCGGCATTGGGGAACATCGCGGGCAGGACGAAGTAGCCGCTGCCCTCCTTCTCCATGTCGGCCCAGGTGTAGACCGCAACCACGCCCGGCGACTTCAGGGCGGCAGAGGGATCGATCTTGAGGATTTTCGCATGGGCGTGCGGCGAGCGCACGAGCACGACATGGACCTGGTTGGGCCGCGTCTGGTTGTCGGTGAATCCACCCTTGCCGGTCAGCAGCCGGTCGTCCTCGACACGCTTGATGTACTGAGCCTTACCGAACACGGCCATTACGCAACCCTCTCGATTAGTCCGCCCACGAAAGGCCGGACTATAGCTCCGGAGGGGCCTGCGACAAGCGCGCAGGCGGCCGCAGGGCCTGTGCGTGAACCGGGATCCGGCCGCTGGAGCCCCCAGGGAACGGCGATACCGAGACCTGGCATACGCAGGAGAAACCGAACGAGCGGCGCCAGGCATTGGGTCCGGGTGGCCCCGCCCGCAGCTCCCGGAGCATCAAATGAACGGTGCGGGCAACCGGCCCTTCGCCGCGCTGGTCGCGAGGACGCTCGCCGAAGCGCCGTCGCCGCGCCAGCTGCGGCGGCTCGGGCTATTTGGCCGCCATCGCGGCGATGCCCGCCGTGGCGCACTGGGCATCCTCGTTGCTCGCGGCTCCCGAGACGCCGATCGCACCGATGATCTTGCCGTCGACGACGATCGGCAGGCCGCCTTCGACCGGCAGCGCACCGGGAAGAGCGAGAAAGCGCACCCCGGCGCCGCCCGCCGCGAGCGCGTCCTGCAGCACCTTTGTCGGCCGCTTGAGATTGTTGGCACTCACCGCCTTGCCCACCGCTATCTCGTTGCTGGCGATCTGGGTGTTGTCCATGCGCTCGAAGGCCACGAGCTTGCCCGCCGTGTCGACGATGGCGATCGCCATCCACCAGTTGTTCTTCTTCGCCTCGGCCTCCGCTCCGGCAATCGCCTTCTTTGCGGCCTCGAGCGTGATCGACGGGCCATACGGCAGCGGACCGGCCGCCGGCGTCTGGGCCGACGCCGTCAAAGGCGCAACGAAAAGAGCCGCGATGGCAGCGGCGGTCGTCAGACGAATCATGGCTTTTCTCTCCCTGTAAGACCGCTCGTTGGCGGCTGCAGGAACTATGCGCGAACCCGCCACGGTGGACAAAGCCGATGCGGTAACAACTCGGTGTTCATTCTTCTTGCGCCTGAAGCAAGCAACGGGAATTCTCCGGCGCAGAAGCATAATGAATAGTCCCTCCGACGCCCGGCGGCGTCCGTCACCTTCCGCGACATACCGGCCCGACATCGACGGGCTACGGGCCATATCGATCCTTGCCGTCGTGCTCTTCCATGCCTTCCCGGGCCGATTCCCGGCGGGCTTCGTGGGCGTCGACGTCTTCTTCGTGATCTCCGGCTACCTGATCGGCGGCCTGATCGTCGACGAACTGGCCGAAGGACGCTTCACCTTTGCCAGGTTCTACGCGCGGCGCATTCGCCGGATCTTTCCCAGCCTCATCGTCGTCCTGCTCGCGGTCTACGTCACGGCCTGGTTCGTCCTCTTCCCCGGCGAGTTTCGTCAGCTCGGAAGGCATATCGCGGGCGCGGCGCTCTTCCTCTCCAATTTCGTGCTGCTCGACGAGGCCGGCTACTTCGACGCGAGCTCGAGCGCCAAGCTTCTGCTGCACCTGTGGTCGCTCGCGATCGAGGAGCAGTTCTATCTCGTCTGGCCGCTGCTATGCTTCGTGGCGTGGCGCCGGCGCTTCGACATGCTGGCCCTCACGCTGGCCGTCCTTGCTGGCTCGTTCGCCGTCAATATCCTGACGGCCGACCCGGCGACCGATTTCTATTCGCCGCTGTCGCGCGTCTGGGAACTCAACACGGGCACCGCCGTGGCACTCCTGCAGCGGCGCGGCGGCCGGTTCTCGCACGCGTCATGGTCCGATGCCGTCAATGGTCTGGTGACGCTCGCGGGCGTCGTGCTCCTTGCGGCGGCCTTCGTACTTCCCAAGGTCGAGACCTATCCGGGCTGGTGGGCGCTCCTGCCGGTCGGCGGCAGCGCGCTGCTGATTGCCGCACGGCCGGACTTCTGGATCCACCGGCACATCCTGGCGAGCCGTCCGTTCGTGTTCGTCGGCCTGATCTCCTACCCGCTCTACATGTGGCATTGGCCCGTGCTCTCCTATGCCTGGATCCTCCATGGCGGCATTGCGCCGGCCTGGGTCAGGGCGGCTGCGGTCGTCGCGTCGTTTGCGCTCGCCTGGGCGACCTATGCCTTTGTCGAGAGACCGATACGGTTCGCGCCGAACATCCCCTTCAGGACACCGGCACTGATCGGCGCCGTCGTGCTGGCGTCTGTCGCAGGACTGGTCGCGATGCAGCAAGACGGGTTCCAGAACCGGCCGGTCGCCCTGTTGAACCGGGCCCTGGAGAAGGACCTTCGGATTCCCCTGGAAGCGCGGATGTCCGACGGATCGTGCGAGCGCCTGCTGGGCGTCAGGACGCAGGGCGACGAAGTGTGCCTCGCCAACTCGGCCCGCCCGCGCCTGCTGTTCATCGGCGACAGCCATTCGATGGCGATGTTCAACGCCATCTACGAGAAGACCGTCGACATACCGGCTGTGCTGATCGCCGCGCACAGCTTCATATGGGCAAGGCCAGGCTGCCGGCCGTCGACCGATTTCCCGGCCTGGCGCGAGGGCAAGGACACCTGTCACGACGTCATTCGTCATGTCTTCGACGTGATCGGGCGCGTGGATTCGATCGAGGCTGTCGTGATCGTGCCCTTCGCCGGCAATCCCTTCTTCAACGATCGCACCGTGATGGGCGCCCTGCAGTCCTTCGCCGAAGGCAAGGGCAAACAGACGGTCTACGTTCTGTCGGTGCCGAGTTTCATGGCGCCGTCAGCCTGCGTTACACGCACCGTCGACTTTTTCGGCTACCGGCTGACGGCAAAGACCACTCCAGGCGCCTGCACCGAGACGAGGTCTTCAATCGACGAGGAAAGCAAGCCGCAACGTCTGTTCATCGGATCGATGATTGCAGGCGACGCCAAGGCACATCTCTACGACCCCCTTCCGGTGTTCTGCGACGACAGGCAGTGCCGGCAATCGGACACCCAAGGCCCGCTGTTCTGGTCGACCTGGCACGTGAACCTCAGGGGAAGCGAGCGACTGCTGCAGGATTTCCTGCGCTGGGCCGGCCGGGCGATCTCCTTCCGGAGCGGCGCGTAACTATCCCGTCAGGCGCCGGATCAGCGGCCGCAGTGGACCGAGCATCGCCTTCCAAAGGGAGAGCCGGGCATTGAGCTGGGCATTTACCTCGGTGAGGTTGGCGACTTCCTGCTGCAGCCGCTGGACGGTCTGCAGCACCGAATCGGACATCTCCGGATTGAAGCCGTGCTCGCGCCACGACGACGGGGGCGGCAGCAACGCGCGCTGGCCCTCGTCGTATCGGCTCCAAGCGGCGTCGGTAACATGGACCAGTCCATTCCAGTGCGCGGGGCTCTGCGAGGCGACCCAGGCCGGCGCGAAGCAGAGATGGACCGTCTTGCGGACTTTTTCGAGGACATTGGGAAAGCCGCCGTGGCGCAGGTTCTCGGTGAAGAACAGCGCGTCTCCCGCCTTCATCGGCAGGACGACCATGCCGGGTTCCTGTCGCGGATCCACGTCGTAGGGCGACGGGAAATTGGCCTTGTGGCTGCCCGGCACGACGCAAAGCGGTCCGTTCTCCTCGGGAAGGTCGTGGAGGGCATAGAGCACGCGCACATTCAGCATCTCGAAGTCACGCCACGTCACGCGGCTGTCGGCGTCGAGCATCCTGGCGCCGACGAAGCGGTACTCGTTACGCGCGTCGATCGGGCCGCCCATGTGGGTCGCGGTGAAGTTGCCGCGATGACGATAGCGGAGTTCCGAGCTGTTGATCCGAACCGGCCCCATCGTCAGCTCGCGCACGTAGGCCATCGTCGGCGCATGATTGACGAAGACGTCGAACACGGGATCGGCATTCAGGAAATCGTCGACGACATACTGAAGCCCGCCACTATGGCCGATCTTGTAGCTGCAGGTCCCGAGTTGCTGGTCGTAGTGAAGGCGTATTCCGAAATGGCCGACGAAATGCGGCTCCTCGTCGATGGTCGAGGCGACCCTTTCCTCCATCCGGTCCGCCGCCGCCAGACACTTTGCCACCGCTTGGGCGTCGAGGACGCCTTTCACGTGCACGTAGCCGTTGAGGTCGAACTGGTACTTCTCTTCGTTGTTCATCGCTGTTCCGGACCGCCCTTGAAAGTTCAGTGCTTGAGGCTCGGCAATTCCGTCAGCGGCACGATCTTGATACCGGCGGCTTCCAGGCCTTCGCGAACCGCCTTGGACACCGCGACGGCCGTTGGACCGTCGCCGTGCACGCAGATCGAATCGACCTGGCAGGGAATGCGCTTGCCGGAGGTCGAATAGATCGCCTGCTCGTCGACCATGCGGCGCACGTTGGCCACGGCGGTCGCGGCATCCTTGACCATCGAGTTGGCTTCCTTGCGCGGCGTCAGCATGCCGGCGTCGGTGTAGGTGCGGTCGGCGAAGACCTCCTCGGCGGCGCGCAGGCCGTATTTCTTCGCGGCCTTGCCCTGCTCGGTGTTGGCCTGGCAGAGGAAAATGAGATCGCGGTCGACAGCCTTGGTGGCGCGCGCGATCGCCTCGGCCATCTCGACATTGTCGGCCGACATGTTGGCCATCATGCCGTGCGGCTTCATGTGCGTGACCTTGGTTCCCTGAAGCGCCGCAATCGCCTGCAAGGCGCCGATCTGGTAGGCGATGTTGGCCTCCAGTTCCTTGGTCGTGAGGTTGATCACCCGGCGGCCGAAGCCCTGCAGGTCGGCAAAGCCCGGATGGGCGCCGATCGACACGCCGTTGGCGGCGCAGAGCTTGACCGTATCCATCATCACCACGGGGTCGCTGGCATGGAAGCCGCAGGCCACGTTGGCCGAGCGCACGATCTTCAGCACCTCGGCGTCGTTGCCCATGATCCAGGGCCCGAAGCTCTCGCCGAGATCGGAATTGATGTTCACCTGTCCGGCATTGGTCGCAGCCATGGGAAGACTCCTTCAGTCGAAGCCGTTATCCTAGCAGACGTGAGCGTTCGTTACCTCTCCTGCGGCGATACTGCCTTTACGGTCGAATTCGGCAACGAAATATCGCCTGTCATCAACGGCCAGGTCATGGCCCTGCATGCCGCGATCGGCAAGGCCAAGGCGGCGGGCCAGCTGCCGGGCGTGGTCGAGACCGTGCCGACCATGCGGTCCCTGATGGTGACCTACGATCCGGTCTCCACCACGCGGGCCGAGCTGCTGCCCGAAATCGAGGCGCTGATCGCCAGAGGCCTCAAGGCCGACGGCAAGACGCGCCAGGTCACCATCCCCTGCTGCTACGACGGCGAGGAGTTCGCCCCCGACCTCAAGGAGGTGGCCAAGGCCACCAAGAAGACGCCCGAGCAGGTGATCGAGGCCCATCTCAACTCCGCCTTCAAGGTCTATGTCCTGGGCTTCATGCCGGGGCTGGCCTACATCGCGGGCCTCGATCCGTCTCTATATCTGCCGCGGCGCAGCCAGCCGCGGGTCCGGCTGCCGCGCTCGACCGTCGCCATCGCCATGGACATGACGACGATCTACCCGTTCGAGAGCCCGGGCGGTTGGCACCTGATCGGCCGCACGCCGCTCATGATGTTCGACCAGCGCCAGCCGCAGCCGGTGTTCCTGGCGCCGGGCGATTCGGTCACCTTCCAGCGCATCGACCGCAAGACCTACGATCGCATGGCGCAGGAGGCCGAGCGCGATACGCTCGACTGGAAGAAGCTGGTGAAACCATGAGTGCCACGCTGAAAGTCGTGCGGCCCGGCCTGTTCGACACGGTCCAGGACTTTGGCCGCATCGGCTTCATGGCGCTCGGCATGCCGACGGCCGGCGCGATGGACCGCATCGCGCTCAGCCTCGCGAACGCCCTTGTCGGCAATCCGCTCGGCACGGCGGCCATCGAGATCGGCGTGATGGGTCCGGATCTGCTCGTCGAGGCCGACAGCGTGCGCATCGCACTCGTGGGACCGCTGTCGCCGTCGCTGATCGACGGGCAGGACGCGCAGCCCAAGCCGATCGAGTCGGACCGATCGCACCTCCTGAAGCGCGGGCAGATCCTGCGGGTCGGCATGATCGAGGGATCGAGCACGGCCTATCTGGCGATCGCGGGCGGGCTTGCCATACCGATGTTCATGGGCAGTCTCTCGACCTATTCGCGCGCCGGGGTCGGCGGCTTCGACGGCCGCAAGCTGGCCGCGGGCGATGTGCTGCCGCTCGCCAGGGAGAACGCGCCGGCCGGCAACGAGCGCAAACTGGGTGCACCCTTCGACTACGGCAAGGGCCCGATCCGCGTGGTGTGGGGCCCGCAGGACGACTACTTCAGCGCCAAGGGCCGCAAGACGTTCATCGAGTCCGATTACAAGGTCTCCAAGGAAGCCGACCGCATGGGCATCCGCCTCGACGGTCCGGTGATCGAGCATGCCAAGGGCGCGGACATAATCTCCGACGGAATCGGCCCGGGGGCCATCCAGGTGCCGGGCGCTGGGCTGCCGATCGTGCTGCTGGGCGACCGCCAAACCGTGGGCGGCTATTCCAAGATCGCGACGGTGGCCTCGGTCGATCTGCCGCGCTTCGGCCGCCTGCTGCCGGGCCAGACCGTGCGCTTCGAGGCGATCACGGTGGAGGAAGCGGAGAAGCTGCGCCGCGACCAGGAGGTGCGGCTCAAGTCCGCGATCGCGGGCTTCCAGACCGCGCGCCCACCGGGCGGTATCGATCTCGTGAAACTGTACGAAGAAAACCTGATCGACGGCGTCGTCTTCTAGGGTTCTTCGCCGACGCTCAAGCCGTCGAACGACAGCTTGCCCGGTCCCGCGACGTAGAGCGACAGCAGGCCGCCCGCGATGGCGCAGTTCTTCAGGAAGTGGAACATCTGCTGGTGGTCGAAGAAGTTGGCGTGGAACAGCAGCGCCGTCAGCACGCTGAAGCTCGCCAGCACCAGCGCCGTGAGGCGCATGCGATAGCCCACGATCAGCAGGATGCCGCCGGCCATCTCGATGAACACCGCGATCGGCAGCAGGTTCGACATCACACCGCTATGGATCATGAACGCCGCGGTCTCGTCGTAGCCCTGCACCTGGCCGATGCCCGACCACAGGAACAATCCGGCCACGAGGCAGCGCGCCACCAGCAGCACGCTGCTGTTGCCGCTCTCGTCGATCGTGACGTCTTCGGTCCCGGCTCGCGGATTGAAACTCGCATCGCTCATGCTCGAAGCGTACGCCCATTGGCGGCCCGGCGGTACACGCCGACCGGGCATTGAGACGATTGAAACAATTGCCTCAGCGCGGCGCGAGATCGATCGCGAGCGCCTCGGGCAGGCGGGACAGGCGATAGGTCTTCATTGCCGTGCCGCTGAACAAAGCCGTCTTCTCGGCGGCCCCCGCTCCGCCCGCCAGCCGCTTCAGCGCATTCCACAGCACCGGATAGCTGCACATGCCCTTGTCGACCGGGAAGTTGCTCTCGAACATGCAGCGCTGGGCGCCGAACGCCTCGATGC
This sequence comes from Enhydrobacter aerosaccus, assembly GCA_903915535.1. Lineage (GTDB taxonomy): Bacteria > Pseudomonadota > Alphaproteobacteria > Reyranellales > Reyranellaceae > Reyranella > Reyranella aerosaccus_C. The sequence goes on from CAIWTJ010000072.1 coordinate 38,382, forward strand.
AGGTCTCGACATAGGGCCGCCACGCCCGGGCGAGTTCCTCCGACCCCGGCGGTCTGGGCTGGCGGTGAAACTCGAAGCCGCTCACCTGCATGGTGAGACCGCCCACCTTCACCACGACGTTGGGCAGTGCCGCGAGCGCCTGCATCTGCTTCTTCCAGACAGGGAACACCTCGTCGCGCTTGCCGAGGAACGGGCCGACGCCCAACGGGCCGCCGACATGATCGACGACGATGGTGAGCTCGGGCACCGCGCGCGCGAGCTTTTCCACCAGCGGCAGCTGCGGATGATAACACCAGACGTCGAGCGGCAGACCGAAGGCTGCAAGCCGCTTGGCGCCCACGATGAAGGCCGGGTTGGCCAGCGGCCCGGGCGGGGGCGACACGAGGTTGGAGCGCACGTCCGGCGACTCGTGCCAAGCCGTGCGATTGCGGATGCCGCAGAAGCGCGGGCCTGCGATGGCAACATGCCTCTCGAGCAGCGCCGTCACGCGGTCGCCGAGCGTGAGATCGACCATGCCGATCATGCCGGCACAGGCGCGCGTCCTGCCATGACGGCCGCTCGCGCTGGTGGCCGCGACGCCGGTCACGTACTCGGTCTCTCCGAGCGACTTCTCCTCCTCGGGCCCGCCTGCGCGGTACATCTCGCCGCACTGCACGAAGATCGTGCCGCGGATGTCGTGGCCGCTGCCGGTGTCGGCCAGCAGGTCGGGCAGGACATAGACCTCGTCGGCGTGCGTCCACAGATGATGATGCGGATCGACGATCGGCAGGCCGGGTTCGAGGATCGGCTCGACGGTCTTGCGCAGCCAGTCTTCGCGCACGACGACCTGCATCGAGGCGGTGAGAAGCGGGTCGGTCATGCGGTTACTCCAGTTACTCGATGCGGATGTTGGCGGTCTTCACGATGTCGGCAAAGAACTCGATCTGCTGTTCGCGGAACTGCGCGAACTCCTCGACGGTGTTGGCCTTGGTGAGCGCGCCCAGTTCGCCCAGCCGCGTCTTGACCGCGGGGTCGAGGATCACCTGGTTGAGCTCGCTGTTCAGCTTCGCGATCATACCGCCGTCGGTCTTGGCCGGCGCGAAGAAGCCGTTCCACTCCCAGGTCTCGAAGCCCGGCAGGGTATCGGAAATTGCGGGAACGCCTGGCAGCACGTCGATCGGCTTCGGCCCGGTATGGGCCATGCAGGTCATTTCCTTCGAGCTCGCGAAGGCCACCGTGCCCGGCACGTTGACGAAGTGCATGGGGATGCGGCCGGCGAAGAGATCGCTGCGCGCGGCGGAGATCTCCTTGTACGGCACGTGATTGATCCTGATCCCCGCCTTCTGGTTCAACAGCTCGATCGAGACGTGCTGCACGGTGCCGACGCCGGTCGAGGCGCAATCGAGCGTGCCGGGCTTGGCCTTCGCGAGCGCGATCAGCTCGGGGATCGTCTTCGCCTCGAACTGCGCGTTGCGCATCAGCGTGTTCGGCGTCTGCATGGAGAGGAACACCGGCAGGAGATCCTTGCGCGTGTCGTAGGGCAGCTTGCCCGCGAACAGCGACGGGTTCACCGAGTGCGCCGTCGCATCGTAGAGCAGCGTGTAGCCGTCGGCCGGCGCCTTGGCCACGATGTTGGCCGCAAGCGTGCCCGCCGCGCCCGGCTTGTTGTCGACCGTGAAGCTTTGGCCGAGCCGCGTCGACAGCGTCTGGCAGATCACGCGGCAGACCACGTCGGCGGTACCGCCCGCGCTGTAGGCGTTGACCACGCGCACGGGCTTGGAGGGATAGGCGTCGGCCCGGCCGATCGCGGGGATCGCCAGAGTCGAGGCGGCTAAGAGAGTGCGGCGGCGCAGGGTCATGGGCGTTCTCCTCCGGGAGAGGCGGCGCTTGCTGGCCGCGTTTGCCGAAGTTTGATCTGCGGCGCCGACGATTTGCAACCGCCACACCGCGACCCGCGAAACGGCAGGGTCTGGCGGCCCCGGCCTGTCGTTGATACGAACGGTGGCAGGGAGGAACCAAAATGGTCTGGCAACCGGAGATGGACGAGCTGCGGCGGCGTCAGGAAATGACGAAGCGCATGGGCGGCGCAGACAAGGTGAAGCGCCAGCACGATGGCGGCCGCCTGACGGTGCGCGAGCGCATCGACCGGCTGGTCGACAAGGACAGCTTCCGCGAGATCGGCTCGGTCGCCGGCATGGCCGAGTACGACGGCAAGAACGACCTGGTCGACCTCACGCCCGGCAATTCCGTGATGGGCCGCGCCAAGATCGACGGCCGGCACGTGGCGGTGACCGGCGACGACTTCACCGTGCGCGGCGGCTCGGCCGACGCCACCATCAAGGGCAAGGCGATCTTCATCGAGCGCTACGCCAACCAGTATCGCGTGCCGATCGTGCGCCTGATCGAGGGCTCAGGCGGCGGCGGCTCGGTCAAGACCATCGAGACCACCGGCCGCGCCAACGTGCCCGAGGTGAAGGGCTGGGAGTGGACGGTCGAGAACATGGGCATCGTGCCGACGGTCGGCCTTGGCCTCGGTTCCGTCGCGGGCCTTGGCGCCGCGCGGCTGGCCGCCACGCACTACTCGGTGATGGTGAAGGAAACCTCCGCGATGTTCGTGGCGGGTCCGCCCGTCGTGAACCGCCTCAGCGCCAAGCAGTACGACAAGCAGGAGCTGGGCGGCTGGGAGATCCATCTCCGCGCCGGCGCGATCGACGAGGCGGCGGACACGGAGGACGAAGCCTTCGCCCTCGCCCGCCGCTTTCTCTCCTACCTGCCGTCTTCCGTCTACGACACGCCGGCGCGCACGACGCCGACCGACGATCCCGCGCGCCGCGAGGAGTCGCTGTTCGAGGCGATCCCGCGCGACCTGCGCAAGGTCTACAAGATCCGTCCGCTGGTCGAGAAGATCGTCGACAAGGGCAGCTTCTTCGAGATGGGCAAGCTCTACGGCCGCTCCGTCGTGACGGCGTTCGCGCGCATCGACGGCTGGCCGGTCGCGGTCATGGCGAGCGACCCGATGTTCTACGGCGGCGGCTGGACGGCCGATGCCTGCCAGAAGGTCGCGCGCTTCGTCGACATGGCGGAGACATTCCATCTGCCGATCGTCTACTTCTGCGACTGCCCGGGCTTCCTGATCGGCCTGGAGGCGGAGAAGAGCGGCGTCATCCGCCAGGGCGTGCGCACCATGTCGGCGATGTTCCAGACCACCGTGCCGTGGTGCACCTTCATCATCCGCAATGCCTTCGGCGTGGCGGGTGCCGCGCACCAGAACGGCGCGCGGCTGAACTGGCGCTATGCCTGGCCGTCCGGCCGCTGGGGCTCCCTGCCCCTGGAGGGAGGCATCGAGGCCGCGTACCGCGCCGATCTCGACGCCGCCCCCGACCGCAAGGCCAAGATGAGCGAGATCGAGGATCGCCTGAACAAGCTGCGCTCGCCCTTCCGCAGCGCCGAGTCGTTCTGGATCGAGGAGATCGTCGATCCGCGCGACACCCGCAAGATCCTCTGCGAGTTCGTCGACCTGGCGGCCCCGCTCCGCGGCAACGGGCCCAGCAAACATGGGATGCGCCCGTAGCGGAACTGTGACAGGACACTGGCCACACCGATCATTTTGGAGAGCCAGATGGCCAAGAAGCCTGGAACCGGGCGCGGCCCGGAATACGTCCTGTTCAACGTCACCTACGAAGACGGCTCGCAACGCTCGAACCGCCGCGTGACGACCGACGAAGCCGCGGGCGGCGACGCCGTGGTGAAGGCCGCCCTCGAGCAGCAGGACCGCGACATCGCCGAGAAGTCCGGCAAGCCGCCGCTTGCGATCAAGGGCATCGTGCGGGTGGGCTAGCACGGCGGTCAGTCGTGCAGATGCTCCCGTAGCGTCCGGCCGGTGTACTCGGTGCGGAACAGGCCGCGCCGCTGCAGCTCCGGCACGACGGCGCGGGCGAACTGCTCCCAGGTGCCGGGAAACACCGTCGGCGTCAGGATGAAGCCGTCACAGGCACGGCTCTCGAAATAATCCTGGAGCTGGTCGGCCACCGACTCGGGCGTGCCCACGATCTGCGGGCAGAGCTCGCTGGTGGCGAAGCGCTTGGCCGCCTCGCCCAGCGTCAGGCCCTGCGACTTGGTGCCCTGCAGGATGACCTCGAACGAGCCGCGGGCGCCCGCCTCGACCTCGATGTTCTCGAGCGGCTGGTCGAGCCGGTACTTAGACAGGTCGACGCCGATGTGCGTCGAGACCAGCGCCAGCGCCACCTCGGGATCGACCATCTCGTTGATATAGGCCTGCTTCTCGCGCGCGATCGACTCGGTCTCGCCGATGATCGGATCGACCGACGGCAGCACGTTGCAGTCCTCCGGCGCGCGCCCGGCCTTGGCCACGCGCCCCTTGATGTCCGCATAGAAGGCCTGCATGTCGGGCTTGGAGTACTGCAGCGTGAAGATCATCTCCGACCAGCGGGCGGCGAACTCGCGGCCGCGGTCGGAAGCGCCCGCCTGCATGATCACGGGATGCCCCTGCGGGCTCCTCGGCACGGTGAGCGGCCCGCGCGTCTTGATCCATTTGCCGGCGTAATCGACGTAGTGCACTTTCGAGGGATCGGCGAAGACACCGCTTTTCTTGTCGACGATCAGCGCGCCGGGCTCCCAGCTCTCCCACAGCCGGAAGCACGCCTCCATCACCTCGTCGGCGCGGTCGTAGCGCACGTTGCGCGGCGGCAGCTCGTCCTGGCCGAAGTTGCGCGCCTCGAGGTTGCTGATCGAGGACACGACGTTCCACGCCATGCGGCCCTTGCTGAGATGGTCGAGCGTGCCCAGCGTGCGCGCGATCTGGTAGGGATTGTGGAAGGTCGTCGACATCGTGGCGCCGAGGCCGATGTGCTCGGTCACGCGCGCCATCACCGCCAGCACCGGCAGCGGATCGAGGAAGCCCATTTGCCCGCCGCCCTTCAGGATGGCGTCGAAGCTGCCGCGGTAGTTGTCGAAGAGGCCCAGCGTATCGGCGAAGAACAGGCAGTCGAACTTGCCCTTCTCGAGCACGCGCGCGACATGCTCGTACCAGGCCGGGTCGAGGAAATCGTTGTCGGTCTCGGGATGCCGCCACATGCCGTGGTGATGGGCGGTCGGCCCGGTCTTGAGGAACGCCACCAGGCGCATCTTGCGTGTCTTGCTCACCCTGCTCTCCGAATCCTTTTCGTAAACGGGAATGTAGCCGGATGCCGTCCAGTAGGGGGTCTTCAGCATCACCAGTTCGATGGAACCCAAGCTTGGGGGAATTGCAACTGCAAAGCCCGCTGGAAGATGGCGCCCCAAAATCAATATTCTTCCACGCGTAGCTCAAGCACTCCAATCTCAGGTTGTATCCCGGCAAGAGCACTGCTACCATATCAGAGTACGTGCCCGCGGGGAGAGAGTCGGCGAGTACGCGAGGGGGACAACTATATGTCTGCAAAATCGGTGCTCGCAGTCGCGAGCATGCTTGCATTGACCGCGTGCGGCATTGCCAGGGACCAGCTCAGTTCAGGTAGCGTCACGGTCCAGGGAGTCCAACCTACTCTGGAACAGATCAGTGCGCGATCGACGCAGGCGGCGCAGAACGACTTCATCGCGACGCTCATCGAGAATTCGGGCGTGGACCAGTCGCAGACGCCCTCTGGTAATCTGCGGCCAACGAACAGCGCCGAATGGAGCGTGGTCGCCAAACAAGGCGTCTATGAGATCAGCCGCCAGTGCGATCAGTATCTCTACGTCTTGTTCCGCTTCAATCGGAATCAATCGGCGATAAGACAGGGCCTGTCGGCTGTCGGAGCCGGCACGGCGACCATCCTCGGGCTTTCAGGAGTTGCCGCTGGCCCTATCGCGATCACGGCTGCCGCGTTCGGCCTGACGGCGAGCTTGTTCGATGCCAGCGTAACCTCAGTCTTGTTCACGCTCGAGCCATCGGCGTTGCGAAATGTCGTCCTGCAGGGTCAGCAGAGATACTTGAAGAAAACCGACTTCACGCAGATCCGGTCTCGTCCCGACGCCCTGATCGCCCTTCAGGGATATCTCAACCAGTGCACTCCGGCGGCGATCGAAGCAAACGTCAACCGGTCTGCGAGCGGCGCATCGTCCGTCAGCTCGACGGATGATGCCCAGGCGGACGACGCGGCGGTCCTGGCAGGGCCTGCGAGCGTCCTCATAACGACCTACGGCCCCGACCTGAACACGCCGATACTGCGCGCCTTCCTTTTCCCGAGCGGAACCCTCAACTCCGCCAACCAGACCGCGCTGCTGGCGGCAATGCAGCGGGCTGGCGTGACAAACGTCAGCCCTGTCTTGTTCACGAATTCCGCCAGATACAAGTCGCAACGCGCGGCGGTCGTGAAAGATCTTGGCTTGTCCAACTAGGGAATCACCGATGCCACGTACCGAGATAATGCAGGATGTCGACAACGACGCGGTTGCACAGATCGTTTCGGACGCCAAAGCAGAAGGTGCCCTCAGCGTCACTGTCGTCGACCAAGGCGATGGCAAGAGCACCATCACGATGGTATGGCCGGATGCGCCCGTATCAAACACGGCTAAGACGGCGATATCGTCCGGAAGCAGCGCCACGATCACCACAGTCCCGACCGCCAGCAGCGACGTCGGCTCGATGGACGCTATCGCTAAGCGCCTGCAATGCGACGTTGCCGCAGTCCGCGCCGTCGCTGCAGTAGAGAGCTCCGGAACCTATTTTTGGACGATCGCCGGCCAGCAAAAGCCGCCAATCCGACTGGAAGCGCATATCTTCGGACGCCTCACGAACTATCAATACAACGATAGCCACCCAACCATCTCTTGCACCAATTGGACACCTAGTCTGGCCGCAACGACGTTTGCAGGTGCCTATCAACAATATGCCCAAGCCTCCGCACTGAATGCCAACGCCGCGATGCAAGCCTGTTCCTGGGGCGCCTTCCAGATCATGGGAGACAACTGGCAGTCTCTTGGCTATCCGAGTGTCGAGACCATGGTCGACAACATGCAGACTCAGGCTGGGCAAATCGACGCGTTCATTCGGTTCATCGAAACCCAGAACAACCAGTTGGCGCCGGCGCTGCGCGCCCACGACTGGAGCACCTTTGCCAGACTCTACAATGGTCCGGCCAATGTGAACGTGTATTCGAGCAAGATGGCCGCAGCTTACATGTCGTTCTCGGGAAGCTGATCCTCCTTGCAATAAGTCCGGCTACCGCATGCCTGTTCGTACGCTATCGATGAGACACGAGACAGCCTTTAGTCGCGCCAGGCGTAGCCGTAGAGATGGGGCAGGGTTCCGCAGGCGGGGTCGAACGGCCACTCGTCGCGGAAGTTCGGGCCGGCGACGACGATCGCGTCGGACTGGCGGGTGCGCAGCGTCGCGCTCAGCGCCGGCAGGCTCCATTCCTGCGTGAACAGGTAATTCGGCCACACGTTCATCGGCAGGCTTGCCTCCTTCACGATCCCGGTGTGCGAGACCACGACGCCCCGCAGCAATCCCAGGTAGCCTCTCCACATGTGGGTGAGCGAGAGATCGGGCATGGCGGCGGCCAGCACCAGCACGCAGGTCGAGGCCGCGAGCCGCCTGCCGACCTCGGGCCGGCGCAGGATCTCGAGCAGGGCCAGCCGGCTGCCGGCGAACGCGACATGGATCCACATCGCCGCCAGCAGCGCCCACAGCACGCAGCCCGCGGCGGTGCGCGCCACATAGTGCGCCGGCGGAAACAGGAACGCCTCGGGCCGGATCGGCCGCAGCCACGGCACGATCACCAGCAACAGCGCGATCAGTCCGATCAGCACCGCCGGCGCGCGGCCGAGCAGCCAGCGCGGCCACACCAGGCACGCCGCCGCGAACAGGCCGAGGCCGGCCAGCGGGATGACGAACTGCAGGTTCTCCCAGAAGTCCGCGACCGCGGCGCGCACCAGCACGAAGTGCGGATGGTGCCAGTAGACCGCCATGGTGATGCCCGACACCAGCGCGCCGCCCACGAAGGCGAGCGCCGCAATCGTGCCGACCAGGCGCGCGATGTCGTCGGGATCCTGCTCATGGCCCTCATCCGGCCGACGCCGCCATGTCGACCACAGGACCGCCACGGCGATCAGCGGCCCGAGATAGACCATCGCCTCGTACGACCTGAGGCAGAGCACTCCCAGGAGCAGCAGCATCATACCGTCCCGCCGGCGGCCGTCGGAGGTCAGCACGATCGCCATCGCAGCCGTCACCGCGGCGTAGGCGGCGTTGTACTCGCCGATGATGAAGAACGACGTCGGCAGATAGACGGCGGCCACGATCGCGAGAACGATCGCCAGCAGCAGCCCGTCGCCGCGCACGCGGGCCATCGCGAGGTGATAGAGCCCGGCCGGCAGCGCGAACAGGGCCGCCGACTGGATCATGGCCAGCAGCTTGAGGTCGACGACGCCCAGCCGCGCGGCGAGCAGCACCGGCAGCTGCGTCACGTAGCCGACATGGGCGCGCGCGGGATAGAAATCGTGGAACTTGTCGAGATCGACGATGTTCACGAGGAATGCCGCGCCATCCCAGAACAGGCCGCGGCAGGCGTAGCTGTTCCAGGCAGCCAGCGCCCACAGCACCAGCACGGCGCCGCGATAGACGATGGGAGCGGACGCGTTCATTGCCGCCAGTAGAAGCGGCCCATGTTGGGCGGCTCTTCGGGCTGGAACGGCACCCATTCGCCGTAATAGGCCTTGGGCGGCAGGATGATGCCGTCGGCATCGCTGCCGCGCACCGCCAGCGTCTGGGTCGACATCACCCAGTCCTCGACCAGCAGGATGTCGGGCCACCGGGAGAGCTTCGTTTCCTCGAAGGGAATGATGCCGCCGCGGCGGATCTCCGCCCGCGTGTCGTCGACGAAGGTGGTCCAGCTCTGCGACAGGAAGATGTCGGACGGCAGGACGGCCAGCGGCATCAGGCAGGCGAAGGCCAGGAAGCGCCGCGCGGCGGGCGGCTGGTGCAGCACGACCATCGCCTTCAGCCGCACGTGCAGGCCGGAGCGGTAGAACCAGGCCGCCATGAGAATGGCGCACACCACCATGCCGCCCATCACGCGCGAGACATATTGCGACTTGGCGAGCGGGCGGATCAGCGTGTCGCCGAACGCCAGCAGCGGCGACAGCACCAGGATGCCGAGCCCGATCGCGGCCCAGCGGTAGGGCCTGATGGTCGCGAGATCGGCCGGCCGCACCAGCGCCCACACCACGATCACGAGCGCGGGGCCGAAGACGAAGTCGAACTGCATGTTGTGCCAGAAGTTCCGGGCCTGCTGCAGCGTGTCGTCGAGATGCAGCGCCGACAGCGCATTGAACGGACGCACGATCGAATCGTAGGCGACCCAGGTTCCGGCGGCGAAGAACGCCGCGGCCAGTAGATAGAGGAATGCCGCCGCGAGCTCGCGCGCGGGCGCCCCGCGCGCGCTGAGGCGAACCCGCCACAGGGTCATCGCGATCAGCAGGGGACCGACATAGACCATGGCCTCGTAGATGCGGATCGAGAAGGCGCCCAGCACCGCCAGCAGGACGCCCTCGCCCAGCTTCAGCCGCTCGGTGGTCAGCATGGTGATGCCGATGAACGTCGCGAAGGCGTAGAGCGTGTTGTACTCGCCCACGATGAAGAACGAGACCGGCAGGAACACGATGGCGATGATGGCGATGACCACCGCCAGCAGGACCGGATCGCGGCGCGCCCGGTAAAGGGCGGCGGTATAGAAGATCGTGGGCAGGCCGAAGAAGCCCAGCGACAGCAGCCGGCCCAGCCAGTGCAGGTCGGTGACCCCCAGGATCACCGCCGTCATGACCGGGATCTGGCCCGCGATCATGGCGTAGATGCGCGGCGGGTAGAAATAGAAGAACCACTCGTAGGCCGCGATCTGCACGAGGAACGCAAAGCCGTCGACGAACAGCCCACGGCAGATCCAGCTGTGCCAGAGCGCCAGCGCCCAGATCAGGCAGATTGCAGCTCGGTAAGCGAACGTATTGGAGGGCATCGGGCGGTCTGTCGGGGTTACAGGAGGCCCGGGAGGGGCGCAAGATATATGCGTCCGATGGGCTGGCTTGCAGCGTCGATGGGGCGCTGTTAGCAAGGCGCCGCAAACGAGGATCAAATGCTCAGTTGGGAAAAGATCGACGCCATTCCAGGCTGGTTCATGTTCCAGTCCTACTGCGTCTGGCGCGCCCTGCTCGACCAGCAGGCCGGAACCCCCGGTGACCTGTTCGAAATCGGCGTCTGGCGCGGCCGCTCGGCCTCGGTCCTGGCGAATTACCGCAAGGGCGACGAAAAGCTCTACCTGTGCGATCTCAGGCTGGAGGAAGGCCCCGTCCGTGCCGCCATCCAGTCGACCGGGATCGAGCCTGCAAATATCGTGGGCCTCTCGGGTCCGTCGGTCGACCTGCCGGCCAAGCTCGACCTCAAGGCGATGCACCACAGCGTGCGCTGGTTCCACATCGACGGCGAGCACACCGGCACCGCGGTCTACCGCGAGCTCGAGTTCGCCAACCAGATCGTCAATCCCCAGGGCATCGTGGTGATCGACGACTTCTTCTCGCCGCGCTATCCCGCGAACACGACCGAAGTCATCCGCTACATGGAGAAAAACCCGTTCCACTTCCGCCTGCTCGCGGTCGGGTTCAACAAGGGCTACCTGTGCCGCCCCGAGGCACTGCCGAAGTACATGGACTTCATGGCCTCGGGCATGTCGGCGGCGCTGCTGCGCTACGGCGCCAAGACCACGATCTTCAAGACCACCGGCCCGTGGGACACCGATGCGGTCGGCATCACCGAGTTCGTGCCGGACGCGGGGCCCATCGCCGGCACCGACAACGAGCCGCAGCGCTGGCACATGATGCGCACGAAGCACGTATGGGGACCGATGCGTCACCTGCAGAACGGCTTCCGCATGCTGAAGCACGCGCTGGGTAAGTAAGTGCCGAACTTCTTCCAGCGCCTGTTCGGCGCGAAGCCCGTCGAGGACCCCTTCTCGGTCTTCCTCGCGCCCAACGCCCACGCCATCAACACCGCGCGCCAGTCCCATCTCGCGAGCCTCGGCCTCGACCTCAAGGGCAAGACCGTGCTCGAGGTCGGCGCCGGCATCGGCCTGCACACGCCGTTCTTCCTCGACCGCGGCTGCTCGGTGACCGTGACCGACGGGCGGCCCGAGAACGTGGCCGAGATCGCGCGGCGTCATCCGGGCGTGAAGACCGCGATCGTCGACCTCGAGCAGGACCGGCCGATCGAGCTCGGCCGCTTCGACGTGATCTATTGCTATGGCCTGCTCTATCATCTCTCCAACCCGCAGCGCGCGCTCGCGCGGCTGGCCGATGTCTGCGACGGCCAGCTGCTGCTCGAGACGGCGGTGTCGCCGGGCACGCACGACGAGCTGCTGCTGGTGCGCGATCCCGATGCCTTCAACCAGGCGATCTCGGGCATCGGCTGCCGGCCGACGCGCCTGTGGATCCTCAACCGCCTGAAGTCGCTGTTCGGCTACGGCTACATCCCGCGCACCCAGCCCGACCATGTCGACTTCCCGGCCGACTGGGTGCACACGCCGATCCAGACCATGCACCGCTCGATCTTCGTGGGCTCGCGCACGCCGCTCGCGCTGCCCACGCTCACCGACCAAGTGACGAACGAGCAGCCGATCTTCAAGGATTGAAGCTCGTGGGAAGCGCGCCACTCCAGCGGCGCACTCCTGGGACATCACGACCCGTCATCCTCCGCCATTGAATCGACCCACGGCACCTGGAGCACCTCCTCCCAGGTGAGCACGTCGTGCGGGCCCGGCCGGATGTCCTTCGTCCAGCGCGGCCTCGGAGGAGGTGGCGGCGGAGGAGGAGGCCGTGCGGGTTCGCACCCTTCGAGACGCTCGCTGCGCTTGCTCCTCAGGGTGAGGTTTTTGTCGGTCGACCGGTCACGCACACCCTCATCCTGAGGAGCGCTGCGCAGCGGCGCGTCTCGAAGGATGGGCACCACACGAGATACCTTCGCGCGCTGCTTCGCGCGGGGCGGCGGCAGCAGGTGCCGGATTTTTCTCCACCTCGCCGCGACGTCGGGATGGGCCGCCGCATGATCGGACATTTCCTGCAGCATCCCCACGAGCTTGCGCGCGAGCTGCGCACGGACGAACACGCCCTCCGTCTCGAGCCAGCGCACACCGGCATCGAGCCGCCGCAGCCGGCTCTTCACGCTCACGCGAGCCCGTCCTTGTACTGACGCAGCCGCGCGTCGAGCTGGTCGATCTTCGCCTCCTGCGCCACCAGCTCGAAGGCGCGGCGGTGCGTCTCCAGCATCGTCGACAGCGACGCGCCGTCCTGCGCCGTCAGCCGACCGTCGCTCACCGCCGCCGCCACGGCGGCATGCGCGTCGAGCAGATCGGCCGGCGTGCGGATGTCCGGCAGCTCGACCTGCAGCGCGCGGCCCTTGGGCGCCGCCCAGATGCGGCTCAGCACCAGCCGCGCGGCG
>CAIWTJ010000073.1 GCA_903915535.1 Enhydrobacter aerosaccus
GCCATCGGCCGTCTGAACCAGCGGCTGGGTCTCACCCTTGCCGATGACCGAGATCGCCGTCGCCGGCACGCCTTCGCGCACCAGGGCATCCTTGACCGTGTTCGCACGACGCAGCGACAGCGCCATGTTGTAGCTTTCCGGGCCCGACTTGTCGGTATGGCCGGTCGCCGTCACGCGGGCAGAGCCCTTGGTCTTGTACGAGCCAGCGGCCTGCTTGATCGTGTTCAGCGCCTGAGCCGAGAGGTTCGAGCGGTCCCAATCGAAGAACACGATGAACGACGGAGCGGCAGGAGCAGCCGGAGCCGGAGCAACGGCGGCAACCGACGGGGCACCGAACTTGATCTGCAGGCTCAGCATCGCGACGACGTTGTTGTTCTGGTAGCTCGAACCGCCGAGGCCATTGAAGGTCGGGCTGGTCGTGCCGTAGTAGCGGCCATCGAGGTTCACGCGGAACATCGAGTCGATGTTGTAGCCGATACCCAGGATGCCCTGATAAGCGAACTGAGTGGTGTTCGCCGAGACGCCCAGAGCGGAGGTCTGGATGAACGCGACACCGGCGCCAGCGCCGATGTAGGGAACGATCGTTCCGCCCGCGTTGAAGTCATAGAGGAAGTTAGCCAACACGCCGATGTCGTCCTTGGACGCACCGAAGTTGGGGAAGAAGCCGCCCGAGCTGCTCACCGTCGACTTGCTGTTGTGGTAAATGCCTTCGAGCTCAACGCGCGGGCCAACGAAGTCGTAGCCGACCATGCCGCCGAACGAGTAGCCGATTGCCGGCGAGATGTTCGCCGTGGCGCCGAAGCCCGGGGTCTGCAGCGTGGTGTTGAACATGTAGTTTCCGCCGCCCTCGATACCGGCATAGAAGCCGGGGTACTGAAGGGTCTGGGCCTGGGCCGCGATCGGGAGCACCGAGAGGGCCGCTGCGACCGCCAACAACTTCTTCATCAAAAAACTCCCCAAATTTCACCGCGGATACTGATGCCGCGTCCGACCCTTTATGACATTTGAAGATCGGCTTGTAACGCATCAAACCACACTGAAGGCCATGCGTTTTATCACTGTGACTTTCATACAACAGTAGAGGCCTCAGCGCGGTAAAGTGCTGGTTCCCATGAGTATTTCATCGATTGAACGGGCGCATTGACGGCCTTCGCGGATCGCCCAAACCACCAGCGATTGCCCCCGGCGCATATCTCCGGCCGCAAACAGCTTGGGGACAGAAGTCCGATAGTCCTTCACACTGGCTGCGATATTGCCCCGTGGATCGAGCGCCACGCCGGACTGTTCCAGCATTCCGGGCTTGCGCGGCCCCAGGAAGCCCATCGCCAGCAGCACCAGGTCAGCCTTCAGCTGGAAGCTGCTGCCCGGAACTTCCGCCATCGCCATGCGGCCGTCGGCACCCTTCACCCAATCGATGCGCACGCATTCCAAGGCTTCGACCCGCCCGTCCTTGCCCACGCACCGCTTGGTCAGCACGGCAAAATCGCGGGCGGCGCCTTCCTCGTGCGAGGACGAAGTGCGCATCTTGAGAGGCCAATCGGGCCAAGTGAGCGCCTTGTTCTCTTTTTCCGGCGGCTGCGGCATCACCTCGAGCTGGGTGACCGAAGCAGCGCCGTGGCGGTTCGACGTGCCGACGCAGTCGGACCCGGTATCGCCACCACCGATCACGATGACATGCTTGCCCTTGGCGTTGATCGTGCCCTTGGGCGCGGCGCGCGCCTCGTCGTCGCCGGCGACGCGCTTGTTCTGCGGCACCAGAAAATCCATTGCGAAGTGGACGCCGCCCAGTTCGCGGCCGGGCACCTCGAGGTCGCGCGGCCATTCGGCGCCGCCGGTCAGCGCGACGGCGTCATAACCCTCGAGCAACGACTTGATCGACAACGTGGCGCCGACTTCGACGCCGGTGCGGAATTCGACACCCTCGGCCTCCATCTGGCGCATGCGCCGGTCAATGAGATGCTTCTCCATCTTGAAGTCGGGAATGCCGTAACGCAGCAGGCCGCCGATCCTGTCGGCCTTCTCGAACAAGGTCACCGAGTGGCCGGCGCGGGCGAGCTGCTGGGCGCAGGCCATGCCCGCCGGCCCCGAGCCCACCACCGCGATGCGCTTGCCGGTCTTCCTGGCCGCCGCCAGCGGCTGGATCCAGCCCTCTTCCCATCCGCGGTCAACGATCGAGCACTCGATCGATTTGATGGCCACCGGATTGTCGTCGATGTTCAGGGTGCACGAGGCCTCGCACGGCGCGGGGCAAATGCGGCCCGTGAACTCCGGGAAGTTGTTGGTGGAGTGCAGGACCTCGAGCGCGGCCTGCCAGCGATCGCGACGGACCAGTTCGTTCCAGTCGGGAATCAGGTTGTTGACCGGACAGCCGTTGTGACAGAACGGAATGCCGCAATCCATGCAGCGCGCGCCCTGCTGGCTCACTTCGGCCGCCGGCATCGGTCGCACGAATTCCTTCCACGTCTTGAGACGTGCCTCGACCTTGTCGTACGGGCGCTCCTTGCGCTCGATCTCGAGGAATCCAGTCGGTAGCCCCATGACGCTCTACTCCGCCGCGACGGCCTTCGCCGTCGCTCGATCACGCGCCTGCAGCAGCGCCCGCTTGTAATCCGTCGGCATGACCTTCACGAAGCTCGTGAGCGCCTTGTCCCAGTTCTCCAGCAGGTCCCGCGCGCGGGCGCTGCCGGTATGCAGATGGTGCCGTTCGATCAGGATACGCAGCCTTTCGGCATCGAAGCGCAGCACGTCCCCCATGCCGTTGTCCTCGACGTCGTGCGCGCGCTGGCGCGGCCGGCCCGGATCGTCGAGCGGCTCGCCCGACAGGCCGCCGACCTTCTCCATCTCGACCATCGCGAGATTGCACAGGTGCTTGAAGCGCGCTTTCGGATCGTAAACGTAGGCCACGCCGCCCGACATGCCGGCCGCGAAATTGCGACCGGTGTCGCCCAGCACGACCACCACGCCGCCGGTCATGTACTCGCAGCCATGATCGCCTGTGCCTTCGACGACACAGACTGCGCCCGAGTTGCGCACTGCAAAGCGCTCGCCTGCCACGCCTTCGAAGTACGCTTCGCCCGCGATAGCGCCGTAGAGCACCGTATTGCCGACGATGATATTGTTCAGCGGATTGCGCTTGCTGCCCAGCGGCTGGCGCACCGTGACCCGACCGCCGGACAACCCCTTGCCGACATAGTCGTTGGCGTCACCCGACAGTTCGAGCGACACGCCGTGGGCCAGGAAGGCGCCGAAGCTCTGGCCGGCCGTGCCGGTAAGGCGGATCGAGATCGTGTCCTCAGGCAGGCCGGCATGACCGTGCTTCTTGGCCACTTCGCCTGACAACATAGCGCCGACGGTGCGGTTGACGTTGCCGACCGGCATCTCGATCTGCACCGGCTGGCCCTTGGTGAGCGCGGGCTGCGCCGCGGCGATCAGCTTCCTGTCGAGTGCCTTGTCGAGGCCGTGGTCCTGGCGCTCGCTGTTCCAGATCTCGACGCCGGGCTTGGCCGGCATCTGGTGCAGGATCCTGGTGAGATCCACACCCCCCGCCTTCCAGTGGTCGACCGCCTTCTTCATGTCGAGCCGGTCGACGCGGCCTATCATTTCGCCCAGCGTCCGGAAGCCCAGCCGCGCCATGATCTCGCGCAGCTCCTCGGCGACAAAGAAGAAGTAGTTGATGACGTGTTCGGGCTGGCCCGTGAAGCGCTTGCGCAGCACCGGATCCTGCGTCGCCACGCCGACCGGGCAGGTGTTGAGGTGGCACTTGCGCATCATGATGCAGCCGGCCGCGATCAACGGTGCCGTGGCGAAGCCGAATTCGTCGGCGCCCAGCAACGCACCGATCGCGACGTCGCGGCCGGTGCGCAGGCCGCCATCGACCTGCACGGCAATGCGTCCCCGCAGCCCATTCAACACCAGGGTCTGTTGCGTCTCGGCGAGGCCGATCTCCCACGGCGAGCCGGCGTGCGTCAGCGACGTGAGCGGCGAGGCGCCCGTGCCGCCCTCGAAGCCGGAGATCGTCACATGATCGGCGCGTGCCTTGCTGACGCCCGCGGCAACCGTGCCGACGCCCACTTCGGACACGAGCTTCACCGACACGCGGGCCTTGGGGTTGACGTTCTTGAGGTCGTGGATGAGCTGCGCCAGATCCTCGATCGAATAGATGTCGTGATGCGGCGGCGGCGAGATCAGGCCGACACCGGCGGTCGAGCGCCGCACGCGCGCGATGTTCTCGTCGACCTTGTGACCCGGAAGCTGTCCGCCCTCGCCCGGCTTGGCGCCCTGCGCCATCTTGATCTGGATGTCGTCGGCGTTGACCAGATATTCGGTCGTGACACCGAAGCGGCCCGAGGCGACCTGCTTGATCGCCGAACGCATCGAATCGCCGTTCGGCATCGGTTTGAATCGATCGGACTCCTCGCCGCCCTCGCCGGTGTTCGACTTGCCGCCGATCCGGTTCATGGCGATCGCAAGCGTCGTATGCGCCTCGCGGCTGATCGAGCCGAAGCTCATTGCGCCCGTGGCAAAGCGCTTCACGATGTTGGCTGCGGGTTCGACTTCCTCGATCGCGATGGGCTTGTCTGCCCACTTCAGTTCCATCAGGCCGCGGATGGTCAGCAACCGTTCGTTCTGCTGGTTGATCGTCTCGGCGAAGGCCTTGTAGTCGGCCGACGAATTGCCGCGCACCGCGTGCTGCAGCCGCGACACGCTCTCGGGCGTCCAGGCATGATCCTCGCCGCGCAGGCGGAACGCGTAGTCGCCACCGACGTCGAGCATGTTGCGGTAGATAGGATTGTCGCCGTAGGCGTCGCGATGGCGGCGCACCGTCTCTTCGGCGATCTCGTTCCAGCCTGCGCCCTCGATGGTCGTGGCCGTGCCGGTGAAATACTTCTCGACGAAGCCGGAGTGCAGGCCGATCGCGTCGAAGATCTGAGCGCCGCAATAGGACTGATAGGTCGAGATGCCCATCTTGGACATCACCTTCAGCAGGCCTTTGCCGACACCCTTGATGTAGTTCTTCTGGACCTCGTACGGCTTCAGCGGGAGGCCGTTCTGCACGCGCAGCGCTTCCAGCGTCTCGAAGGCGAGATAGGGATTGATCGCCTCCGCGCCGTAGCCGGCGAGGCAGCAGAAATGATGGACTTCGCGCGCTTCGCCCGTCTCGATCACGAGGCCGGTCTGAGTGCGCAGGCCGCGCCGGATCAGGTAGTGATGCACGGCCGCCGTCGCGAGCAGCGCCGGGATCGGCACGCGCTCCGCCGAGGTGGCACGGTCGGACAAAATGAGGATGTTGCGGTCGGCCAACACGCAATCTGTCGCTTCCGAACAGATGCGGTCGAGTGCCTTCTCGAGCCCAGCCGCGCCTTCCGAGGCGGGCCAGGTCGTGTCGATGGTCGCGGTACGGAACGAACCGTCGAGCAGGTCCTCGATCGCGCGAATCTTCTCAAGCTCGGCATTGGTCAGGATCGGCTGGGAGACCTCCAGCCGCTTGTGCGTGCCGGCATGCCGGCCGAGCAGGTTCGGGCGCGGCCCGATCATCGACACAAGCGACATCACCAGCTCTTCGCGGATCGGATCGATCGGCGGGTTGGTGACCTGCGCGAAGTTCTGCTTGAAATAGTTGTAGAGCAGCTTCGACTTTTTCGAGAGCACGGCGATCGGCGTGTCGGTGCCCATCGAGCCGATCGGATCGTCGGGATTCGACGCCATCGGCTCGAGGAAGAAATGAACATCCTCCTGCGTGTAGCCAAAGGCCTGCTGCCGATCGAGCAGCGTCGACGGATCGTTGGATGTCACACCCGGCGGCACGTCCGGCAGCTCGGACAGTTCCTCGAGCTTGTGTTGCGTGTCGCGCAGCCATTCATCGTAGGGCTCGGCTTCGGCCAAAGTGCGCTTCAGTTCGTCGTCCTCGACGATACGACCCTGCTCGAGGTCGATCAGCAGCATCTTGCCGGGCTGCAGGCGCCACTTTCGCGCAATCTTCTCCTCAGGGATCGGCAGCACTCCGGATTCCGACGCCATCACGACCTTGTCGTCGGTCGTCACCAGGAAGCGCGCGGGGCGCAGTCCGTTGCGGTCGAGAGTGGCGCCGATCTGGCGGCCGTCGGTGAAGGCGATCGACGCCGGGCCGTCCCACGGCTCCATCAGCGCCGCGTGATACTCGTAGAAGGCCTTGCGCTTGGCATCCATCAGCGGATTGCCGGCCCAGGCCTCCGGGATCAGCATCATCATCGCGTGGCTGAGCGAATAGCCGCCGGCGATCAGCAGCTCGAGCGCATTGTCGACGCAGGCCGTGTCCGACTGGCCGTGCGGGATGATCGGCCACATCTTGTCGAGATCGGCGCCGATCAGGTCGGACTCCATCATGCGGCGGCGCGCGTACATCCAGTTGACGTTGCCGCGCACCGTGTTGATCTCGCCATTGTGGGCGATGAAGCGATACGGGTGCGCGAGCCGCCACGACGGGAAGGTGTTGGTCGAAAAGCGTTGGTGCACGAGGCAGAGCGCGGACTCGGTCAGCGGGTTCTGCAGGTCCGTGTAGAAACTCTCGACCTGGTGGGCGAGCAAAAGGCCTTTGTAGACCACGGTGCGTGTCGAGAAGGACGGCATGTAGAGCTGCGACAGGCCCGGCAGCTTGTTCTTCTTCTCGAGATCGACCAGCGGGTTCTGGGTCTGCTTGCGGATCGTGAGGATCTTGCGCTCGAAGGCGTCCTGGTCTGCGACCTTCGCGCCACGGCCCACGATCGCCATCTTCATTACCGGCATGCGCTCGATCACGCCGGCGCCCAGGCCGGTGATGTCGGTCGGCACGTCGCGCCAGCCGATCAGCTTCTGCTTCTCGACCTTGATGAAATGCTCGAGCCGCTTCACCGCGAAGTCGCGCGCCTTCTCGTTCTGCGGCAGGAAGCACATCGCCACCGCGTAGTGACCGGGCGGCGGCAGGTCGACGCCAGCCTTCTTCGCCCAGTCGCGCAACAGCGCGTCCGGAGTCTGGATCATGCAGCCCGCGCCGTCGCCCACCAGCGGATCGGCGCCGACGGCGCCGCGATGGTCGAGGTTCACCAGGATGCGCAGGCCCTGGTGGATGATGTCGTGGGACTTCCGGCCCTTGATATCGGCCACAAAGCCGACGCCGCACGAATCGTGTTCGTTGCGTGGGTCGTAAAGTCCCTGCTTCTCCGGCAAATCGATCAAATCGGCCCGCGCCACGCGATCAGCGCAGCCTCCCCTTGCATTCTCGTTATCGGTCCTTTTAGCCCGCCCGCCGGGCCCGGGCAAAAGCGATTGTTGCCGCGCACATCGCCCTGTAACGTGCCCCGTCACGCTGGGCCAGGGGGGACCGGAATGCCGATACGCTCGATTTTCGCTGTTGCAGGATTGGCCTTGGCCGCGACCGTCAGCGGTTGCGCCACCGGCGTCGACGCCGCCTGGACGGCACCCGGCTGGTATCTCGAACAGCCGCGCGGTCTGGTGCTGGCGGGCCCGGCCTATCTCGCCGGCCCCTATTCTTATGAGGAATGCGAGACCGATCGCCTGAAGGCGCCGCAGCCCGACCGCCTGACGTGCAACCGACGCCTGGCAAAGCCGTCGGATACCTGACGGCCCACCGCCCCGTCAGCCGATCGCCATGAGGCTGGCGTTGCCGCCAGCCGCCGCCGTGTTGACGCTGAGCGAGACCTCGCTGCGCAGAAAATCTACAGGATAGGGTGCGACAAAGACCGGCACGATCGGCCCGTCGCGCCGGGCCATGCGCTGGCAGAACGCCACCAGATCCTCCGCCGGTCCGGAAAAAAGCGCCGCCGCGATGTGACCCTCGGCCTCGTCGGTGACCGCGCGATTGCCGCTGCCGCGTACCAGGTCGAACTGCGCCTGCAATTCGCGCCGGTCGGTGGCGACGCAGAGGATCGCGCCCTTCGGACGTGACATGTATGCGTTATGCTCGCCGACCGGACCCGCCACTTCACCCTCTTCCGCCATCGTGGGCGCCGGGCGTTGCGACAGAAGCCGCAATAGATAGAGAGGACCACCCGCCTTCGGGCCGGTGCCCGACAGCCCACGCCCGCCGAACGGCTGCACACCGACCACCGCGCCGATCAGGTTGCGGTTCACATATTGATTGCCGGCGGCGCTTGCCGCCGTCGCCCGCTCGATCGTCTCGTCGATGCGGCTGTGCACCCCGAAGGTCAGGCCATAGCCCGTGGCGTTGACCTGGCGGATCACTTCCTCGAAGTGCGCGCGGGCATAGCGCAGGACATGCAGCACCGGGCCGAAGACCTCGTGCTTGAGCTCGGCAATCGACGAAACCTCGATCAGGGTCGGCGGCACGAACAGGCCCGACTGCGTCTCGGGCGGCAGCAGCGCCTGATCGACGGTGTGACCCGATTTGCTCATCTGCTCGATGTGATTGAACAGCCGTTGCTGCGCCTCGCTGGAGATCACCGGGCCAACATCCGTCGACAGGCGATCGGGATTGCCGATGGCGAGCTCGTCGATCGCGCCGCGCAGCATGGGCAGGACGGTGTCGGCAATATCTTCCTGCAGACAGAGCACGCGCAGCGCCGAGCAACGCTGCCCCGCCGAATCGAACGCCGAGACAATGACGTCGTTCACGAGCTGCTCGGGCAGAGCCGTCGAGTCGGCAATCAGGGCATTCTGACCGCCGGTCTCGGCGATCAGCGGGAGGGGCTTGCCGTCGCGGCCAAGGCGTTGCGCCAGCGTCTTCTGGATCGAGCGCGCGGCGTCCGTCGAGCCGGTGAAGACGACACCCGCCACCGACGGGCTGGCGACGAGGTGCGCGCCGACCTTGCCGTCGCCCGGCACGAGTTGCAGCGCGCCCGACGGCAGGCCGGCACCGAGGAACAGCTTCACCGCCTGCGCCGCGATCAGCGGCGTCTCCTCCGCGGGCTTGGCGATCACGGCATTGCCCGCGGCCAGTGCGCCCGCGATCTGGCCGGTGAAAATCGACAGGGGAAAATTCCACGGGCTGATGCAGGCCACGATGCCCAGCGGCGTGTGGGTCTCGTTCGACCAGCCGCGGATTTCGGAAGCGTAGTAGCGCAGGAAGTCGACCGCTTCGCGCACCTCGCCGATCGCGTTACCGAACGTCTTGCCGGCTTCCCGCACGATCAGCCCGATGAGATGCGGCATACGCGCTTCCATGCGCTCGGCGACGCGGTCGAGGACGTCGGCGCGCATCTGCGGCGTGGCATGCCAGGGCTCGGCATAGGCGCAGGCGGCGTCGACGATCTCGGGCCCTGCCTCGACCACATGACCAACGACATCCGAGAGGTCGGCCGGATTGCGCACGTCACGCGCCTCGCCATCGCGCGGACCGCTGGCCAGCAGCGGCTGCGCGCGCCAGGCCTCGGCCAGGTCGGCCGTGATCGTCACGGCGAGCGATGCGATCGCCTGCTCGTTGCTGAGGTCGAGGCCCGCCGAATTGGCGCGCACGCTGCCGAACAGCTCGCGCGGGGCGGCGATCTTGGGATGCGGCATGCCTACCGGGATCATGGCGGCAGCGCGCTCGACCGGATCGGTGAGCAGGCGATCTATCGGGAAATCCTTGTCGGCGATCTGGTTCACGAACGACGTGTTGGCGCCATTCTCCAGCAATCGACGCACGAGATAGGCCAGCAAGGTCTCGTGCGTGCCGACCGGCGCGTAGATGCGGCACGGCCGGTCGAGCCTGCCGGTGCCCACGACCTCTTCGTAAAGCGTCTCGCCCATGCCGTGCAGGCACTGGAACTCGTACTGACCGGGGTGCCACTCCCCTGCCATCTCGTACACGGTGGCGAGCGTCAGCGCGTTGTGCGTCGCGAACTGCGGATACACGAACTCGGTGGCCGCCAGCAGCTTCTTCGCGCACGCGACGTAGGAGACGTCCGTATGGATCTTCCGCGTGAAGACCGGAAAGCCTTCCAGCCCGTCGACCTGCGCGCGCTTGATCTCGCCGTCCCAGTAGGCGCCCTTCACCAGACGCACCATCAGCCGGTGGCCGCTGCGCCTCGCGAGGTCGATCAGCCAGTCGATCACGAAGGGGCAGCGCTTCTGGTACGCCTGCACGACGAAGCCGATCCCCTGCCACCCCGTGAGTTCCGGCTCGAAGCAGAGGCGCTCCAGCAGGTCGAGCGAGATCTCCAGCCGGTCCGCTTCCTCGGCATCGATGTTGAGGCCGATGTCGAACGAGCGCGCCAGGACAGCGAGAGCCTTCAGGCGCGGATAGAGTTCGGCCTGCACGCGCTCGATCTGCGCGCGGCTGTAGCGTGGATGAAGCGCCGACAATTTCACCGAGATGCCCGGCCCTGCCTGCACGCCACGGCCCGCCGAGGCGCGGCCGATGGCGCCGACCGCGTTCTGGTAGTCGGCGAAGTAGCGCGCGGCCTGGTCGGCGGTGACGGCCGCCTCGCCCAGCATGTCGTAGGAATAGCGGAAGCCCTTGACCTCGTAGGGCCGGCCGTTGGCCAAGGCCTCGTCGATGGTCTGGCCCGAGACGAACTGCTCGCCCATCAGGCGCATCGCCAGATTGACGCCGTGCCGGATCAGCGGCTCGCCGCCCTTCGCCACCAGCCGCGTCAGCGCCGCCGACAGGCCGCGCTCGCTGTGCGTCGCGGCGAGCTTGCCGGTCAGCAGCAGGCCCCAGGTGGCGGCGTTCACGAACACCGACGGGCTATGGCCGAGATGCGCCTGCCAGTCGCCGCCGCCGATCTTGTCGCGGATCAGCGCATCGCGCGTCTCATCGTCGGGCACGCGCAGCAGCGCCTCGGCAAGGCACATCAGCGCCACGCCTTCCTGGCTCGAGAGCGCGTACTCGTGGATCAGACCTTCGACGCCCTTGCCTGTCCCCTGGGCCCTCAAGGTCTCGACCAGACGTCGCGCCAGCGCCTGGGCCTCGGCCTGTGTCGCGGCGGGCAAGGTCGCGGCCGCGATCAAGGGCGGCACGCATTCGGTCTCGGCCCGCCGGTAGGCGGACGTGATGGCTTCGCGCAGCGGACTTTGGTCGCGCAGCTGCTCGGAAAAGGCCTTGAACGGTACTGAAGCCATGTCGCGCATCCGGGGTTGAGGCTAACATAAGAGGATGAGGAACGTTTTACGCTGGGCGCTGCTGTCGCTGCTGATCGTCGCACCGGCTGCCTTCGCCCCACCTTCCCAAGCGCAGGCTCCGTGGCCGCAGAAGCCGGTGCGCATCGTCGTCCCCTTCCCAGGCGGCGGCTCGGCCGACGCGCTCTGCCGGATCGTCGGCGAGAAGCTGTCGGAGGCATGGAAGCAGCCGGTGATCGTCGACAATCGTCCGGGCGCGGGCGGCAACGTGGGCGCCGACATCGTGGCCCACGCCGGCAGCGACGGCTACACGCTGCTCTGCAGCCCGCCGGGACCGCTGGCGATCAACCAGTATCTCTACAAATCCCTGACGTACGACGCGACCAAGTTCGCGCCCATCACCGTGCTGGCGCTGGTGCCCAACGTCATCACCGCGCGCAAGGACCTGCCGGCGGAGAACGTCAAGGAATTGATCGCCTACGCCAAGGCCAATCCTGGCAAGGTGACGTACGCCAGCCAGGGCAACGGCTCGACCTCGCACCTCTCGGCGCAGATGTTCGCCACCATCGCAGGCGTCGACCTGGTGCACGTGCCGTACAAGGGCGAAGGCCCCGCTTTGGTCGACATCACCGCGAGCCGGGTCGACATCTTCATTGGCAACATCGCCGCGGCGCTGCGCTTCGAGAAGGCGAAGGAAGTGAAGTTCCTCGGCCTTGCCGCCAAGAGCCGCAGCCCCGTCGCGCCGAACGTGCCGGACGCTGCGGAGATCGGCATGCCCGGCCTGATCGCGAGCGCCTGGTTCGCATTGGTGGCACCGCAGGGAACGCCCGACGACATCCTGCAGAAGATCAACGCCGACGCCGCGGCCGCCCTCAAGCTTGCGGACGTGCGCGAAAAATTCCTGTCGCAGGGCGCCGAGCCGATTGGCCAGAGCACGGCCGCGACCGCCGCCTTCATCAAGGAAGAAGAAGCGCGCTGGAGCGCCGTCATCAAGACCGCGAACGTCACGCTGGAGTGAACGCAATGGATATTCGCCACAACGAAAGCGTCTGGCCCGAGGATTCCGTCGCCCGCGTTCCCTACTGGGTCTACCAGGATCCCGCGAACTACACGCGCGAGCTCGGCCGTCTGTTCGAGGGTCCGACCTGGAACTACGTCTGCCTCGAGGCCGATATCCCGAACAAGGGCGACTACCGCACCAACTTCGTGGGCGCGCTGCCGGTCATCGTGGTGCGCGACGCCGACGGCACGATCAACTGCTTCGAAAACCGCTGCGCCCATCGCGGCGCGCTGATCGCGCTCGACGACGGCGGCAACGTCGAGAACAACTTCAAGTGCATCTATCACGCCTGGAGCTACGACCTCTGCGGCAACCTGCGCGGCATCGCCTTCGAGCGCGGCATCAACGGCGTGGGCGGCATGCCCAAGGATTTCAAGCGCGAGACGTTCAGCCCGCGCAAGCTGCGCACCACGACGCTCTGCGGCCTGGTGTTCGCGACACTGTCCGACGAGACGCCGCCGATCGAGGAATATCTCGGCGACGAGATCCTGGGCCGCATCAAGCGTGTGCTCAACCGGCCGATCAAGGTGATGGGACGCTTCACCCAGGCGCTGCCCAACAACTGGAAGCTCTACGTCGAGAACGTGAAGGACACCTATCACGCGAGCCTGCTGCATCTGTTCTTCGGCACGTTCCGCATCACGCGGCTGACCCAGGGCGGCGGCGTGCTGGTCAGTCCCGACGGCGGCCATCACGCGAGCTACACGATCGACAAGGCCGACGACCGTCAGAGCACGGCCTATCGCGACCAGGGCATCCGGACCGAGAACAAGGACTACACGCTGGCCGATCCGTCGCTGCTCGACACGGTCAAGGAGTTCGGCGACGACATCCAGCTGCAGATCCTGTCCGTGTTCCCGGGCTTCATCCTGCAGCAGATCCACAATTGCCTGGCCGTGCGCCAGGTCGTGCCGCGCGGCACCGACAGGATGGACCTCAAGTGGACCTATTTCGGCTTCGCCGACGATCCGCCCGAGATGACGAAGCGCCGCCTCAAACAGCAGAACCTCGTGGGCCCCGCCGGCTTCGTGTCGATGGAGGACGGCTGCGTCGGCGGCTTCGTGCAGCGCGGCATCGCCTCGGCCGGCGAGCAGGTCTCGGTGATCGAGATGGGCGGCGACACGACGGAGAGCCAGGCGACGCGCGCCACCGAAGCGTCGGTGCGCGGCTTCTGGAAGGCCTATCGCGAGCGGATGGGTTACTGATCCATGGACGTCGGCCGCCTCGTCACCCTGAATGCCGCCTACGCGCGCGCGATCGACAACGAGCAGTTCGAGCAATGGCCCGAGCTGTTCCACGACGACTGCCTCTACAAGGTCACGACCGCCGACAACCTGGCGCAGGGCATGGAAGGCGGCGTGATGTATGCCGACTCACGCGCCATGCTGCAGGACCGCGTGTCGGCGCTGCGCAAGGCCAACATCTACGAGCGCCAGCGCTATCGCCACATCGTCGGACTGCCGGTCGTGCTGGGCGAGAAGGACGGCGTCGCCGAGGCCGAGACGCCGTTCCTGATCGTGCGCATCATGCGCGACGGCGTCATGGACGTGTTCGCGACCGGTTGCTACCGCGACAAGGTGAAAGCCAACGCCGCGGGCGAGCTGCGCTTCGTCGAGCGCATCGCGGTGTGCGACGGCGGCCGCTTCGATACGCTGGTCGCGCTGCCCTTCTGATCGCATGCGCATCGCCATCACCCTGGGCGATCCCAACGGCATCGGGCCCGAAGTGGCGATCAAGGCGGCGCAGCATTTCGCCCGCCACCCCACGATCAAGCCGCTGCTGGTCGGCGACGGTTTCGTGATCGAGGAGACCGCAAACCGCCTCGGCCTCGACGCCACGCCGCCCTTCTTCGACGCCGCTGTCCTCGAGCCGGCCGACTTCGTGCCCGGCACGCTCGATCCGCGCGCGGGTAAGGCAACCGTCGGCTACGTCGCGGCCGCCGTGAAGCTCGTGACCGAGGACAAGGCCGATGCGATTGTCGGCTGCCCGCATTCCGAGACGGCGGTGAACCGCGCCGGCATTCCCTTCAGCGGCTATCCCGGCCTCGTGGCCGACCTCACGAACACGCCGCGCGACCGCGCCTTCATGATGCTGACGGCCAAGGGCTTGAAGATCGTGCACGCGACCCTGCACGAGTCCGTCGCCGCCGCGCTCGCGCGACTTTCACCAGAGCTGGTCGTGGCGGCCGCGGAGGCGATCGTCGCGACCGCCAAGCGACTCGGCGACAAGCCGCCCACCATCGGCGTGTTCGGCATCAACCCGCACGCGGGCGAAGACGGCCTGTTCGGCGACGAGGACGAGCGCATCACGAAGCCCGCCGTCGCAGCACTCAAGGCCAAGGGCATCGCCGCCGACGGCCCCGTGGGCGCCGACCTGCTGCTCAGCCAGCGCAAGCACGACGTCTACCTCGCGATGTTCCACGACCAGGGCCACATCCCGATCAAATTGATCTCGCCGCTGCGCGCCTCGGCCATGACGATCGGCGTACCAGTACTGTTCGCGTCCGTGGCCCATGGCTGCGCCTTCGACATCGCGGGCAAGGGAGTGGCCGACCCGACCGGCGTGATCGAGACGCTGGAGCTGCTGGCCGGCGCCGCGTAGCGGCAACTCACATCGCCGTCATGCCGCCGTCCACGAACAGCAGGGCGCCGGTGACGTAGGAGGCGTCGTCGGAGGCCAGGAACAGGATCGCGGCGGCGACCTCGTCGGCCCTGCCCGGGCGCTTCAGCATGGTCCCTTTCGCGGCACTGGCGTTGTACTGCGCGACGGACTCGCCCGCCGCTGCGATGCGGCGCTCATGGAACGGCGTGAAGATCGGGCCGGGTCCCACGGCATTCACGCGAATGCCCTCCGGCGAGTGGTCGGCGGCGAGGGCCCGCGTCAGGCCCGCGATAGCGGCCTTGGTGGTGTCGTACTGCAGGTTGCCGCCGCCCGCGACGACGGATCGTACGGAGGCCACGTTGACGATGGCTCCGCCCTTGGCGCGGCGCATCAGCGGGACCGCGGCCTTTGCACAGAAGGCGTAGCTCATCAGGTTGACGTTGAGGATCTCGTTCCAGCTCGCAGCACTCGCGACGTCGATCGTCTCGTATTTGCGGATGCCCGCGTTGTTGACGAGGATGTCGAGGCGCCCGAATTTTTCCGCCGCACCGTTCACGAACGCGAGGCAGGCGGCCTCGGTCCCGACATCGGCCTCGGTGAACGCGACCATGGCGCCGGCGGCTTCGAGTTCGGCCGCCACGCGCCGGCCGCGCTCGCCGTCGCGATCGCAGAACGCCACCTTCGCGCCCTCGGCGACGAAGCGCCTGACCGTCGCCTCCCCGATCCCGGATGCCCCGCCCGTCACCGCCGCGATCTTGCCGTCGAGCCTTCCCATGTTCAGCCTTTCGCGTAGTCGAGCCGGAAGCCGTCGCCCCAGCGCTTGATATGGCCGACCGACGGCGACGGGAAATGCATCGTGCAGCACAGCGTGTCGGTGTCGCAGTAGCGCTCGAGGAAACTCCGGCGCGTCCGCACACCCTGGTCGCGGTCGGTGTCGACGCGCATGACCAGGTCGGGATAGCGGGCCTGGATCGGCGAATGGATCAGGTCGCCGGTGAGCACCGCGGCGTCGCCGCCCTTGCCGGCGCAGACCGCGAAGTGGTCGGGCGTATGGCCCGGCGTCGGACTAAGGCGGATATGGTCGTTGAGCGCATGATCGCTGCTCACCAGTTCGGCGCGGTTGGCTTCGATGATCGGCAGCACGCTCTCGGAGATCTGGTCGAGCGGCGTCTTCTGATGGATCTCGCTCCAGTAGGCGTATTCCTTCTTCGAGAACAGGTAGCGCGCCTTCGGGAAGGTCGGCACCCAGCGGCCGTTCTCCAGCCTCGTGTTCCAGCCGACATGGTCGCCGTGCAGATGACTGCACATCACGAAGTCGATGTCCTCGACTCCGAGGCCGGCCAGCTTCAGCGCGTTCATCCAGTTGCTGTCGGTCTTCTTGTTCCAGGTCGGCCGGTTCGGGAAGTGCTTGTCGTTGCCGATGCAGCTGTCGACCAGGATGTTATGGTGCGGCGTCTTCACGACGTACGACTGGAAGCACAGCACGACGTTGCCGCTCGCCTTGTCATAGCCGCCGGGCGCCAGCCAGGAGAGGTTCTCGTCGAGGGTTTCCTGGGACAGCGTCGGCAGGAAGTCGAGTATCGGCGTGAAGCCCGCCTCCTGCTCGACGATCCGGTGGACGGTCATGTCGTTGACGGAAAAACTCGTGCGCATGGCTCGCGTCTCCTCATCCGTTGGCTGCCGACGATCGTAAGTCGGCCGCTAGAGCTTCGTCACCCGCACGTGCAGCACGGCGGCCTGCCCGTCTCGCACTGCGGTGAGGCAGCGGGCGATCGCGGCCTCGAGACCGTCGGGATCGCTGGCAAGTTCGCCGTGGGCGCCCGCGGCCTCCGCTACCTTGGAGAAATCCATGTCGGGCACGAGCGCGGCGCCGAAGTCGCCGCCCGCCTTGGCGTCGCCGTCGGGATAGACTTTCAACGTCGCTTCCTTCACCGCCGACCAGCCGCCGTTGTCGAGCACGACCGTGAGCACGCCGAGCTTGTATTGCCGCGCCACGGCCAGCGTGGATTGGGGGTTGGCGAAGTAGAAACTGCCGTCACCCACGATCTGCACGATCGTGCGCTCGGGCAGCGCGAGCTTCAGCCCGAGCGCCGTGCCGCCCGAGAAGCCGAGGCCGCCGCCGGAATAGCCGATCAGCGTGCCGGGCAGCGTGCGCGGCATCTGCTGCAAGACAACAGGGCCGTTGCGGATGGCCTCGTTCAGCACGATCGCCGACGGGTCGAGCGCCTTGGCGAGCGCCGCGCAGACGAAGGCCGGAGTGATCTGGCCCGCAACGCCGCGATTGGCGGCGGCCTTGGCCGCAAGCGCGCGCCGCGCCTTGCCCTCTTCCGCCAGTGCGGCAACACGCGCCGCCGCGCGCGTCCCGAAGCCGGCATCGGCGCGCGCCTTCAGCAGCGCCAGCAGATCCGAGAGGATGCGGAAGCTGTCGCCGCCCAGACGCAGGTTTCCGGGAAAGCTCCACATCGGGAAATTGCGCTTCTCGGCATCGACATCGATATGCGCCCACCAGGTCGAGGGATTGTCCGGCGTGTCGCTCGGGATCCACGGCACGTCGACATCGACCAGCAGGCCGACATCGGCGTCGGCCAGCGCCTTGCCCGCCGCGAAGCCGCCATGGCAGGGCGAGTCGTGCGGAAGACTGACGCACGACGGGCTGAACTCGATCACGCGGATGCCGGCTAAGCGCGCCAGCTCGTCGAGCACCGCCACCGTCTTGTGATTGCGCCCGGCGTAGGCGGTGATCAGCAGCGGCCGCTCGGCGTCGAGCAGCTTCGCCACGATCGGCTCGAGCGCGGACGTATCGACGCCGCGCGCCGCAACGGCGCCGAAGCGCTCGGCGGGATAGGAATGGATCGCGCCCTCGTCCCAATCCTCGGTCAGGATTTCGCGCCGGAAGGTCATGTAGACCGGCCCCTTGGGATCGCTCTCCATCACCGTGTGGGCGCGGCGCAACGCCTCCTTGGCGATCACGCCGCAGGGCAGGTCGTACTCCCACTTGGCGTAGGGCCGCACGATGCCCGCCTGATCGAACGGCTCCTGCACGAAGTGCACGTAGTTGTCGCGCGTGCCCAGCAGCTCGCCGCGCGTCGTGTACGGCGCCTTGCCCGCCATCAGCATCACCGGGATGCGGGCGCGGCAGAAATTGTGCATCGCCATCGCCGAATTGGCGGTGCCGGCGTCGACATGGACCATCACGCCCTGGCCGCGCCCCGTGGCGAGATAGTAGCCCGCGGCCATGTGCATGGCCGTGTTCTCGTGCGGGCAGAGCAGGACCTGCGGGATCTTGCGGCCAAGCTTGCGGAAGTTGGCCATCGCCTCGATCAGCGGCGCGTGGTCGGTGCCGAAGTTGCAGAACAGATAGTCGAAGCCGACCTCGTTCAGTCCTTCGAGGAAATAGTGTGCCGCCGAATGGCGCGCCTCGTTGCTGTCCATGGCTGGCTCACTCGATCTTGATGTTGGCCGCCGTGGCGACCTGCTTCCAGCGCGCCGCGTCGCGGACGATCACATCGGCGAAATCCCGCGAGGACATGGCGCGCGCATCGACCGAGATGGCGTCGAATGCGTTGCGGATCGCGGGCTCCTCGAGGATGTCGGCGATCACGTCCTGCAGCAGCATCACGATCTCCGGCGACGTCCCCTTCGGCGCCACGAGGCCCGTCCACAGCGCGATGTCCATGTCGGGAACGCCGGCCTCGGCCATCGTCGGCACGTCGGGAAAGTCCGGCGGGCGCCGCGCCGTCGTGATGGCGAGCGCGCGCAGCTTGCCGGCCTTGAGCGGTCCAGCGATCGGGCCAGAATCCGCGAGCGCCATCAGCACCTGCCCCGCCATCACGGCTTGCACGGCATCGCCGCTGCCCTTGTAGGGGATGTGCTGGAATTTCGACTGGGTGCGCACGTTGAACAGCTCCGACGCCAGCTGGAACGGCGTGGCGCTCGAGGCGTAGTTGGCGAGCGCGGGGTTGCCGCGGGCGTACTCCACCAGCTCCTTCACCGACTTCACCGGCTGCTCCGCGCCCACCACCAGCAGCAGCGGAAACTCGGCCAACATCGTCACCGGCACGAAATCCCGCACCGGATCGTAGGGCAGCTTCGCATAGACGGCGGGATTGATGGTCATCGGCCCGCTCGGCGCGATCAGCAGCGTGTAGCCATCGGGCGCGGCCTTGGCCACGAGCTCCGCCGCCACGATCGACTGCGCGCCCGGCTTGTTCTCGACGATGACGGGCTGGTTGAGCTTGGTCTGCAACCGTGTGGCCACGATGCGCGCGATCAGGTCGTTGCCGCCGCCCGGCGAATATCCAACGATCAGCCGGATCGGCTTGCTGGGATATTGCTGGGCAACCGCGGGACCGCAGAAGGCCAGGGCGGCGCAGAGGGCGAGGAGCAGGCGAATCATGTCGGAGACCCTAGGCCGGAGCTTCTAATGTCGCCAGCACTCTTGCTTCCTCAGTTTTGCGTCATCCCGAGCGCAGCCGCCCGAAGGGCGGCGTAGTCGAGGGACCTCCTCTCGGCACGACACCAAAATAGGTCCCTCCGCTCCGCCTCGCTACGCTCGGCTCCGGTCGGGATGACGGGTGTTTATTGCGAGAGCGGAATTTGGGCCGCACTGGGATATAAGCAGCCGCGATGGACTCCCTTCCTGTCGATGAAGCCCTGCCGCGCCTGAAAGCGGCGCTGCTGCAGCGCAACGCGGCCGTGCTGGTCGCCCCCCCCGGCGCCGGCAAGACGACGCGCGTGCCGCTAGCGCTGCTCGATGCGCCGTGGCTCGGCGGCCGCAAGATCGTGATGCAGGAGCCGCGCCGCCTGGCCGCCCGCGCCGCCGCGCGGCGCATGGCGGGGACACTCGGCGAGCCGGTCGGCGAGACGGTGGGCTATCGCGTCCGCCTCGACACCAAGGTCGGCCCGCGCACCCGCATCGAGGTCGTGACCGATGGCCTGTTCCTGCGGATGCTGCAGGACGATCCGTCGCTCGACGGCATCGGCTGCGTGATCTTCGACGAACTGCACGAGCGCGGCCTGGAGACGGACCTCTCCTTCGCGCTGGTCCGCGAGGCGCAGACCGCGCTGCGCGAGGACCTGCGCGTGATCGCCATGTCGGCGACCCTCGATCCAGGCCCCGTGTCGGATCGCCTGGGCGGCGCGCCCTTGATCGAATCGGCCGGCCGCATGTTTCCGGTGAAGACGCGCTATCTCGACCACGAGGCAAGCGGCCGCCTTGAGGACGTGACCGCAAGCGCGATCCGCAACGCTCTCGGCGAAGAGAGTGGCTGCGCGCTGGTCTTTCTGCCGGGCGTGGCCGAGATCCGGCGCGTGCAGGAGCGGCTGCAGGGCGTGGGCGGCGACGTCGACATCGCACCGCTGTACGGCGACCTCTCGCCCGCCGAGCAGGACCGCGCCATCGGCCCGTCGCCGCCCGGCCGGCGCAAGGTCGTGCTCTCCACGTCGATCGCGGAGACCAGCCTCACCATCGAAGGCGTGCGCATCGTGATCGACAGCGGCCAGATGCGCCTGCCGCGCTTCTCGCCACGCTCGGGCATGACGCGGCTCGAGACCGTGAAGGTGAGCCAGGCCTCGGCCGACCAGCGCCGCGGCCGCGCGGGCCGACTGGAGCCCGGCGTGTGCTACCGCCTCTGGACCGAAGAGGCGCAGCGCGGACTCGTGCCCTTCACCGCGCCGGAAATCCTCGACGCCGATCTCGCGCCGCTCGCGCTCGAACTAGCGGCCTGGGGCGTGGCCGATGCCGCGTCGCTGCCCTGGCTGACGCCGCCGCCCGCCGCCGCGCTCGCCACCGCGCGCGCGTTGCTGCTCGACCTTGGAGCGGTCGACGCCGCGGGCGCGATCACGCCGCACGGCCGCGCCATGTCGCGGATCGGCCAGCATCCGCGCATTGCGCATCTCGTGCTCAGCGGCCGCGAGATGGGTCACGGCAAGGTGGCGGCCCTGCTGGCCGCAATCCTGGGCGAGCGCGACTTCCTGCGCCTGCCCCCCGGCCAGCGCGACGTCGATCTGCGCCATCGCGTCGACATCGCCCTCTCCGGCAAGGCGCCGCGCGTGATCATGGAAATGGCGCGACGGCTGGCCAAGGGCAACGACAATGACTCGTCGGTGACCGGCGCGCTCCTGGCGCTGGCCTATCCCGACCGCATCGGCCGCCGCCGCGCGGGGACCGCCGGCCGCTATCTGCTGTCCGGCGGACAGGGAGCGGCGCTGCCCGAGGGCGATCCGATGGGCAACGAGGAGTTCGTCGTCGTGGCCGACCTCGACGGCTCGGCGCAGAACGCCCGAATCTTCCTCGCCGCGCCCATCACCGCCAACGAGATCGAGGACCTCTACGCCGAGCGCATCGTCGGCGAGGAAGTGCTGAACTGGAATGCGCGCGAAGGCGTCGTCCAGGCGCGGCGCGTGCGCCGCCTCGGCGCGCTGCTGCTCGAAGACAAACCGATCACCACGCCCGAACCGGAAAAGCTCAAGGCTGCGATGCTCGACGGCATCCGGCAGATGGGACTCGCGGCATTGCCGTGGAGCGACGAGCTGAAGAGCTGGCGCGAGCGCATCGCCTTCCTGCGGACGGCCGATGAAAGCTGGCCCGATCTCTCGGACGCGGCGCTGCTCGCAAGCCTGCCCGACTGGCTCGGCCCCTTTCTCGACGGCCTGCGCCGGCGCGAGCACCTGCAGCGGGTCGACCTCAGTGCAGCGTTGCGCACCCTCGTGCCCTGGGAACAGGCGCGCCGGCTCGACAGCGCCGCGCCCACGCACATCGAGGTGCCGAGCGGCAGCCGCGTCGCCATCGACTATGCCAACCCCGCAGAGCCCACCCTCTCCGTCCGCCTGCAGGAGATGTTCGGCCTCACCGAAACGCCGCGCATCGCCGGCGGCAAGGTGCCGGTGACGATCCACCTGCTCTCGCCCGCGCGCCGCCCGGTGCAGGTGACGCGCGATCTCGCCAGCTTCTGGAAGAACGGCTACCGCGACGTGAAGTCCGAACTGAAGGGCCGCTACCCAAGGCACTACTGGCCCGACGACCCGCTGGTCGCCGAGCCGACGGCTCGCGTGAAGCGCCGGCCGCGGTAGTTTCAAGCAGGCCAACGATATTTCGCCAGTAACGACCGTAATAGGTGTTCGGCCTCGACGCGCTTAGATTGGCGCCCAATGTCACCATCTCGCATCCCTGCTCATAGGAGCGCGCAACTCCAGTGGCGCATCATGATCTTCGGGACCGCGAGCCTCTGGCTTGCTCAGGATCATGAGGCGAGCCGGAGGCTCGCGGTCCACAAGAGCATGAGTCTGAGCGTCCCTGGAGTGGCGCGCTCCCCTGACGTTTTCGAACAACGTTTAAAAACGTCGAAAACGTCGAAAACGGTTGCCGGTCTTCTCGGCTCGCAAGGGCGCGCGAACACGGCACATCTGCCGGCAATTGCCGTGCATGCACCTGCTCGCGAGGCCTCGCGAGTACTCGCGAGGAATGGGGCTCGGTGCAGGCGGGCCGGGATTTTACAGCGATCCTCGCGAGGACGGGATTTTTTGTCCCGAGCGACTCATGAGGCTCATGAACCTCATGAGGAATCGGCTCCGATGCCGATGCCATCAGGCTCCGGGGCAATTCCTCATGAGCCGGGTGTTTTTTGAGGGCCCCCTTGGGGATCTTCGATGATGCGCAGGAGCCAGCGGCGGACGAGCGGCATCATTACGAACATGGTGGGGGCCGCGATCAGCCAGGCGATGAACCAGGAGACCATCCAGGTCCGCAGCATGCCCGGTGCCGGCCCCAGCGCGCGCCAGGTCGCGACGCCCGAAACCAGGAAGGTCATGAAGACCGCCGTGCACATCGGCAGCGCAAAACGCAGATAAGAGGCAGGGAGTTTCTTCACGATGGCCCGAACAATATGGTACGGCTGAGCCATGTCAAAATCGCTCGCGCTCCCCTTCCAGACC
Source organism: Enhydrobacter aerosaccus (assembly GCA_903915535.1). GTDB lineage: Bacteria > Pseudomonadota > Alphaproteobacteria > Reyranellales > Reyranellaceae > Reyranella > Reyranella aerosaccus_C. The sequence goes on from CAIWTJ010000073.1 coordinate 22,628, forward strand.
GCCAAGCAACTCGCCGCCGCGATCCGCAAAAAGAAGATCGGCTGCCTCGAACTGCTCGACCTCTATATCGACCGCGTCGAAGCCCATAACCCCAAGCTGAACGCGATCATTGCCTCCGACGTCGAGGGCGCCCGCAAGCGCGCCAAGGCCGCCGACCGGGCGCTGAAGGCGGGCAAGAAGCTCGGGCCGCTGCACGGCGTGCCGATGACGATCAAGGAGTCCTTCGACGTCGCGGGCTATCCTACGACCTGGGGCGATCCGGCGTTCAGGAACCACAAGGCCGAGAGCCACTCGCTGCTCGCGCAGCGCATGGTCGATGCCGGCGTCACCCTGTTCGGCAAGACCAACATCCCGCTGAACCTCGCGGACTGGCAGAGCTACAACGAGGTCTACGGCTCGACCAACAATCCGTGGGACCTGTCGCGCACGCCGGGCGGTTCGTCCGGCGGTTCGGGCGCGGCGCTGGCCGCGGGCCTCACCGGCATCGAGGCAGGCAGCGACATCGGCGCCTCGATCCGCAATCCCGCGCACTATTGCGGCGTGTTCGGGCACAAGCCGACCTGGGGCGTGGTCTCGCCCAAAGGCCATGCGCTGGCGGGCAACGTGGCCTACGGCGACATCGGCGTGGTCGGACCGCTCGCGCGCGGCGCGGAGGACCTCGAGATCGCGATGGACGTGATGGCCGGCCCCGATGAGATCGACGGCCGCGGCTGGAAGCTCGCGCTGCCGAAATCGAAAAAGAAGAAGCTGCGCGACTTCAAGGTCGCGGTCCTTCTGAGCGATCCCAACGCAGAGGTCGACCAGTCGGTGCAGGACGAGCTGCAGAAGCTCGCGACCTTCCTCGGCAGAAACAAAACGAAGGTGAGCGACACCGCGCGTCCCGCCATCGACACCGCCGAGTTGAACGACGTCTACATCCGCATGCTGCGCGCCGCGACCTCGGCCCGCATGTCCGACGCCGTCTACGCGCAGGCCGTGGCGGACGCCGCGGGTTTCGCGCCCGGCGACAAGAGCTACTTCGCGCAGATGCAGCGCGGCAACTCGCTGTCGCACCGCACCTGGCTGCAGCTCAACGAGAAGCGCCACCGCATGCGGCTCGCCTGGGATGCGTTCTTCGAGGACTACGACCTGATGCTGTGTCCGGTCGCGGTGACGGCGGCCTTTCCGCACGACCAGCAGGGCCTGCGCCACCTGCGCACCATCGTGGTCAACAACAAGAAGGTGCCGGTGGTCGACCAGATCTTCTGGGCGGGCTACGCGGGCATCACGCTGATGCCGGCCTCCGCCGCCCCGATCGGCCAGACCAAGGAAGGCCTGCCGATCGGCGTGCAGATCATCGGCCGCCAGTACGACGACTATACCTGCATCCAGTTCGCCAAGCTGCTGGAGCAGGAATACCGCAGCTTCGTGCCGCCGCCCGGCTACAATTAGGATCCCGCATGACCAACGCCCTGCCGTTCCGCACCGCCACGCAACTCGCCGCGGCGATCCGGAAGAAGAAGATCGGCTGCCTCGAGCTGCTCGACCTCTACCTGAAGCGGGTCGAGACCTATAACCCGGCGCTGAACGCGATCATCGCCACCGACATCGAGGGCGCGCGCAAGCGGGCGAAGGCCGCCGACAAGGCGGTGAAGGCCGGCAAGAAGCTCGGGCCGCTGCATGGCGTGCCGATGACCATCAAGGAGTCGTTCAACGTCGAAGGCTATCGCACGACCTGGGGCGTTCCCGCGCTCAAGGACAACACGTCGAAGTTCACCGCGACGTTGCCGCAACGCATGCTCGACGCGGGCGTCACCCTGTTCGGCAAGACCAACGTGCCGATCCTGCTGGGCGACTATCAGAGCTACAACGAAATCTACGGCACCACCAACAGCCCGTGGGATCCCGCGCGCGTGCCCGGCGGCTCTTCCGGCGGCTCGGCCGCCGCACTGGCGGCTGGCCTGACGGGCATCGAGGCCGGCAGCGACATCGGCTCGTCGATCCGCAATCCCGCGCACTACTGCGGCGTCTACGGCCACAAGCCGACCTGGGGCGTGGTCAGCACCAAAGGTCATGCGCCGGTCGAGATCGCCTCGCCCAGCACCGACATCGCCGTTGTCGGTCCGCTGGCGCGCGGCGCCGAGGATCTCGAAATCGCGATGGACGTGATGGCCGGGCCGGACGCGATCGACGCCCGCGGCTGGAAACTCGCCCTGCCCCGCTCGAAGAAGAAGAGCCTGCGCGAATTCAAGGTCGCGGTGCTGCTCGACGATCCGCTCGCCGAGGTCGACCAGTCGGTGCAGGACCAGATCCAGAAGCTGGCCGACTTCCTCGGCAAGAAGAAGGTCAAGGTGAGCACCACGGCGCGGCCGGCGTTCGACATGGCCGACATGCACGAGGTCTACATGAAGCTGCTGAACGCGGCGATCTCGGGCCGCATGTCGGACGCGGATTATGCCGCCCGCCAGGAAGCGGCGGCCAGGTACCCCGCCGGCGACAAGCGCTCCGTCGCGCAGATGGTGCGCGGCATGGTGCTCAGCCATCGCGAGTGGCTGCAGCTCAACGAGCGCCGTCACCGCATGCGACTCGCCTGGGAGACGTTCTTCGGCGATTACGACCTGATGCTTTGCCCGGTCGCGTCGACCGCGGCGTTCCCGCACGACCACGAGCACGACCACACGAAGCGCCATCTCATCGTGAACAACAAGCAGGTGCCGACCTTCGACCAGATGCTTTGGGCGGGCTATTCCGGCGTCACCTACCTGCCGGTGACGGTTGCGCCGATCGGACAGACGAAGGAAGGCCTGCCGGTCGGCGTCCAGATCGTCGGCCCGCAATACGACGACTACAGCTGCATCCAGTTCGCCAAGCTTCTGGAGCAGGAATACCGCAGCTTCGTGCCGCCACCCGCCTACGCGTAGGAGAACAAGAAGAATGTCCGCCGACATGAACCTCAAGGACCACATCCGCTCGATTCCGGATTTCCCCAAGCCCGGCATCCTGTTCTACGACATCTCCACCCTGCTCGCGCACGCCAAGGCGTGGCACGAGACGGTCGAGCGCGTGGCCACCATCGCCCGCAAGTACAAGCCCGACATGATCGCCGGCATCGAATCGCGCGGCTTCCTGCTGGCGGCGCCGCTCGCCATGGCGCTGGGCACCGGCTTCCTGATGCTGCGCAAGAAGGGCAAGCTGCCGGGCATCACCGTGCGCCACACCTACTCGCTGGAATACGGCACCGACACGATCGAGATCCAGAAGGACGCCTTCAAGCCGGGCGCGCGCGTTCTGCTGGTCGACGACCTGCTGGCGACGGGCGGCACCCTCGCCGCGGCGGTGACGTTGCTCGAATCGAGCGGCGCCGTCGTTCCCGCCGCCGCCTGCATCATCGAGCTCACCTTCCTCGAAGGCCGCAAGAAGCTCTCGGTCCCGGTCGAAGCGCTTTTGCAGTACGACAGCTAAACGCCGGCACACATGAGACTCGTGCCTCCGCCGCACGCCATCACGTGCTACGATGGCGGCGGGAGGACGTGATGGTATCGATTCCAGAGTGCTTTTCGGAAAGCTACGCCGAGGCGCGCACCAAGTTCTGCGGCGCGGCGGCCGCAGCGGGCGGAGCGCTGCGTTCCTATTTCAATCCGCACGCCCAGGGACCGGACGGCGGCAAGCTCTACCTCGACACCGCGCGCTTCGGCGCCGCGGACGCCGCCCGCATGCTGGTGATGATCTCGAGCACGCACGGCGTCGAAGGCCACTGCGGCTCGGGCGCCCAGATCGCGTGGCTGCGCACCGGCGGGCCGGCCAAGCTGCCGAAGGACACCGGCGCACTGCTGGTCCACGCCATCAACCCCTACGGCTTCGCGTGGACGCGCCGCGTCAACGAGGACAACGTCGACCTCAACCGCAACTTCGTCGATCACGACAAGGGCTACCCGAAAAACGACGGATACCTCGCCCTCGCCGACGCGATCCTGCCCAAGACGTGGAACAAGGAAGAACTCGATTCGACGCAGCGCGTGCTCGACGCCTACGTCCAGAAGAACGGAGCATTCGCCTTGCAGGGTGCCATCACCGGCGGCCAGTACACCCATGCCGACGGCATCTTCTACGGCGGCTCCAAGCCGACGTGGAGCAATCGCACGATTCGCGCGATTGCCCGTGAGGAGTTGAGCCGCGCGAAAAGAGTGGGCGTGATCGACTATCACACCGGACTGGGGCCGTTCGGCCACGGCGAGTTGATCTGCACCGTGCCGCCCGGCGCCAAGTCCTTCGCCCGCGCCAAGGCCTGGTACGGCAGCGAGATGACCTCGCCCGAAGGCGGGACCTCGACGTCGGCCGTCGTCGCGGGTCCGATGCTCGACAGCTTTCCGCAGGAACTGCCCGACGCCGAGGTGACCTCGATCGCCATCGAGTACGGCACCTACGCCGTGCCCGACGTGCTGGGCGCGGTACGCGCCGACAACTGGCTGCACCAGCGCGGCGACCTGAACTCGACGCTTGGCCGCGAGCTCAAGGCCAACATGAAGGAGCGCTTCTTCCCCGCCGGCGACAAGTGGCGCGAGATGGTGTGGACGCGCGCCGAGCAGACGATCGGCTGGACCCTCAAGGGTCTTACCTCGGGCTGAGCCACCAGCGTGAGCATCACCCTGCCCGATGCGGACTCCGCCCGGCTGCGCATGCGCCAGGCGCTACATCGCGCGCCGCTGTTCGCCGATCTCGATACCGCCAGCATGGCCGCGGTCGAGGCGAATCTCTCGCTGATGGTGCTGCCCGGCGGCACACCGCTGTTCCGCCAGGGCGAGGCGGCTGACGCGGTCTACGTCGTGGCGAGCGGCTGCCTCGGCGTGTTCCGGCACGAGGAGGAGGACGGCACGGAAGAACCCGCCCTGATCGCCGAGATCACGCCCGGCAACATCGTGGGCGAGATGTCGCTGCTGTCGCATACCCAGCGCACGCGCTCCGTCGCGGCGCTGCGCGACAGCGAGGTGTGGCGCCTGGGCGAGGACAGCTTCGAGACGCTCACCACCCGTCATCCCGAAGTGCTGCCGGCATTGATGCGCAACATCGCCATGCGCAATGCCATGGGCCCGTCCAAGCGCCGCCGCCAGCCGCGCACCTTCGCGCTTCTGCCGGCCGGTCCGGACGTGCCCGCCGCGCGCTTCGCGGTGCTGCTCGCCAATGCGCTCGGCCGGATCGGCGACGAGGTCCAGATGCTGGGACCGGAATCGCTCAGCGAGGAGCCCGAATGGTTCGCGCAATGCGAGATGAGCTCGTCCTTCGTGCTCTACCGCGCCGACCCGACGCCGACGGCGTGGACGGAGCTCTGCCTGCGTCAGGCCGACTGCCTGATCGTCGTGCGCCGCGCCGACGACAGCCAGCCGACGCGCCTGCCTTTCGAGATCGAGGCCACGCAAGCCGGCGCCGTCTTCCACCGCCGCCGCGAACTTGTGCTGCTGCACGACAGCCACGACCCACAGCCGGGATCGACCGCACCGCAGCTGGCGGGCGGCGTCTACGGCCAGCACCATCACGTGCGGCTCGACCTGCCCAGCGACTTCGATCGCCTCGCGCGGCTGATCACCGGCCATGCCGTTGGCATCGTCATGGCAGGCGGCGGCGCGCGCGCCTTCACCCACATCGGAGTCGTGAAGGCGTTGCGGGCCTCGGGTGTGCCGATCGATCTCACCGGCGGCACCTCGATGGGTGCCATCATCGCGGCCGCCGTGGCCGCGCGCTGGTCCGACGAGGAATTGGCCCTGCGCTTCCGGCGCGCCTTCGTCACGGCCAATCCGCTCAGCGACTACACCTTCCCCTTTGTCTCGCTGTTCCGCGGAAAACGCGTGACGCAGCTCCTGCGCACGGCGTTCGGCGACAATGACATCGAGGACCTGATCCTGCCGTTCTATTGCGTGACGGCCAATCTCACGACGTCGATGGCCGACATTCACCGCAACGGCCGGCTGTGGCGCTGGCTGCGCGGATCGGTCTCGCTGCCGGGCGTGCTGCCGCCGTTCAACGACGCGGGCCAGGTCCATGTCGACGGCGGCGTCATCGACAACCTGCCGGTGCGCGAGATGCGCCGGATGGGCCGCGGCCTCACGATCGGCGTCGACGTCGACACCGCGGGCGCACTGTCGGCCGGCGAGGGCGTCGAGGATTCCTGGTCGGCCTGGGAATTCTTCCGCCGCCTCGTGTGGAAGCGCAAGGAGACGCTGCCGATCCCCTCGATCGTGCGCATCCTGTTGCGCTCGGCCTTGATCTCGAGCACCGCGCGCGCGGCCGAGGATCGCGCCGCCGCCGACCTGATGATCGTCCCGCCCATGGATCGGTACGACCTGCTCGACTGGACGAAGTTCGATGCCGCCATCGAGACGGGCTACCGCTCGACCATGGAAGCGCTCGACAAGGCGCGCACCCTGCCGACGGGCGCGCGGCTGTTCGTGGCGTAATTTAATTGCGCGGAGGGGGTGGCGGAATCTGGTACAAAATGCCGGAAATCCATATGCCATCGGTATCCGAGGTGTCCCGGAAAATCGGTGCACTGGGCGTCATCTTTTTCCTAGGCGAGGAACTTCAGCCCATTGGTGACCTTGTCGATCGTCTTGCGCGGGCCGTGGACGCCCAGGCCCACGAGATCGAGCGCATCGGCCGGCGCCGCTGCGAACGCCGCGCGGTTGTCGGCATCGTTGGTGGTCTTGAACATCGCCTCGATGTAGACCGCCGGCACCAGCTCGCGCGACAGGGCCCGCAGATGGGTGCGCTGGAGCTCCTCGAGGGTGGCGCCATAGACGAACACGGGTTCGCGGATCAGGGCGGTGTAGCCGCGGCTGGCGCCATCCCTGTAGGGCTCGCCCTTCATCTCCGGGTGAGTGGCGGCCAGGCCGCCCGCGAGGAAGGCCGAGACGTTGGCGATCTGCCAGGTCGCGAGATCCTTGCGCAGGATCAGGGCTGTCTTGGTTTCGTAGATCATGGGCACCATATCGGGCATGCTGTCCTGAAGGTCTTGAACGTTTGTGCATGTGCGCCTCCGACCAAATCCGATTCGATCCCACCCGCGCCGGCCTGCAACGGCTGACGGCGCGCTTCGGCGGCCACGCCTTCGACCTGCACCGCCACGAGACCTATGCCGTGGGCCTGACGCTGTGGGGCGCGCAGTCGTTCCACTATCGCGGTGCACTGCGCACCAGCGCTGCCGGCCAGGTGATGGTGATTCATCCCGACGAGGCGCATGACGGGCACGCCACCGTCGACGCGGGCTTCGCCTACCGCATGCTCTACGTCGATCCGGCGTCGGTGAGTGCCGCCCTGGACGGCGCGCCGCCGCCCTTCGTGCGCGACGTCGTGGCCGACGACCCGGCGCTGGGCCAGCTGCTGCGCGAGGCTTTCGCGCATTTCCCGCAGGCGCTCGAGCCGATCGCCGTCGACGCCATCGTGGCGCGGCTGGCCGAGCTCCTGTCGGCGCGCAGCGACGCCCGGCCCCTGCGGCCCGCGCCCAAGACCGCCTATCGGGCCGCTGCACGCGCCCGCGACTTCCTGCGGGCCGAAGCCCCGCGCATCGTCGACTCCGAAGAACTGGAAAAGGTCAGTGGCCTCGACCGCTTCGCCTTGAGCCGCCATTTCCGCGCCGCCTTCGCCACCTCGCCGCACCGCTTCCAGGTGGGGCAGCGGCTGGTCAAGGCGCAGGCCATGATCGCGTCCGGCGCGCCGTTGTCGGAGACGGCCGCCGCGACCGGCTTCGCCGACCAGAGCCACCTCACGCGCCATTTCTCGGCCCGCTTCGGCCTCACGCCCGGCCGCTGGGCGGCCCTGTCGCGGGCCAGCTGACCCGATTCTTGCATGGCCTCCGCCAGGAGGATCCCATGAACAAGACACGCTCACCCATCGTGCAGGCCCTGCTGGCCGAGATCTCCACCTTCGATGAAGCGGCCGCGTATCGGCGCATGCTGCCCGCAGGCTGCTACACCGAGCCCGAGTTCTTCGCCTTCGAGCAGGCGGAGGTCTTCAGCCGCACCTGGATCTGCGTCGGCCGGGTCGAGCAGGTCGCGGAGCGCGGCGACTGCTTCTCGTGGGAGGTGGCGGGTGAGCCGATCCTGGTCACGCGCGGCGAGGACGGCGAGGTCCACGCGCTGAGCGCCATCTGCCGTCATCGCGGGGAGATCATCCCCTGCCCCGAGAAGGGCCGGGCGCTGCGCTGCCCGCTGCACTTCTGGACCTACGACATGCAGGGCAGGCTCGCGGGCGCGCCGCGCATGGGCGATGCCGCCGCCATCGCGACGCTGCGCGAGACGGTGCGGCTGACGCAGCTTCGGGTCGAGCTCTGGCACGGCTTCATCTTCGTCAATCTCGACCCCGACGCCAAACCGCTCGGCCCCTCGCTCGCCAAGCTCGAGCCGCTGTGGGCGGGCTACGAGGCGACCGGCGTGATTGACGTGCCGCCTGCGATGAGCGACACGCCGCTGCCCTGGAACTGGAAGGTGCAGGTGGAGAATTTCACCGACGCCTACCATCCCGAGTTCGTGCATCACGGCACGCACGACTTCGCGCCCAGCATCATGCCGGGCGACGGCGTGCGCTTCACCGACATGAAGCCCGGCGACAACGCGATCGTGCGCAGCGTGCCGATGAAGACGCCGGACGGCGGCATGATGAAGGACGGCTGGGGTCCGGATGCGGCGTTCCCGGCGATCGCGACCCTGACGCCGGAGCAGCGCTCGCGCGTCACTTTCGCAATGCTGCCGCCCGGCATGACAATGATGTTCGCGCCCGGCACGATCGCCTACACGCTGATCCGGCCAGCCGGCGTCACGGCGACCTACGCCGGCAGCGACCGCGTGACCTACGGCGGCTGGCTGCTGCCCAGGAGCACGATCGACCTGCCGGACTTCCGTGACCGCTGCGCCGCCGTGCGCGAAGGCGGCTCCAAGATCTGGGCACAGGACGTGCCGGTGAACGTGGGCATGCAGGCCGCCAAGAACTCGCGCTACCTGCCCGAAGGCATCTACGGCTCGCTGGAGACGACTCTCCAGCAGTTCAATGTCTGGCTGCTCGAGGCCTACAAGCGCGCCGATCAGGCGACGCGCTGATCAGAGTCCGCCGTTGACCACGAGGCACTGCCCGCTGACGTAATCGCTGTCGGGGCTGCAGAAGAGATAGACCGAGCCCGCCGCTTCCTCCGGCAGGCCGCCGCGGCCAAGCGGGATCATCTGGTTCATGGCGGCGATGCGGCCGCCCTGCACGCCGATCTTGACCTTGCGGCCCTGCACCTCGATCTCGCCCGAGTCGCCCTGGGCGAGCGGCTGGGTGAGGCGCGTCTGGATGTAACCGAAGGCCACGGCGTTCACCGTGACGTCGTAGCGCCCGAACTCCTTGGCCAGCGTCTTGGTGAGGCCGATGATGCCCGCCTTGCCCGCCGCGTAATTCGACTGGCCGGCATTGCCGTTCACACCCGAGGTCGACGAGATGTTCACGACCTTGCGCACGATGCGCTTGCCTTCGGAGCGCTCCTTTTCGACGGCCGTCTTGAAGTGCTGCTGGAAGGCGCGCAGGACGCGGAACGGCGCGGTGAGATGCACATCGAGGATGGCGTACCACTGCTCGTCGCTCATCTTCTGGATGACCGAGTCCCAGGTGTAGCCGGCGTTGTTCACCACGACGTGGCAGTCACCGAAGGCATCGACGGCCGTCTTGACGATGCGATCGCCGAAGTCGGGCTTGGCGACGTCGCCGGTGCACATCACCGCCTTGCCGCCCATCTTCTCGATCTCGGCCACGGTCTCCTTCGCGGGCGCGTCGTCGATGTCGTTGATCACGACCTTGACGCCGTCGCGCACCAGGCGCAGCGCGATCTCCTTGCCGATACCGCGTCCCGAACCGGTGACGATCGCCACCTTGCCATCCATCTGACCCATCTTGCTTCTCCCTAAGCCAACGCGACGGTGGCGCTGCCCTGCAGCGTGTCCTGGCCGTTCTGGTTGGTGCATTTCACTTCGAGGTCCACGAGCTTCTCGCCATTGGCCTCGCGCTTGCCGGTGACCTTGCCGCTCACGGTGATGACGTCGCCCACCCAGGTGATCGAGGTGAAGCGCGTACCGAGACTCTTGACCTGCTTCTGCGGCACCCACGAGGTGACGAGGCGGCCGAGGAAGGCCATCGACAGCATGCCGTGCGCGAACACGTCCTTGAAGCCGAACTTCTTGGCGAAGTCGAGATCGACGTGGATCGGATTGTGGTCGCCCGAGCCGCCGCAATAGAGCGCGAGCTGGTGGCGGCTGACCGGCGGCAGGACGAGCGGCTTCAGCGTGTCGCCCACCTTGACGTCTGCGAACTTCGGTGCGGTTGCGGTTGTCATGGCTGCCTCCTCACTTCTTGCCGGCGTCGGGGTTGCGCACGACGGTCACGCCGCGGCCCTTGGCCACGAGCTTGCCCGTCTGGTCCTTCATTTCCATCTCCTGGACGACGAACCAGAGCGCACCGCCCTTCTTGTCGTAGATGTCAATGACCTTCTCCTGACAGGTGACGACATCGCCCACCACGACCGGCGCGAAATACTCGAAGTGTTGCTCGCCATGCAGGATCAAGCCGATGTCGACGTTGAGCAGCTTCAGTAGGCCGCCCTTGTTGGGATCGTCGGCCTGCAGCGCGCGAAGGAAGGTGAGCGGCGCGGTGATGCCGCGGTAGCCCGCGGCCTTGGCGGCGGCGGTATCGGTATAGATCGGGTCGTTCTCGCCGATGGCCTTGCAGAACAGCTTGATCTTGCCGGCCTCGACCGTGGCCGTGAATGGCTTGAACGTGTGGCCGATGAGCTTCTTGTCGAGCTCCATGGTTGTCTCCTCCCGCGAATGAAAAACCCTCCCCCCGGCTTTTGGCCGGAGAGAGGGTTGTTGTGTCTTCCGTTTATTCGTAGCGGCCGACGATGGCCACGCTGGAGATGTTCTCGCGCGGCGCGCCGCCCAGGTTGTGCGTCATGCCGATGCGCGGGTTCTTGAGCTGGCGGGAGCCCGCCTTGCCCTGGATCTGCAGATACATCTCGTAGAGCATGCGCAGGCCCGACGCGCCGATCGGATGGCCGAAGCACTTGAGACCGCCGTCGATCTGGCAGGGGATCTTGCCGTCGGCGTCGTAGAAGCCGTCGAGCACATCCTTCCAGCCCTTGCCGGTCTCCGAGATGTGCAAATCTTCCATGGTGACCAGCTCGGTCACCGAGAAGCAGTCGTGCACCTCGAACATCGAGACCTCGTCGCGCGGGTTCTTGATGCCGGCCTCTTCGTAGGCCTTCTTCGAGGCGATGCGCGTGGTGTGGAAGTAGCTGCCGTCCCACGAGTTGTGGCCCGACTCCGAGCCGTTCGAGACCGAGAGCTGCAGCGCCTTCACCGACACGATGTCCTTCTTGCCGAGCGCCTTGGCGATCTCCGGCGTCGTGACGATCGCTGCCGCAGCGCCGTCCGACACGCCGCAGCAGTCGAACAGACCGAGCGGCGAGGCGATCATCGGCGCGTTCAGGATGGTGTCCATCTCGACGGCCTTCTGAAGATGGGCCTTCGGGTTCTTGGCGCCGTTCTGGTGGCTCTTCCACGAGACGTGGCCGATCGCCTTCTTGAGGTCCTCGGCCGACACGCCGTGCGCGGTCATGTAGGCGGTGGCGAGCTGGGCGAAGTTGCCCGGCGCGGTGCCGCTCGCGTTCCACAGGACCTGCAGCGGACCGCCGCGGCCGCCCGGCAGGCCGCCGTAGCCGGTGTCCTTCAGCTTCTCGACGCCCAGCGCCAGCGCGAAGTCGGCGGCGCCGGAGGCCACGGCATAGCAGGCGCCGCGGAAGGCCTCGGTGCCCGACGCGCACATGTTCTCGACATGCGTCACCGGGATGTTGGGCAGGCGCAGAGTCGTCGAGAGCGGAATGCCTGACTTGCCGACATGCACCTCGTCAATGGCGGTGGAGAACCACGCGGCCTGGAGCTGGTTCTGGTCGATGCCCGCGTCCTTCAGGCACTCCTTGTAGGCCTCGAGCATCAGCTCCTCGGCGCCGGCATCCCAGCGTTCGCCGAACTTCGAGCAACCCATTCCGAGAATGGCGACCTTGTCTTTGATACCACGAGCCATTGCAGGTCTCCTTGGTGGTGGAGGTGAAACGCTAAACCCTTGAACGGTGGAAGACGACCTAAACCGGCGCCGCCTTCCAGAAATAACGCCTGAAGCCGCCGCGCATCTGATCGTTGTCGCGCATGCGGAAGGTCATGCGCATCTTGGTGCCGACCTTTACCTGTTCCTTGTCGCAATCCGTGAAGTCGGCCATGAAGCGCCCGCCTTCCGGAAAGGTGATCATGCCGTAGTAGCCCGGTGGATCCGGCGAATAGACAAGCGAGTCGGCGGTGAAAGACATCACGTTGCACTCGAGCCCCGCCATCGCATAGGGCTCCTGGCTGTCCATGGCGTGGCAGTTCGGATTGACGCAGACCTGGCTGCGCGGGAACTGCACCGTGCCGCAGACCTTGCACTTGCCGCCGACCAGCCCGTAGAGCATGTCGCGCTTGCGCCACAGGACCGACAGCGCGGTCTTCTTGTCGAACTCCGCGCGCATGCCCTTGTCGATCGGCAGCATCTCGTTGAAAGCGAGGAACTTCATGTAGTTCTTCTCTTCCTTGCGGCGCGCCATCCAGCCCGACAGGCCCTTGCGCTTGGCCAGCTTGGCGTTTTCGGCCGTGACCTCGAACACCAGGATGTCGACGCCCTGGCCGAACGCCACGACCATGATCTTGTCGCCGGCCTTCGCCGTCTCGAGCGCATCGACCAGCATGACCAGAGCGTGGGCAGCCCCAGTGTCACCGAGCGTCGCTCCGAGAAGATCGCGCACCGCGCCTTCGCCAATGCCGCAGATCTTCGCCATCTGCTTGGGCACTGCCGGCATCAGGCTCGGCATGATGAAATGGGTGATGTCGCTGCCCTTCAGCTTGCAGGCGGCGAGGCCGGCCTTCACCGCCGGCGGCACGATCTTCGAATAGCCCTCGTCGCGGATCCAGCGCTCTTCCCACGTGTAGTCGAAGTCGCTCTCGTCGCCGCGGAAGTGATCGACGAAGTCCATCGACACCGAATGATGGCCGACCAGCTTGGCGATCACGTTCTCGGTGCCGCACAGCAGCGCCGCGGCGCCGTCGCCGTAATTCAGCTCGTTCGACGACGCCACGCGCGCCATGCGCTTGTCGGCGGCGGCGACGAGGGATGGCGCTCCGTCCCTGGAAGCGTTGAGTCCGGCGATCAAGGCCGACGTCCCCGCCTTCAGCGAGCCGCCAATGTCCGCGGCCGACAGATTCTGCTCGACGTTTAGCGCCGTACCGATGACGCCCGCATTCTGGCGGTCCTTGAACGGATGCGTGGTCGAAGCGAAGTAGATGTTGCGGACGTCCTCGGCCTTGTGGCTGGTCAGGCAGTCGCGCGACGCCTCGACGGCCATGGTGATCGAGTCCTCGTCCCAGTTGGCCATCGAGCGCTCGCCCTTGGCGAGGCCGCGCAGGCCGGCGGCGAACCACTTGTTGGCGTCATAGACGGCCTGACGGTTGAGACGCAGGCGCGGCACATAGGCCCCGTAGGCGACAATCCCGACCATCGTTGTTCCCTCCGCTGAACGCTTGTTCACCGAGTCCTAGCGCGACCGGCCGGGCGGAGCAAACGGAACTACCTTCCGGTTTGCGGAACACCTTGAGGCGGCATTTCCCGCACCAGATTGCGGTACCCGGCACCCTCGGGAATATGCAGGAATTTCTTGCCGTCCCGCTGCTCGACCCACGGCAGAACCGTCACGATCTTGCGCTCGGTCGCCTGGCTGATCGCTCCGGTGACCGTCACGCCCTCGGCCAGCAATTCGAGGTTCTTCGTGGTGGCGTGCACCAGCGTCCGCTTGCCGGCCTTGGCTTCGTCGATCGCCTGCTGCGCTCCGATCCAGACGGAGTCCGTCGACTCCGAGCCATCGTGCAGCGCGAGTTGATCCTCCGGCGCCTCGGCCAGATAGAACCAGGTATCGAAGCGCTTGGGCACGAAGGTCGGCGTGATCCAATGCGCGTAAGGCGTCATCAGGTCGGTCGCGAGCTCAAGGTCCTCGCCGTCGGCGAGATCGAGAATGGTCGCCTCGTTTTTCACGAGCTTGGCGCGCCACTTCTGTTCGATCGCCTCAAGATCGGCGGCGGCAATGACCGAGCGCTGACCGGGCTTGCGTGCCAGGAGCACGCCGCACTCCTCGAAGGCTTCCCGAATCCCGGCGACACGGAACTTGAGTTCCTCTGAAGATATCTTGTCGGCGCCGCCGCAGCGCGCCTTGAGCTTCGGATCGCCGTCGGCGTCCTCGAGCTTGCCGCCGGGAAACACCAGCGCGCCGGAGAACGAGTCGATGGCGTGATGGCGCACCACCATGAAGACTTCGAGCGGGGAGCCCGCGTCGCCCTTCTTCGAGGGACGGAGCAGCAGGACGGTGGTTGCGGGACGCGGCGGCGCGGCTTCTTTCTTTTCGGTCATGCTCTCATTGTTTCACAGCGGCATGCTAAGACCAAGCCGATGCGTACCTACATCTGCCTGCCCGGCGCCTGGATGGGCGCCTGGTCCTGGAGCTTCGTCATCGAGAGGCTGCGCGCCGCCGGTCACGACGCGCGCGCCCTGCCGTTTCGCGGTGTGGGCGAGCGCGCTGCGGAACTGAGCCCCGATCTCGACAACGACGTCTTCCTCGCCGACACGATCGCCTATCTGGAAAAGGAAGACCTTCGGAACATCGTGCTGGTAGGCCACAGCTTCGGCAGCCTGATCGCGAGCATGGTCACCGACCGCATCCCCGAGCGCATCGGCCATCTGGTGATCCTGGATGGCGGCATCGCGCAGGACGGGCAGTCGATCTTCGGCCGCATCCCACCCGAGATCGTGGCCAAGCGGAGGAAGCTGATCAAGGTGGTCAACGGCACCGAGGTGTTGCCGCACGCACCGGTCGGCAGCCTGATCATCGACGATCCCGAACTCGCGGCCTGGACGCACCGCCATCTCACGCCGCATCCGCTCGCCTGCTACACCAGGCCGATCACCATGCACCATCCTGCCGGCAACGGAAGGCCGATGACCTACATCGCCTGCACCAAACCCCGCTATCCCGTCTCCGCCGGCACGCACGAGCGGGTGCAGCAGATGCCGCACATCCGCTTCCGGCCGATCGAGGCCGGCCACAACTGCATTATCTCCGCGCCAGAGCTCGTCACGCGCGAACTACTGGAGATCCCGCAATGACCGAGCAACTGATGATCCTGGTCGCCGGCCCCTATCGCGGCGGCACAAACGACGATCCGGTGCTGATCCAGCGCAACGTCGACGCAATGGAGGAGATGTCCCTCGCTGTCTTCCGTCGCGGTCACCTGCCGGTGATGGGCGAATGGTTCGCGCTGCCGCTGCTGAAGCATGCCGGCTCGAAGAAGATCGGCGATACGGTGTTCGACGAGATCTTCCATCCGATCGCGCGTGAACTGATCGGCAAGTGCGATGGCGTGCTGCGCATCGGCGGCGCGTCGAGCGGCGCCGACGACATGGTCGCGACGGGTCAGAAGCTCGGAAAGAAGATCTTCCGCTCGCTCGAGGAGATCCCTCTTCTGGACCGCGAGCCTCCGGCTCGCTCATGACTCCGAGCAAGCCGGAGGCTCGCGGTCCGGAAAATCAGAAGGTCTCTTTGTAAGGACGCAGGTCGATCTCATGCGTCCAGGCGCTGCGGTGCTGGCGATGGATGTGCCAGTAGCTCTCGACGATCGCGTCGACCTTGAGCAGGCCGTCGGGCCCGGCCTTCTCGACCCGGTCGGGCATGCGCGACAGAAGCCGATCGCCCTCGATGCCGCCATCGATGATGACATGCGCCACGTGGATGCCCTGCGGCCCAAACTCGCGCGCCATCGACTGCACCAGCAGGCGCAGCCCGCCCTTGGTCGCATTGAAGGCGGCGAACCTCGGCCGGCCGCGCATCGAGCCGGAGGCCCCGGTGAAAAGCACGGTGCCGCGGCCGAGTGGCGCCAGTCGGCGCATCGCCTCGCGCCCGAACAGGAAACCGGCAAAGCAACCGACGCGCCAGGAATCCTCGAAATGCTGGACCGTCATCCCGCGGAAATCGACGGCGGCGTTATTGCCCATGTTGAAGACGAAGAAATCGGCCGGCGTGCCGTCTGCATCGTCGGCCATCGCCCGGTCGAAAAGCTTGATGACCTCGGCTTCCTTTGTACCGTCGACGACGACAGCCGTCGCCGAGCCGCCTTCCTTGCGGATCGTGTCGACGACTGAGTTGATCTTGTCGGCCGTCCGGCCAGCCACCAGCACGTGATAGCCCTCCTGGGCGAAGCGCCGGCTGGCCGCTCCGCCGATGCCGCGTTCGGCGCCTACGCCCAGGATCAGTGCTTTCGGCTTCTTCGCCATGTGAATTCTCCGCGAAAATGATGTCCCGGCGAACTTGCGGTCGGCGGGCCCGCTTCGCTACGGTCCGCCCGCATGAAATTACCTCCCTACCCCATGACCGAACCCGACCTCGGCGCGCCGCTCGACATCCACCGCGGCGTCGTGCTGCCGGAGTGGATCGACTGGAACGGGCACATGAACGTGGGCTACTACGTCGTGGCCTTCGACAAGGCGACGGACACGCTGTGCCGCCAGTTCAACGTCGGCTGGGAATATACGCGCGACAAGATCGGCATGACCTTCGTGCTCGAGGCGCACGTCACCTACGACCGCGAGGTCAAGGAGAGCGATCCCCTCCGCATCACCACTCAGATCCTCGATTATGACGCCAAGCGCGTGCACTACATCCACATGATGTATCACGCCACCGAGGGCTATCTCGCCGCGACCAACGAGATCATGCTGATGAACATCGACTTTGCCTCGAGGCGCTCCGCGCCGTGGCCCGAGTTCGCGATGGCGCCGCTCACCAGGCTCGCGAACGCCCACAAGGGCCTGCCGGTGCCGAGCCAGGCCGGCCGCATCATCGGTATCAAGAAGAAGTAGAGAAAGAGTAAGCGTCCATGTCCGTCGTGCTGACCTATGAAATGCCGCCGCTCGTCACCGCAGCGCCCCTCGACGTCCACCGCGCCGTGGTCGAGCCCGAATGGGTCGACTGGAACGGTCATATGAACGTCGCCTATTACGTGACGGCGTTCGACCGGGCCTCGGGTGCCTTCATGCGCAACATCGGGCTCGGCCGGAACTACGTGAACAACAAGCTCGGCATGACCTTCGTGCTCGAGATGCACATCACCTACGACCGCGAGCTGCGCGAGGGCGCGCCGATGCGCTTCGTGACCCAGTTGCTCGACTGCGACGCCAAGCGCGTGCACCTGTTCCACGAGATGTATCACGCCGACGAGGGCTATCTCGCCGCGACCAACGAGACGATCATCATGAACATCGACTACGCCACGCGGAAGTCCGGCCCCTTCCCCGCGCAGGCCGCCGAGCGGCTGGCGCAGGTCTGGGCGGAGCATCAGAAGCTGCCGAAGAACCCGAAGGCCGGCCGCTTGATGGGGCTCAAGAAGAAGAAGTAGCCAGCTTCTCCAGCGCCTCGCCGCTCAGGCGATACGGCAGCCAGTTCCTGATCCACTTGAAGCCGATCTTCTCGTAGAAGCCGCGCGCCGGATTCCAGTCGAGCACGTTGAGGTCGATGCGCTTGTAGCCGCGGCCCTTGCACTCCTGGGCCAGCGCCACCATCAGCGCGCGGGCAACGCCGCCACGTCGGGCTTCGGGCACGACCCAGATGTCCTCGATGAAGATGCCGCGCGCGGCGGTCCACACCGAGTAGTTGAAGGTGTAGAGCGCGAAGCCGACCGGTTTGCCTCCCTGTTCGGCGATCAAGGCCGCGAACTGCGGGTTCTTGCCGAAGCCGTCGCGCGCCAGCGTCTGCGGCGTCGACGTGACGGCGTGCGGCTCGTCCTCGTAAGTCGAAAGATCGATCGAGAAGCGGTGCAGCAGTTCGACGTCTTCGACAGTGGCAACTCTCACGATGACATCAGACGGCAAGAAAGCCTCCATCGACCGCCAGAATGGCGCCCGTCACGTAACTGGCCGCATCGGAGCACAGAAAGACCACCGGGCCCACGAGTTCCTCGGGCTGCCCCGCCCGCCTCATCGGCACGTGATTCAGGAAGGCCTGGAGCTTTGCCGGATCGGCGCGCGTCGGCTCGGTCATCCGGGTCTCGATCAGTCCTGGCGCCAGCGCATTCACGCGGATGCCATCGACCGCGAGTTCGGCCGCCAACGCGCGCGTGAACTGGGCGAGCGCGCCCTTCGATACCGGATAGGAGCCGGTGCCCATGCCGACGACGAAGGAATTGATCGAGGCGATGTTCACGATCGCGCCCTTCGTCAGCTTGAGCTGGTCCATGAACGCCATCGTGACGTTGAACGGGCCCTGGACGTTGACCTCCATGGTCTTTTCCCAGCGCTCGCGGCCGTCCGGCGCCACCAGCGGCCCACGCAGGAAGATGCCCGCGTTGTTCACGAGGATGCGGATCGGGCCGACCAGCAGGGCGATGTCGGCGGCGAGCTTGGCGCAGGCGTCCTCGTCGGTGACGTCGAGCTGGTAGCTGCGCGCCTCGCCGCCCGCCTTCACGATGGCATCGGCGATGGTCCGGGCGCCTTCCTTGTCGATGTCGGTCACGATCACCTTGGCGCCGGCCGCCGCCAGCCCCTGCGCGATCGCGGCCCCGTTGCCGTGGCCGGCGCCGGTGACCAGCGCCCAGCGGCCCGTGAGCATGTCCTTCATGATGATGCCGCCGCCTCCTTGAGCGCCTCGCGGATCACCGCTTCGTCGCCGATGTGATTGACCAGCAGCAGGATCAGCCGCGCATCGAAGGCCCGTGCCGCCGCCTCGTCGAGCCCCTTATGCGCGTCGATGATCGCGTTGTAGACCTCGTCGGGCCGCGCCAGGTTCAAGGACTTTTGAAGCATGCTTACTCCCTGCCCATGGCGCGATTGAGCGCCGTCTCGATCGCCGCGGGATCGAATGTACGCCAGCGCGCCGCCACGTAGCGGTCTGGCCGGATCAGATAGGTCGTGCCCGGCCGGGCATCGTAGCGCTGCCAGGCCAGTCCTTCACCGTCGACCGATAGCAACGTCGCCGCTTTGGGCACCGTTCCCGTGGTACCGAAAGACAACACTGTGAAATCGCAGCCAACGCGATCGATCAGCCATCCGTCTCCCAGCGGCGCGTCGAGCATGGCGCGGCCGGGCGGCGGTCCACCACTCCAGTCTGTGTCGACATCCGGTGTGTCGAGGGGCGAGCCGGTGTGCGCCGTCGGCACCGACAGGCGGCCGCTGTTGATCAGGGCACGCGCGAAGGGAAAATCGCGTGCCAAAGAGAGCGTGGCATCGCGGAAAAGACGCGAGGCCGGAAACTTGGGCGTGATGAAGTCGGTGGCGCGGGTCGAGTTCAGGATGTTCTCGTTCGAGGCCGCGCGGCGCTCGCTGCAATAGCTGTCGAGCAGCCGCGCCGGCGCGTCGCCCGCCAGTACCGCCGCCAGCTTCCACGCGAGATTGTCGGCGTCGGCCACGGCGGCATTGCCGCCGCGCGCGCCGAACGGCGAGACGACGTGGGCGGCGTCGCCCGCGAAGATCGTCCGGCCGTGGACGAACCGCTCCATCATGCGGCAGGTAAAGGTATAGACGCTGGTCCATTCGTGCTCCCAGCGCGCGTCGGGGCCGAACATCTGGCGCAGGCGGCGATCGATGTTCTCGGGCTTCTTCTCTTCCTCCGCATCGGCATCCCGGCCGAGCTGGAAGTCGACCCGCAGGACATCGTCGGCCTGGCGGTGCAACAGCACGGAGTTGGTGGGATGGAACGGCGGATAGAACCAGAAGCGCCGTTCCTTGGGCAGGTCGCCCTTCAATCGGATGTCGGCGATCAGGAACTGGTCGTGAAACACCTCGCCCGGATATGGCAGGCCCAGCATGTGACGAACGGGGCTACGCACGCCGTCGCAGGCGACGAGCCATTCGGTGTCCAGCGTGTAATGCCCGTCGGGCGTTTCCACCTCGACCGAGACGCCGTCGTTGCGCGGCGCGACGCCCGTCACCTTGTTGCGATGGCGCAATTCGATCAGCGGTTCGGCCGCGCAACGCTCGTACAGGAATTCCTCGACGTAGTACTGCTGCAGATTCACGAAGGCCGGGAACTTCTGCCCGGGTTCTGGCTGCAAGTTGAAGCGATAGATGGGCTTGTCCCGAAGATAGACCTCGCCCTGCTCCCAGGTGATGCCTTTCTCGACCATGCGGTCCGCGATGCCGAAACGGTCCCAGATCTCCAGACTGTGTTTGGCCTGGCAGATCGAGCGGCTGCCAAGGCTCACGGTGTCGTCCTCGTCGAGCACGACCGTCGCCACGCCGCGCGCGGCGAGCGACAGGGCAAGCGTCGGACCGGCCATGCCGGCGCCGACGATCACGACCGGGCGGCGCGCTCCTGGCCCGTCGAGTTCGGGCGGCCGGCGATAGGAGTACTTGCGGTAACTGTAGGAGTTCATACGGACCGCGAGCCTCCGGCTCGCTCATGAGC
>CAIWTJ010000074.1 GCA_903915535.1 Enhydrobacter aerosaccus
AAGGATGGGCTCCGCAGGGGCCGAACAAAAGGATGCCACCAGCAGGGGGCAGGAAGAACAGAAAAGGAAGGACACGATGACGTCAGACAGTATAGCCTGATCCCAAGACCTCAACTGTCCACGGAAACGGGGTAGGTCCACCCTATGATCCCCCAAAATCACCCACTCGATTCCCGGAAGAGCCTGGATTATGTTTGTGGGGCGCGGCAACGCCCTGTTGTGCGATGCAGCGTAAAGAGAGCGAGTGACCGCCCAACATGAAGATCTCGGCCGCAACTCAAGCAGCCCTGCCGGGCCCCGGAATCCATTGGTTGAGCCGGATTCGCACCAAGCTCTTCGCCGCCATCATTCTGTCGACCGGCTGCACCATCGTCGCCTGCGGCGTGTCGGTATTTCTGTTCGATGGCTTCAGTTCGCTGTTCTCGCGCACCATCCGTCGGGACTTCGCGACCTTCGGCAGCATGGTGCGGTTGCAGGAGGAAGCCAAGCAGCTCCTCCAGGTGACCAACTCGCTCGTCACGGCCGATCGCCAGGCACAACTCGCACCGGTCCTTGATTCGATCGCGGAGGGGCGCGAGAAGGCGAATTACGCCGTCGTGGTCCTGCGTCGCGACTTCCAGATGGCCGGTCAGGTTGATGCCATCGCCGCCAAAGTCGACCGCGTCTTCGCGACTTACGCGGCGGTAGAAAAGATAACCTCCAGCCGGATCGCCGCCGTCGAGCGACGCGTTGCGGCGACCGCCGCAGTCCTGCCGGTGCTTGACCGCATCGAGAAGCTCACGGCCGACCGGTCTGACATACCCGGATTGGCCGAATTCAGTCATGCTGTGGCATTGGGGGCTGCGTTGCTCAGCGAAGCCCGCTTCGCGGCAACGACGGAACTCGACCAGACATTGCGTTCGCGGTTTGCCGCGGTGGCCACGGCAATGGATCAACAGGCGGCAGTACTTGCCAAGGTTCCGGAACTCGTGCCTGAGGCAAAGGCACTGGTGGCGCTGGGGAGCGGCCCGGACAATCTGTTCGAGTTGCGCGAGCGCGAACTCAAGGCGATTGCCCTCGAAGCCGAGGCGATGCGGCCGGTCAAGCAGGATGCCGCCGTTCTGGCTGCGGAGTTCGGGCGCGTCGTCGAGCAACGGCGGCACGAACTCGACGACAAGATGCGCAGCTCGGCGGCGCAGACCGAGAAGGCACGGATCTTTCTGCTGATTGTTGGCGCCGCTGCCGTGCTGCCGATCCTGTGTATCGCACTCCTTTACGTCGGCATGAATGTCGCGGGCCGTCTGCGTCGCTTGTCTTTCGCTATGACAACCCTCGCTGCGGGCGACACGCGTATCGAGGTGCCGCGCGCCGGTGCGCGCGACGAAATCGGAGAGATGGCGGAGGCGCTGCAGTTCTTCAAGCGTCAGACGATCGGCGCCCAGCAACTGGCCCGCGAGGTCAATGACAGCATCCGCCAGGTGGCTGTCGCCGCGGGTCAGGCAACCAGCGCGATCGGGCAGGTCTCCGGCGGTGCCAATACCCAGCTCGCGGCGCTGCGTCATGTCGCCAACGGGTTGCAGCAGAGCACGTCGGCGATCACCCTCGTCGCCACCAGCACGCAGTCGGCGCGCGAGCGTGCGCAGCAGATGGCCGGGCTGGTGGCCCAGGGTCGCACCGAGATGGCGGGCATGGTGAGCGCCGTCAACGCCATCGCCGATAGCAGCGGCCAAGTCGCCAAGTTCGTCGACGACATCGCCCGCATCGCCAGCCAAACCAATATGCTGTCGCTCAACGCCGAGATCGAAGCGGCGCGCGCCGGCGAGAACGGCAAGGGATTCACCGTCGTGGCAGAGGAAGTCGGCAAGCTGGCCGACAGTTCGGCCCAGCTCGCGACCGAGATTGCCGCGCAGATCCGCAACGCGATCCAGCAGGCCGAGCATGGTGTCGCGGCGGCGGCACGGTTGAACGAGAGCATCGAGATCATGGCGTCGAGCGTGGCCGAGTCCGATCGGCTCGCCCAGTCGATCGCCGCGGCGATGGAGCAGCAGCAGGCCAACGTCGGCGAGATCAACGGCAAGATGAGCGAGCTGACGGAGATCGGCCAGGCCAACGCCTCGGCGGCCTCGGAGATCTCCACGACAATGCAGGATCTGTCGCGGCTGGCCGAAGAGACGAAAGCGAAGGTCGCCCAATTCAAGACGGCCGAGGACGATGCCGGCGCAACGCGCGCCTCGACACGCTGAAGACGAGGGCGCTACGGCGCGCCAGGGGGAGGATAGTGACGTGAATACATTCTGGAGACTTGGCCCCAAGATCTACTCCGTGGTCATCCTGCTGTCGCTGTTCACTGCCGCTATCGGCGCGGTGGCGATCTCCAGCTTCCAGCAGTACAACGCCATGGTCCGCGATATCGACCGGGCGTCGAAGCGTGCGTGGCTGACCGAGCGCGTCAACTCGATGCTCTATCTCGTGGTCATGGATTCGCGCGGTGTCTACATGTCCCGCGATCTCAAGGAAGCCGAGAAGTATTCACCGGCGATCATCTCGAACCTGCGCGTGATCAGCGGCCTGGTGAACGAGTGGACCAGCCTGATCCGTCCGGAGGACAAGGAGAGCATGGACCGGGTCAATGCCCGCATCGAAGAGTTCATCCGCCTGCGTACCGAGCTTGTTCGCCTTGCGCGTGAAGTCAATCTCGTCGACGCACGCAACTGGGGCGACAACGATGCGAGCCGCGCCAACCGCATCGCCCTCAGCACCGAAATGCTTGCGCTCGGTGCCTCGAACGACAAATACACGCATGACCTTATCGACGAGGTTGCTTCCTTCTACAAGAGCCGGCTCTACCTGATGATCGGGCTGGCAACTATCGGCATCCTTGCCAGCATCGTCCTGGCCATCGGAATCGTCGTGTTCACCATCACCCGGCCGATCATGCGATTGACGCAGGCGATGATTACGTTGGCAGCGGGCAGCACCGATATTGTCGCGACCGACACCAATCGCGGCGACGAAATCGGCGACATGGCCCGCGCCTTCCAGATATTCCTCAACCAGGCGGTCGCGGTGCGCGGGCTGACCACGGGCATCATGGAGAACATTCACCGTGTCGCCATGGCCGCCAGCCAGGCGAGTTCGGCAGTCAGCCAGGTGTCGGACGGCTCGAATATCCAGCTCGACGCGCTCAAGCAGTCGTCCGGCGCGCTCGAGCAGAGCGCGCAGGCGATCGCGGAGGTGGCGCGCAGTACCCAGCAGGCGAGCGAGCGGGCGCGCAGTGCCGCTTCGTTGGTCGGCAAGGAGATCGAGCAGATGACCGGCATGGTCGAGCTGGTCGGTGCAATCTCTGAGAACAGCACCCAGATCAATCGCATCGCCGATTCGATCTCGCGCATTGCCAGCCAGACCAACATGCTGTCGCTCAACGCGTCGATCGAGGCGGCACGTGCCGGCGAGCATGGTCGCGGCTTTGCCGTAGTCGCCGAAGAAGTCGGCAAGCTGGCCGGGAGTTCGCGCAGCCTCGCCCAGGACATTGCCGACCAGGTGGGACAGGCCACTCAACAGGCCGAGCGCGGCGTGGCGATGGCGCGCGAAGTCGCCGGCAAGATGCAGGAGATCGCCACCGGCGTGGCCGAGACTGACAAGCTGATCGGCGCGATCGCCACGGCGATGGAGCAGCAGCAGGCCACGGTCTCCGGCATCAACGAGAATGTCGGTGAGTTGACCCGGATCGGTCAGTCGAATGCGACGGCCGCGGAGGAGATCACCGCCACCATGCTCGACCTGTCGCGCCTGGCAGAGCGCACGCGCCTCGACGTCGACGAATTCGAGAAGTTGTCGCGTTGATCGTCTTGATCAGGGATCGCCATGGATGATCTTGAGCGGACCTTGAGCGAGCTGGCGATGGCGATGCAAGGCCACCGCCGGGCGTTCGCCAGCAAGGATGTGCCGGTCGCACCGAAGGCGAGACCGGAGCCGTCCGATTCACGCGCCGCTCTGCTGGGGCGGCTACTCGCCCATGTCGAGGCGCATGCCGGGCTCCGGATCGACGAGACAGTCGAGGGAAAGCTGCGGGCTGCCCTGTCGTCGGTCGGTATCGTCGAACTCAGCAACTGGATTACCGGGCTCGAAGAGCTGCCCCGCGATCATCCGCACTGGCTCACGCTTCTCGAAAGCCTCACCACCAACGAGACCTACCTGTTTCGGGACCTGCCACAGCTTGAATTGTTGCGGGCGAAGGGACTGATCCCCCTCATTTCCGCAGTGGCGGGACAGCCGCTCCCGTTGCTCAAGCTGTGGTCGGCCGGTTGCGCCTCGGGCGAGGAGGCCAACAGTCTGGCTATCCTCGCGCTCGAGGCGATGGTCGCCGCCGGAGTTGCGAAGGAGACACTGCACGATATCCGGCTCGATCCGCGATGGTCGCTCGATGTGCTGGGCACCGATATCTCGCCGATCATGATCGTGCAGTCGCGCAATCGGGTCTACGGCACAGGCTCGCTCTCGGCGTTCCGCGACACTCCCGCGGCTTTCCTGCGCTTTTTTCCACGCGCCGAGGGCGAGGCGGGCAACCGGAGCCGGATGGTTCGGCAAGATGTCCAGCGGCATGTACGTTTCGAGCAATCGAATCTGATGCAGCCGCGTCCGCAGCTCGCCAGCTTCCACGTCGTCGCTTGCCGCAACGTGCTCGTCTATCTGGCGCCCAAGCCGCGTAAAATCGCCCAGGCCCATGTCGAGGCCGCGGTGAGGCCCGGTGGTTTCCTGCTCCTTGGTCCGACCGATGCGCCTCCCGATCCCCGCTGCTTCGAAGCGATCTGGGGAGATCGCGCCGTCATCTACCGCAGGTTGGCGTGATATGACGGACTTTCTTTCCGACATGGCGTGGACGGGCTTCGAGCTGGCGGGCGAAGCGCTGGCCCTGCCGGCCGCTACCGTCGAGCAGGTGATGGCGGCCAGCCAGGTGACGGCCCTACCTTTCGCCCCTCTTGCAGTCGAAGGAGTGGCCAGTATCTCGGGTGATGTCGTGCCCGTGCTCGATCCCGTCGCGCTGCGCCAGTCCGAGCGGCCGGTGCGATCGCGCACCGGTGCGCAGTTCATGATCGTACGCTTTGCCGGTCAGCGCTTTGCCGTGCGTATCGAGCGCATGTTGTTTGTGGCCGCCACCCTGTCTCCGGAGAGCGACGGCACAACGCAATGGAATGGCACGTTCGTGACCTGCATCGATCCTGCGTCGCTGGGCCTTTCCGCGTTGGAGCCGAAGCTGCCACCGCGGGGCGTTCCGGGGGTGATCGCCAATAGCCGTGACGGACAGCCATCGAAAGACATGACGCAAGCGGAGGACGCAGTGCTCGCCGTCGAGGTGGCGGGGCAACTCTATGGCCTGCCGTCTCAGTCGGTGGTCGAGCTGCTCGAGAATGCCGAGCTGACGCCGCTGCCTCTTGTGCCTCCGGCATTGCGTGGCGTGATGGTTTTGCGCGGCCGGCCGCTTCTCGCGTTCTGCCTCGACCGGCTGCTCGGCGGGGCCGGCGCAGTGACGCCTGGTGGCCATGTCGTCCTGTCGGTCGGCCGTAACCGTATCGTCCTGGTGGTCGATGCGATCGTCGGGTTACGGCGCCAGGGCTCGCAGGCAGTCCGGCTCGATCCAGAGAAACTGATCGATGCCGAATGGCTGTCGTTGGCTGCACAGATGCCGGGCGATATCGAGCAGCGTGCGGCTAGGGACGTCAGTCGGCAGCGCTTTCTCTGCGTCACCCTTGGTGACCGTCCTTATGCATTGGCGTTGGCTGCAGTCGAGCGCGTTCTTCCAGCCCGCCAGTCGGTGATGCTGCCCTTCGGCGCGCCGGCCGGGGTCGATGGCGCGATCGAGTATGGCGGCCGGATCGTTCCGGTGACCGAAGGTTGGCGCTGGCTGTCGCTCGACGCCGCCGGGCCCGCCAGCGCCTACGTGGTGCTGCAGTTGGACGGTGAGCAGCGGGTACTGGCGGTGAACGGCGTGCAACGTATCATCACGATAGCGCGCGACGACATCCTGCTCACAGCCAATGCCGATCCGCGTATCGCTGGCCTCGGCACCGCCAACGGTCGCACGCTCGAGATCCTGTCCACCGCCGCGCTGCTCGCCCGGCAGGAGGCGGCATGAACGCTCGCCGCGTCCTGGTGGTCGACGATTCGACCTTCATGCGGATCGCCCTGCGCCGAATCATCGAGAGCGAAGGAGCAATGACGGTGGTCGGCGAGGCCCGCAACGGCCGCGAGGCGGTTACGCTGGCGCGCGACCTCAAACCCGACATCATCACCATGGATGTCGAGATGCCCGAGTTCGACGGCCTCGAGGCGATGAAGCAGATCATCGCCGCGAACCGGCCGGCGCCGATCATGATCATGGTCAGCGGCCATACCCAAAGTGGCACGGAGGCAACGATCAAGGCTTTGAGCCTCGGCGCGGTCGACTTCGTCTCGAAGTCTTCCTCCTTTGCCGCCGAAGATCTCGGCCATGTCGACAGTGAGCTCAAGGAGAAGCTGCGTTACTGGGCGAATCAGCCGGCACCGCTGCCGCCACGCGTGCGCGTCCAGCCGGCCACGGCTTTGCAGTCCACCGATACGAAGCCGCTTCTGCAGCCGCGCACACCGCGCGGTCAGGTCGATCTCGTCGTCGTGGCCGTCTCCACGGGCGGCCCCCAGATGCTGGGAAGCTTTCTCGCCAACGCAGCCCCACTCGGCGCGCCGATGGTGATTGCGCAGCACATGCCGCCCAAGTTCACCACCAGCCTGGCCAGTTTGCTGGCCAACGAAACGCGCCTCAATGTTCGCGAAGGAACGCATCGCATGGCCCTCCCGCCGGGCTCGGTGACCATCATCCCGGGCGGCGGTGACGGCATCGTGGCGCGCTCAGCCGCAGGCTTCGAGCTGAGGCTGACCACGCACGACGCGTTGGTCCATCCTTGCGGAGATCTGTTGTTCGAGACGGCGGCCATGGTTGCGCGCCATCCGGTGGGAGTAATCTTGACTGGCATGGGCAGCGACGGGACCAAGGGCGCACTCCAGCTGCTTCGCCGGCGTTCGCCGGTGCTGGTGCAGGCTCCCAAGACCTGCGTCGTGTCGGGAATGCCGACGGCTGCCATCGAGGCTGGCGTCGCGAGCGAGGCACTGCCGCCCGATGGCATCGGACAAAGGCTCGTGCTTTGGACCGGCGCTGGCTATACCCCAAAGACAGAATTGGCGGAGACCTTATGACTAAGAATATTCTCGTTGTTGACGACTCCTTCATCATGCGCACGATCATCAAGGACATCGTCGAGAGCGATCTCGAGTTCAAGGTCGTGGGCTTCGCCGAGAACGGCAAGGTTGGCCTGCAGAAGACGCGTGAGCTCAAGCCCGACGCCCTGATCCTCGACCTCGAGATGCCGGAAATGTCCGGCATCGACATGCTGAAGCGCCTGGCGCTGCTGTCGAAGGCCAAGGTGATCGTTGTTTCGTCGGTCGGCCAGGCAGGGTCGCCGCAAGCGGTGCAGGCGCGCCAGCTCGGCGCGGTCGACATCATCGCCAAGCCATCGGGCGCCATGAGCCTCGACCTCCAGGCCAAGAAGGGTCACGAGATCGTCCAGGCACTGCGGCGCGCCCTGGGCATGGAACCCGCGCCATCATGAGCGACTTAGTCGAGACACTCTGGCAGGAATTCGGCGCAGAGAGCGACGAGCATCTCGCCGTGCTCGAGCCGTTGCTGGTTCGCCTCGGCACCGCGGAAGGAGAGACCGGCGACGTTGCGCGCGTGTTCCGCGGTTTCCATTCGCTGAAGGGACTGTCCCGGGCGATGTCGCTGCACGGCATGGAGGCCGTGGCGCATCGCACCGAGAACCTGCTCGGGCTGATGCGCGATGGCGGCGTGCCGATGACCGAGCCGATGCTCGATGGTTTGCTCGAAGCCGTCGACTGCCTCAAAGGCCTGCGCGACACCGCGATCCGCGGTCGCGCCGACAGCGAACCGCCGCCCGCGCTGCTGCAGCGTCTCGATGCGCTGTTCGAAGCAGCTGGCGGTAGCGAGGCGGTTGCGGAGCCAACGCCTGCGGCGACCGAGGCCGCGCCGTCCGCCGGCCTGGGCGACGACGAGATGTTGGGCCTCTTCGCCGAATTGATGCAGGCCCGCTTGCCGGAACTGGCCCGCGCGTTCGAGGCCGACGAAGCTGGTCGCACGGATCTGGTCGACACGCTCGATTCGATGCAGCACGCAGCGGAGGTGATGGACTTCGATCAGGTCGCCGAAACAGTCGGTGGCTTGAAGGAGTATCTCGCCGCGCAGGGTCTGCCGTTGGGCGAGGATGCACGACGTGAGGCGATCGAACGGATCGCGCAAGTGGCCTTGCAGGCAAGGCTGCTGAACGAGGTCGTCGGCGGCGATGCCGGCGCGACTGGTCTTACCGAGGCGCTCGGCGGTGTACTGGTCGAGGATCGTGCTCGAACGCTCGTTGCGTTGGCGCAGGCGCTGAGCGCGCTTGAACGCGCGGCCGGCACCGGCGAGGCGCCGGTGTTGCGCAAAGCGGCCGCTGACGTCGCGCGCCTCGGCCATGCCGCCGGTTCGATCCTGCAATGTCTGGCCGTCGAGCAGGCGGCGGAGTTGTTGCTGCTGATCGAGGATGTTGCCAGTCGCGTTGCCAATGGCGAGACGGTTCCCAGCGAGTTGCTCGCCTCGACCATGCAGTTCGCCGTGGAGACGATCGCTGCGGAAGCGGACCAGGGCCGCGATCTCGACGGCCGGCAGGCGACCGACCTTACCCAGCGCATTCGCGACGCCCTGTCCGCCGATCCGGCGACCGGCGCGACGCCGCAGGTCGACGAGCTGTTGGCGGGCTTGAAAGGCCGGCCGGAAGTGCTGGGCAGCCTGTCGAGCGACAATGTCGGCGACCTTGCCGCGGGCGTCGCGGCGGGAGCCAATGTCTATGAACTGATGTTGTTCCTTGAGGAGCAGCCGGCGATCGGCGAGGCGATCGTCGCGTGGCTGACCGCCGAGACGAAGATCATCAGCAATCGCACGGTGCTGACCAATGGCGAGAGCTGGTTCGACTTCCTGATCCTGTCACCGCAGGCGCCGGAGGAGGTGCGTGCCTCGCTCCTGGCACTCGATCCGGACCGGCGGTGCGTCAAGTCGCTGCGTCAGGTCGGCGGCGAGGCGCTGCTCGACAACGATGAAGAGGCGGGCGCCGCGGTTCCGAACTCGCCGGATGCTGCATCCCGTGGAGTGCAGGACAGCGGCGACAGCCGCAGATCGACGGTGCTGCGTGTGCGTAGCGACGTCATCGACCGCTTCATGACGCGTATTGGCGAGATCCGCATCGTCGCCGCCGAACTTGCCGAGGCCGCCGCGTCGCCGGACGGCGATCCACGTCGCCGCGGTCGTCGTGGCGCGGCCGATCTTGCGCGCGCCGTCGAGACCGAACTGCGGCGCCTGCAGGGGGCCGCGCTCGAATTGCGGGTCGTGCCGATCGATACGATCCTGACGCGCTTCCCGCGGGTCGTGCGCGCCCTTGCCCAGGAGCAGGGCAAGAATGTGCGGCTGGTGCTCGAAGGCCGCGACGTGCGGGTCGACAAGAGCATGATAGAGCTGCTGGTCGATCCGCTGATGCACATGGTCCGGAACGCCATCGATCACGGCATCGAAGTGCCCGACGACCGGACCCGCGCCGGCAAACCGGCCCAGGCCACGGTCACGCTGGCCGCGATGCCGCGCGGTAGCGAGATCCTGGTGCGTGTGTCCGACGACGGTCGTGGATTGAACGCTACGGCGATCCTCGACAAGGCGGTCGCGCGAGGTCTCACCACCGCCGCCGACGCACCGCGCCTCAACCCGCACGAGATCTACCGCTTCATCTTCGCCGCGGGCTTCTCGACCGCTGCGAAGCTCACCGAGACGTCCGGCCGAGGTGTCGGCATGGATGTGGTGCTGACCACCGTGCAGCAGCTCGGCGGCGACATCGACGTGGAAACGCAAGCAGGCGCCGGCACCACCTTCACCCTGCGTTTGCCCCTGTCGGCGGCGATGCAGGCGTCGCTGCTGGTCCGGGTCAACGGCCAGACCTTCGGGCTGGCCGAACGCTATGTCTCCTCGGTGCTCGAGGTGCCGACCGATGAGATGGTGGAGTCGGGCGGCCAGATGACGATCCGCCACCAGGGCATCGCTCTGCCGATCTACAAGCTTGCCGACCTGTTGTGGCATGGCGCGGCGGAGCGACGGGCTGGCGGAGATTTTCACAACATTGTCGTGATCTCCAACGGCCGAGAGATGATCGGCCTGGAGGTCGACCGTATCCGCCGCCGGCTCGAGCTGTTCTTGAAGGATCTGCATCCTCTGCTCGCCGCCTGCCCGACGGTGAGCGGCGCCGCGGTTCTGGGCGACGGGCGCATCGTGTTGATGCTCGACGCCGACGAGCTGATTCAGATGGTGCGCAACGGCGCCTGGCGGGGCGCTCCGCAGCGCGCGGAGAAGGTGAGTTGACGACGCATCTCCGGGTCGGCGCCTGCGGCCAGGAGCTGCTGCTGCCGAGCCCGTCGGTACAGCGGGTCAGCGACGGCGGCCTGGTATCGGACGGACGTCCGACGCTCGATCTTTCCCGTCTGCTGGGCGGCGGGCCAGGCGAGGTCATCATCCTCTATGGCGAGGGCGAGGCGGGCATCCTGCTCGCGGTCGACGAGGTCAGGGGTCTGGTGGCCGTGCGCGAGGAGATGCTGGCGCGCCTGCCGCCGTTGTCGCCGCGCTTCGGCCAGCTTTTCGATTCCATCGCGATCGAGCCGATCGACGGACGATATCCGCTGTGCCTGCGCAAGAGACTCGATCCGATGGCGCTGGAACCGGAGCGCACCTGACGATGGACGGCGAAGTGCAGATCCCGGGCTACACTGCGCTTGCCGAGCGACTGCTCGCCCACTGCCTTGTCCAAGCCAATCTTTCAGATGCCTCGAAAGCGCCAGACGCTTTCGCCGGCGCGTTTCGCCGCCTGGCCAGTGTGTTTGCGCTCGACCATGCCGCTGCTGCCGGCGAGCCGCCGCGGGCCATCATGTCGACGCTTGCGGCAGGCCTGGTCGAGGCGACGGCGGGCTCGTCCTGCCGGCTGCTGCTCAAATCGGCCTCCGACTCGCTCAGTCTGCTCGAGGAGATCGGACTGGCATCGACGGCAATGCCAGTCGCGGTGCCATTGACCCGCTTCGACGGAGAGACGGTCGGTGTGCTCGAGCTGCTATGTTCGCGCGCTCTTGGCGCCGCCGATCTCGAGCTGGCCGCCGAGGTGGGCAGCCATATCGCCGAGCTCGCCGTGACTGCGGGCCTGCTGCCGTGGCTGTCGTCGGGCGTGCGCCTGGAGGATCGGCCGTCACTCGACGAGGATACGCAGGCGGGGGCCAAGATGCTGGCCCGCATCCTGGCGACGGCGCTGGAGATCGTGGGGGCAGACCGCGGCTGGATGCTGCTCCACGATTCGTCGACGGACGAGCTCTTCACCAGCCAGGCGGAAGGGCTGGGCGGACGCGAGCTTCGGGTCGGCGCGCAGGACGGCATCGCCGGCGCGACCTTCCGCACCGGCGAGCAGATCAACATCGCCCAGGCCTACCAGGATCCGCGATTCAATCCCGCGATCGATTTCCAGCTCGGCTATCGCACGCGCAACATCCTTTGTACGCCGATCTTCGCCAGCGATGGCCGAAAGCTTGGCGTGCTGCAGGTGGTCAACAAGGGCCACGGCACCTTCGACTCCGCCGACGAAGCGCACCTGCGGGCGCTTGCCGCGCAAATGGGCGTGACGCTCGACTACACCGGCCTGTTCGAGCAGGTGCTGCGCATGAAGTCGCACAACGAGAGCATGCTGCGCAGCCTGACCAATGGCGTGCTGACGCTCGACATGCGCGGCGAGGTCACGTTCGTGAACCAGGCGGCACTCGACATCCTGCGCCGCAGCGAGGACGAGCTGGTCGGCGTGCCGGTCATGAAGGTGTTCGGCGAGATGAATGCCTGGATCCTCGAGGCGATCGACGAGGTTGCCAACGGCCGGTCGGAGAAGAACCTTCCGAACAACGAGTTCTATATCGAGAGCCTCGGTGAATGGGTCTCGGCCAACACCACGCTGTTGCCGCTGCTCGATTCCAAGCGCAATCCGCTGGGCTTCATGCTGGTGATCGAGAGCCTCGAGCGCGAGCGTGAATGGCGCCGCACCATGTCGCGTTATCTTTCGAACGAGATCATCGACCAGCTGATGCAGGACTCGGACGGCATGCTGGGCGGCGTGGCGCAGCCCGCCACTACGCTGTTTTCCGACATCAGGGGCTTCACGACGTTGGCCGAGCAGCTCGGCGCTGCCGGCACGGTGTCGATGCTCAACGAATACTTCTCCTACATGGAAGATGTGGTGACGAACCGCTCCGGCGTCATCGACAAGTATGTCGGCGATGCCATCATGGCGGTGTTCGGCCTGCCGCACGCGGGCGAGAACGACGCACGCAACGCGGTCGCGGCGGCCGGCGAGATGTTGCAGGTGCTGGAACTGCTCAACCGCCGTCGTGCCGAGGCGACGGGCGCCGCGCCGATCCGGATCGGCGTCGGGCTGGCCACCGGCATGGTTATCGCGGGCAACATCGGTTCACCCAAGCGCATGGATTTCACGGTGATCGGCGATGCGGTCAACCTCGCCTCGCGAATCGAGAGCATGACCAAGAATTACGGCGCGGAAATCCTGATCTGCGAACATACCCGCGCGCATCTCGCGGAAGACGCAAAACTGCGCCGGGTCGACGTCGTGCGGGTGCGAGGCCAGACGCGCCCGACCAGCGTATTCGAGGTGCACGACCATCGCCCCGATTGCTGGACGTCCCGGTTCGAGGAAGCGATCGCCGTCTACGAAGCGGGCCTCGATGCCTATATCACCGGCCAGTGGGCCGAGGCCCTGAAGCGCTTCCAGGCCTCTCTGGCGCTACGCGAGGACGACAAGGCGGCCAAGCTGATGATCGAGCGATGCCGGCACTTTCATCTCGACCCGCCGGCCAACTGGGATGGCGTGTCAGGCTGACGGTCTTTACTCGAGTTTGACGTTCGCCACGCGGATGACCTCGGTATAGCGCGCCGCGTCTTCCGCCAGCACGCGGGCAAACTCGGCCGATGAGGTGCCGACCACGATCAGCCCGATATCGGTCAGCCGCTGCACGATCTCCGGCCGGCGCACGGCGTTGCGATAAGCTTCTTCGAGCTTCGCCTTGATCGGTGCGGGTGTGTCGGAGCGGATCGAGATGCCGAAGTCGTTGCTGGCACGCACCTTGGGATAGCCTGCTTCCGCGAAGGTCGGGATGCCGGGGAACTCCGGCATCCGCTCGGTATGGCTGAGCGCCAGGCCGCGAACCTGGC
This sequence comes from Enhydrobacter aerosaccus, assembly GCA_903915535.1. Taxonomy (GTDB): domain Bacteria; phylum Pseudomonadota; class Alphaproteobacteria; order Reyranellales; family Reyranellaceae; genus Reyranella; species Reyranella aerosaccus_C. Next base: position 13,349 of record CAIWTJ010000074.1, read on the forward strand.
CGGAGAACCGACTGTAGCCATAAGGACGACACAATGCTCAAACTGCTCGCATCTCTATTCCTCACCATCACACTTGGAATGGCACAAGGTGCCAATGCTGGCCCGTACGAAGATGGATGGGCTGCGTTGAGTCGTGGTGACTACGCAGCCGCGTTGAGTTTGTTCAGACCGTTGGCGGCTCAGGGGAATGCGTTCTGACGGTTATCGCGGCGGCGCTGGTCGCCATCGTTGTCCAGAACGGCGTCTCGACGGCGACGGCGCAGAGCGGGATGTCCTCGCCCGTGAGATAGCCGCGCTATGTGTGTCGTCCCCCAAGTATCAGCCCGGCGAGGCGTGATTTTCGGAATTATCGGTATTTCCAGCAGGGGGGCTGGGGAGGAGCCTCGGGTTGACCTCCCAGTTGTCTGAAGGCCGGCCGGGCCCGTTGACCGCACGCGGCACCTGACGAAGCCAGCCGCGCCTGACCAATTCCGTCAAGATCGGCTTGACCTCGTTGGCTGGCAGCGTCCGTCCCAGCGCCTTCTCGCGAACGTCGGAGCGGCCGACGTGGGTGATGCGATGCTCCCGGAGGTATTGCAGCACCCGACGCAGTTTCTGCTCGTGCCCCGACCTTTGTCCCGGCCTGAGGCAGGCCCGCGCATGGGGCAAGAAGTAATCATGCCAGAGCCTGAAGGCGCCGCTCAGAGCGGTGTTCGACACCGTGCTGGGCGGCGTCATTCCCGAAGGGCCGGTCGCCCATTCCAGCAACGTAAGGATGCCGGCCAACCGGATGACTGTCCCGTTTCCCTTGCCGACGAAGCCCGCGAGGTAATCGGTTTGCCGAGCCTGCAACGAGTGAAGCTGCGCGTGGAGAGGATCGTAGTCGAGGGGATGTCCCGCTCTTTGTTGAAAATCGCTTAGCAGGCGTGCTCAGTTTCTGAGGCTATGCGACCTTGGCGTCCAGTTCAAAGTTTGGGGTGATGGCGTGCCTGGCCTGATGAGCCAGTAGAGCGGCCCGCAGGATTGGCAGTTGCTTGTGGGCCTTGAGCCGGCGGAAGCCCTTGGCCGCTTCCATCATGCCGGCGGCCGTCCAACGCAACGCCATCCTGGCATTGCGCCACCGTTTGACGTTGCGGCAGACGCGGCGAATGGTGCCGTTCATGTTCTCGATGATGTTGGTGCAGGCGAGCGATCGGCGCAGTTCGGCAGGAAGACCGAGACGGGTGACGGTGAGGATTTCGTCGATGCCCTCCAGGATGCTGCCGGAGACGCCGGGGGGCTCGGTTTCAAGGCGTCGGGCCAGATTGCGGATCAGTCTTTCCGCCTTCGCCGGGTCGCTCAGCTCCCACGCCTGACGCAGCACCTTGCGGACCGAGGCATGCAGGGGCTTGGCAATCCGCCCGATGTTGTTGCGAGGCTTTTGAACCTGGCAACGCTGGATCAGCGTGTCGCCGCCGAAGGTCCTGCGGATTGCCTTGGACAGCGCCTTGGCTCCATCGACGATGAACAGGCGACTGACCGTCGGGTCGAGGCCGCGGGCGATCATGTTATCGAGCAGGGCCTGCACCACAGCCGTATTCTCGGTTGCTCCTTCAATCGCGCCCAGGGGGTGCTTTTCTCCCACCCCGTCTATACCAACCGCGCCGACCAGCATCAGATCATCGTCCATGTGCATGCCGTCGATCTGGATGATCAACAGATCCAGCCCGGACAGATCGGACGACATCCACTCCTTCATCCGCGTAGCCGATAGCGCCACGAAGCGGCGCGACACCGCCGACTTGGATACGCCCGCGCCCTCAGGGGCCGGCACGTCACCCTCCGGAAGCCGAACGGCGCGGCCAAACCGGCGTGTCGAGACGTTGATCAGCATCAGGTTCATCGCCCACTTGCCGAGTAAGTCCTCGGACTGGGCCGTCGTCCAGCTCGGCAAGGCCATCTCGCCGCCATCGCAGGCGCGAACGCGAGGCCGTTCGATCTCAACCTTGCCGCCGTGGAAGCCGACCTTGCCTCGCGTCTTTCCCCACCGATGACCTTGCTTGCCCGCGCCACGCCCATAGCGTGAGCCGCAAAGATCGACCGCATCTTCCTCCAGCATGCCCGATAACGTCGCGATCCCCGCCGTCAGGCAGAACCGCTCGAAGCTGGCGCCGACGTCCTGCCAAGCATTTTCGACGATTGCCCCCGGACCACCGGCGGCTGATCTAGTAATCTTCTTCACGGCGTTGCTCTCCTTCGTTGGATTCCACACCCCGAGCCTAACAGGCTCAAGGTGAGCAACGCCTACTTCACAATTTCAACAGAGGCCGGGACATCCCCCCGTTCTGGATGCTCTGGACATAAGCAACGCCTATGGGCATATCGCGTCAATCCGGCCCACTACGTAGGAGGCGCACTTCCGACTCCAACACGAACCCGCGCAATCAGCCGCCGCCGGCCGATGTGCTTCACCCGCTCCCTGCCGTTCAGCAGCATCCCGGCCCGGCCGAACACCGGCGTGGTGACGATGCCGGCCAGGACCGGCAGGGCGGGATCGGGCGTCGCCAGCAGCGATTTGATCTGCGAGGTCGGCGGATGCGCCGGCACGAGTTCGTCCTTGCTGCCCAATCGCCGCCAGTTGGCGAGCCTGGCCAGGACATGGCGCAGGCGTTCGTCGGTGAGCAGGGCCACCATCGGCCGGCCCTCGTCGTCGGGCACGATCCAGCTCGGCAGGCCGCCGGCGCGGAACAGCCACGGTATCCGGTTGGACGCCAGCAGCACGCCCCAGGCGCGGTCGACGGCACGGGCAAGATCGCCTTCATCGGCGCGCAGCGTCGGCAGCGGCCCGGTGGGCTCCGCGAAGCCGATCGGCAGGTGGCGGCCGGTGGCATCGGGCGCGGGCCCCTCCTCTTGCTTCTCCTTTGCTGTGAGCGCCGCCTCGACGATCGCGGCCACGGCCTCGGGGCCCGCGCGCAACAGCACGTCGTTGAAGTCCTCCCCCTCCCCGGGAGGGAGGGCAATCGCGACCTGTCGCCCCTCACCCCGCAACCGCCGTGCCGCGGTCTCGGCCGCACGTGTGCCGGCGCCAGATGCATCATGGTCGGCCAGGATGACGATGCGGTGGGCTTCGGGCGGCAGCTTCACCTGTTCGAGATTGGTGGCCGACAGCGTCGCCCAGACCGGCAGGCCGGGACATGACGTCATCGCGGCGAGGCCGGTTTCGATGCCTTCGCACAGCCCGAGGGCGGCACCGGGGTTGATCGGGGCCAGCCGCACGGAGCCGCCGGCCACCTTGCCCAGCATCATGCGCGGCTTGGAGACGGCCGCCTTGGTCACCGTATCGGGCGCATCCGCATCGACCTGCAGGTAGGTCCGATGAAGGGCCACCACCTCGCCGGCCACGTCGCGCACCACGCCGATCATCGCGGGGTAGCCCGACTTGGTCTCCCAGTGCGTCAGGTCGTGATGCGCCAGAAGATCGGTAGTGTCGCCGGAGAGGGCCAGTCCGCGTCCCCGGAGATAGGCTTCCGCTGGCGTGGCCGTGAGCGGGGCCGCACGCTCCAGGATAAAAGCAATCTCGCGGGACGGGTCGCGTTCGGGCTTTGCGGCAACGCCTGGTTCTCTGCGTGTCGGAGCGCCGGGCGACCAACCCACCAGTTCAGCGGCGTAGGCGAACAGGTCGCGGCCGGTGAGTTTCTCCGATTCCTCCAGGGTGCTGAGCGGCCCCCCACCCTGTCCGCCATCGAAGTCGTGCCAGTCGCCGGCGCGCTCGCCTTTTAGCGCGATGACGCAGGAGCCGTTCTTGCGCGGGGCATCGCCTCCGATGTTGGCGAGCCGCCACTCGTCGCCGACATGTCGGCCGTTGGGGAAATGCCGTGGCACCCAGGCCTCTGCCGTCGCGCGCAGCCGCGCCACGATGGCGTCGAGGTCGTAATGGACCCGTGGCGCGGACGCATAGGTCGCGGTGTTGAGGTCAATCAACGATCACCAGCCCACGCTCGGCGCGTGTGATGGCGGTGTAGAGCCAGCGGTTACGATCCTCTGCCGTCCGCCCGAGCCCGTCGTCGTAGACGATGACATTGGGCCACTGCGAGCCCTGCGCCTTGTGGCAGGTGATGGCGTAACCCCAGACGGTCTCGATCAGGTTGCGCATGTCCCGCCAGTCTCGGCGGGAACGCTCGGGGTCGAGCTCGACGTGGTCGTCGTAGTGGCCCTTGTAGAACCGGTGCCGCCCCGCGACGGTCGCACCGTCCTCGGTCGACAGGGTGGCGCTGAACGAGAGCCGATCGATGTCCTGGACGTCGTCCAACGTGACGAACATGCCATTCACCAGACCCAGGTCATGGCGGTTTTTTAGGCAGATGATCTTCTCGCCGCAGCCTCGCGGGTGAATGGTGTCGAAGCCCGCGGCCTGCTTTATCGTACCGTTGAGATGGAGGCGGGTGGCGTTGCGGCCGCAGATAACCTGGCCGCCGCGCAGCAGCTGGTCGGGTGCCACCTCATTCCGGCGCATCTTCCAGACGTGGTCGTCGTGCGGCCCGTACGGGATCGGCTCGCCTTGCCGAGCCATCGTCGCGAGCCGCAGGATCCCGCTCTCCTCCGCCTGCCGATGGACCTCGGTCAGCATCACGTTGGGCGCCACGTTGGTGAACGCACCAGCGCCCTTGATCGGCGGCAGCTGTCCGGGATCACCCAGCACCAGGATCGGCTTGCCAAAGGCCAGAAGGTCGGCCGCCATCTCGGGCCCGACCATGGACACCTCGTCGAGCACGATCAGGTCGGCGTCGCGCACCAGCGACTTCTCGTTGAGCAGGAACTGAGGCTTGTGGATGTCTGCCAGGCGCAGCTGCAGCCGGCGGCTCTGCGTCTCGGCAAAGGCGCGCTCCGCGGGCCCCATGCGACCCAGTCCGCGCTGCAGGTCGAGCAGCTCCTTCTCGACGCGCGCGATCTCCTCGGGCGTTGCTTCCGAGACCCGGTAGATCAGGCTGTGGATGGTCGAGGCCGGCGTGCCCTTACGGGTCATCACCAGTGCTGCCTTGCCGGTGAAGGCCGCATACAACACCCCGCCGGCACAGCCTCCCTGCCGGCTCATGGGGTTCAACCCGAGCGCATTGATGGCGTACTGGGTGATAGTAGTTTTCCCGCTTCCGGCATACCCAAACAGCCTGAACACCTGCTGCTTGCGATTGGGCGTGCGGTACCAGCCGACGATTGCGCGAATGGCGGCGGCTTGCTGGGGCGATGGCGTAAAACTCATACCGCGCCCTCCCAGCAGCGCTGCGCGTAGGCGCACCAGCGACAGAGATAGAAGTCGGGACTGGCAGCGATGCGCGGCGGCAGCTCGCCGGCCTCCGCGGCGCGTATGACGTCGACGGCCTTGTCGGAGAGCGCTTGGGCTGCGCGGGCGTCGAAGGCTACGATCTCGTGATGGAGCGCCTGGGTGTCCTTGTTGAGCGCGGTGAACAGCGCCGATCCAAGGTCCATGTAGGCCATGTAGATTTGCAGCTGGGCGAAGTAGACCGGCTTCGACCGCTGGACGCCGTGTTTGACGGTGTCGGTCCAGGACTTCGAGTTCAGGGCCTTGTGTTCGAACAGGACCGGCCAGGCGACGCCGATATCGGGCCCGCCGACGATGACGCCGTCGATGTGGCCCCGGATGCGGCCGTTGGCGGTGACGAACCCGAACTGCTCGCCGTCGCTGCGGTGGGTGCGCAGGTCGATGGAGCTGGTCGATTGCTTCGTGTCTGGAATGCAGATGACCTTATTCTTGAAGCATCCTCGAAAGCAGATGGCCAGAAAACCATGTTGGCGATCGGCGCGGTGCTAGGCGCTGCATCTTCGCTTGCGGCGTCCTACTCAACTACGACGGGCGCCTACACCTCCGCTTCGGGAGGGGGGACTTTTCAGTCAACTACCTATGATCCGTCCGTGGCCTTGGCTGGCGCGTCGGCTGCGGGCGCAAGCGCATTAGGCGGAATGGGGTCTATAAACGCCGCGCGAGATGATCGCATCGCCCTCCTTCGAAGGAGCTATTTGCAAACAAACACCATTGGTTCTGGACAGCAGTATCAAGGCTTAGTCATTGCCAACGCTCCCTCCGGCTCCTATCCGCAGACATTATCGCTCAATGTCAGTTGGCTTGGCGTGCCGCACAAGTTCTCTTGGTCGCTTTCACACCTCAGTGGATCGTCCGGCAATGCCCGAGCAGACGCTCCGGCACAAGCCGACGCCGCCGGCCGTGTGCGCTGTAAGGGGCCCGCAGGAGAGGTGGTCGAGGTCACTGCCGCAATGTGTGCTGCTGGCGGCGGTTCTGTGATCCAAGACAGGAGCTGGAAATGCATTGGGCCGATAGGCTCATCGGCACACACCGCCATAACACCAACTCAATGTACGGCGCGCGGTGGCGCAGTGCAGTACGAATAGGCAGTTCGTGTTGTGCCACGGGAGGCTCTAACGCCTATTCTCAAACCTGACATCTGCAGTCGTGTCCATCAAGGTTAGCGGACACGGTCATCGTGCCCACGTACCCGCAATCTTCACGACTAGATCATCAGCGTACAGCCGGCCCACGCCGGAGGAATACCCGGCACGTAGGCCAGGATACGCGCCCAATCCATAAACGCCCCCTGCCCTACATCGACTCGGCGACGGCGTCGGCGGCCGTCCGAAAAATTGGACCGGACCACTTCCAGCACCGCTACGCTGAGCCCGCTTGGGCGCTGGGCTTACGGCCGTTCGAGTTTTTTTTTGACCGTACAAGGACGAAAGTTCAGCCGCGCAGCGTCGCGCGCACCCCTTCCCACAGGGCAAAGGTGTCGGCATTGCCGCGGTCGCGCGCATCGCTGCGTACCGCGGTGTTGACCATCACGAGCCGGCGTGCCGGGTCGACGAGAATGTACTGGCCGCGCACACCGAACAGGCCGAAGGACGGATCGCGGCCGGGCAGAATCCAAGTCTGGTAGCCATAGCCGAAGGGCCGCCCGGTCTGTCCGGGCGTAAAGGCCGCCGCCGTCATGGCGGCGACCCACGATCTCGGGACCAACTGACGGGACGAGGCTTGGCCACCGTCGGCCAGTAGCCGACCAAGACGGGCATAGTCGCGCAGGACCGCGTTGAAGCCCATATAGCTGATCTCGAGATCGGACCGATCGGTGAGCCAGGTCGCGGCGGCCTCGGCACCCATAGGCTGCCAAACGCGCTCCTGCAGCACCGCGGTCAGCGGCCGGCCGAAGACGGAACGGCAGACCATCGCCAGAACGTAGGTCTCGGCCGAGGCGTAGTGCCAACGCGCGCCAGGCGTAGCGATGCGCTCGTTGAACGCACGAACGGCGGCGGCACCGCCCGCACTGAACCCGACGAAGGTCGCGCGCGATAGGCGGGCCGAATCGTCGTCCCCATCATATTCCTCGCGAAACTTCACGCCCGACGACATCGTGAGCAGCGCCCGGATCGGCGTACGGCCATATTCGGTGCCCTCCAGGGTCGTCGCGTAGGTCGCGGCCGAATCGCCGAGGGAGCGGATCAGGCCATCCTCGAGCGCCAGGCCAACCAACAGGGCAATGATAGTCTTGGCCATCGAAAAGGAGGTGAGACGCATGGCCTCATCACGGTCGTACTGGTAGCGCTCGACCAGGATCGTGTCGTTGCGGGCGATCAGCAGGCCGGTTACCGGATTGCGGTCGAGATAACCGTCGATGTCGTAGCGGCCGCCGCCAAGAGAAGCCGGGCTGGTATAGCGGATATCGGGTTCGCGTGCGGCCCGCTGCCAGGGCGAAGCCACGTCCGCCGCGCGGGCAGTCGAGGCGGGGAAAATGCCGTCAAGCCGCGAAAAGGAATCGACACTGTAACCCGGCTGCCACCAGGTCCGACGGTCGGCACGCGGGAACGCCGCCTGTCCGCCCTTAAGCATGGCGAGGTTGGGACCGCTTGCGCGTCGGCCGATGCCGTCGGTGAATACGAACGAGTCGGCGCCAGACTGCGCCGAACCGGCACAAGCGCCAAGCAGCGGCAGGGCGAGGCTGGCGGAGGCGGTCGTAAGAACGGTGCGACGGCGCAAGAGCGGCGGAGCCAAGTTTCGAAGCAATTCAGCTAGCTATAAGGCTGGACCTGCCCTGCGTAAAGCAGCTCCTGGTCCATCGTCCCCGTCACCTAGGCCAGGATGCGCGCCCAATCCATAAACGTTGTCCTTTGCTCAAAATTCCAAAAAGCCAGGAAAGCATAGCGTTTCTCGTGCCACAGCCATACCGTCGCCGGCATGCTTACGCTTCTGTCCGCCCTCGGTTTCCTGCTCTCGTTCCGATTTCGTAATCGCCGCACGCTGGAGCTCGAACTCGTCGCCCTGCGACATCAGGCAACCGTCCTGCGCCGTCAACACTCTGGGCTGCACCATCGCTACGAGCGTCGCGCAGCCTGAACTGTTTGCGGTGACCGAACCTGCACTGCCGCTGCGGTCCGGCGTGTCGCCGCCTGCTATTGCGTGGCTCGGATGCCGGCGCGCTCAGAGCCCATGCGCGGAGACCGCGTTGCAAGAGAGCGGCGCTCTATTCGATAGCCGAATTTCCTCGAGCGCAATCTTCATCGACAGGATTCCTGGCCGGATGGACTTTTGAGCATGGACAGGTGAAGTTCACCAACGGTCTGAAGGTCATCGCCAAGGCGAACGACCTTCAGACCGAAACCGCCGCCGCCTGACAGATCAGATCCTCACCAACTTTCGACCATAGCTCTGGAGAGCCTCATGAAAATTGCAAAGTTTTTCCTATTTGTAGGGCTTGTTTTCTGTGAGGGCGCATTATGTGCACCTGCGTCGTACGCCGCAGATATTCGGATGTTTGTCCATCACGAGGTTGCCGATTATGCAACTTGGCGCAAATCATATGATGCGTTCGATACAACTAGGAAAGCATTGGGCGTAACTGGACAAGCGGTGTACCAAACGATTGATAATCCGAACGACGTTACTGTTACCCACGATTTTGCGAGCATCGAGAAGGCTAAGAGTTTTGCCTCTTCGCCAGAATTGAAAGCAGCAATGTCGCAAGGCGGAGTTAAGAGTGCGCCTCAAGTCTGGTTTACTAAGCCATCTAACCAGTAATTCGATGGCCAAGAATGGGGCTATCGCCAAAAGTTGGTGACTGGCCGGTCAAGCATAACGAGGACAGGCCAGACGGCCTGTCCTATCAGGGGACCAACTCTAGGTCTCCGTCAGCGCTCTCATCATGCCGATATCCGCCACTCGATCAGCCAGTCAAGCGATAGAGGCCCAGGGTAATCGGGTGAAGGACTGGGTGACAAGCCTCTGAAATGCTGAATCTGTGGTGATCCTCTGAATCGATTCGCGGAGGATGGCGATGGGTGAGGTGGCAAAAGAGTGCGGTGCGGTTTTCGAGACGGTCGTCTTTCTCAAGCATTTCAGAGAGTTGCCGGACCATCGCCAAGCCGGCAAGGTGACCTACCCGCTCGACGAGGTGTTGTTGCTGTGCCTACTCGCTGTTCTGGCGGGCGCCGACACCTTCGTCGACATCGCCCGCTTCGGGACCAGGAAGATCGACCTGATGCGCCGGTTCCGGCCGTTCCGGGACGGCACGCCCTCGCACGATCATCTTGGCGACATCCTCGCTACCCTGGATGCCGATCAGTTCCAGCGCTGCTTCGTCGCCTGGGTCGCCTCGCTGACCGGCGCGCCGGAAGGCGTGATCGCGATCGACGGCAAGACCCTGCGCCGCTCCCACCACGGCAAGGGCGGCAAGGCGGCGATCCACATGGTCTCCGCCTTCGCCGCCCGCCAGCGCCTCGTGCTCGGCCAGGTCAAGGTGGCGGAGAAGTCGAACGAAATCGTGGCAATCCCGAAATTGCTCGACCTGATGGCGATCGAAGGCGCGATCGTCACCATCGATGCGATGGGCTGCCAGCGCGACATCGCACAGAAGGTCATCGACAAGAAGGCCGACTACGTGCTGGCGCTGAAAGGCAACCAGGGCAGCTTGCGCGACGATGTTCACCTGTTCTGCGCAGAGCAGAAAGCCAATGGGTTTGCCGATGCCGAGATCAGCCGCGCCGAGACCGTCGACGGCGATCACGGCCGCATCGAAACCCGCACCACGACCGTCATCCAGGACGTCGAATGGCTGCGTCAGCGCCACAAATGGCCTGGGCTGAACGGCGTTGTCATCGTTGAAAGTGCGCGGCAGATCGATGGCGCGATCACGTCCGAGACGCGCGTCTACATCACTTCGCTGCGTCTGCCGGCATACCCGTACGGCCAAAAAACTGATCCGACCGACGCGCCATCACGCCGCCTCACAATGATAGTAGCGCAGGAGCCCACCCAATCGCTCGCGGCACCGCACGGGTCCCTCGCGCTGCTGATCCGTGTTCCGAGGAAACAGCAGGATGTTGCCCTTCCCCTGGTGGTTCCGCTCGGCATGGAAATGATCGACATAATTGCTCAGCGCCCGCCGCAACGAGCGCTCGCCGAACAGGATCACCTTCGACAGGCACTCCTCCTTGACCGACCTCACCCAGCGCTCCGCGTAGGCATTCAGGTTCGGGCTGCGTGCCGGTAGCGCCAGCGGCTTAACCCGACCTGACACAAGGATGGCCCGGAACGATCGCGTGAACTTGGTTTCGCGATCGTGCAGGAGGTAGCGACAATCCCGCAGCGCGCCACAATCGTCCATGGTCGCGTTCCGGGCGATTTGCTTCATCCACGCCTCATCGGGATGAACGGTGATCCCGGCGATATCCACCCGGCGGCTCTCGAGATGGATGAAGAACAGAACGTAGTAGGTCACCAGCCCGCGCAGCGTCAGCACCTCGGCCGTGAAGAAGTCAGTTCCCGCCAACAGCGCCAGGTGAGTCCGAACGAAAGCCGCCCACGTGGTCGTGCGCTTGCGCTCCGGCGCCGGCGGCAGGCCGTGACGCCGCAAGACATTGCCGACCGTTTGATCCGAAACCTCATGCCCCAGATTGGCCAACGCCCCAGCAATCCGGTCATAGCCCCAATCCCGGTTCTCACTGGCCATCCGAAGGATCAGCTCCTCGACCTCCCGCTTGATCCGGGGCCTGCCCGGATATTGCCGGGCCTTCGAGCCATCGAATTTGCGGGCGACGAGCTTGCGATACCAGCCAAGGATGGTGTCCGGCCGGGCGACGGTGGCGATATCGGCCAGAACCTTGCGGCCCAGGCGATGACCGATCTCGCCCAGCGCGCCTCGCTCCGCGTCCGACAGCTTCAGCCGACCCTTCAGCTGGGCCTTCATGATCCGGTTTTCGGCCGCGAGGTATTCGTTCCGAGCCAGTACCTCCTGGTCCACCGTCCCCGTCACGTAGGCTAGGATGCGCGCCCAATCCATAATCGCCCCCTGCCCCGACCCTCAACGACGGCGGCGTCGGCCATCCGTGACATTGTACCGGGACACCGAACGAACCGCTAGCCGATGCCGCCTAACTCATTGGTTTCTCGGCCGTTTCTATTTTTTGACCTCACGGGTTTTTTGTTCGAGCGCTCGCGCAGGCTCGCCATCCGCGCCGTCTTCTTCATCCTGTCGCTCGACGGCGGCTTGCCGCTGTTGGAGCTGTTCAGGCCGAGCCGCCGCTCGAGTTCCGCAACCCGAGCCATAAGCGCGGCGATTTGCGCCGCCTGCGCCTGGATCAGCGCGATCAGTTCTTCACGGGACGGAACATCTGGCGATCCAGCGACCATCCGATTCTTGAATCG
>CAIWTJ010000075.1 GCA_903915535.1 Enhydrobacter aerosaccus
CCCGAAGGTGCCGAACAGGAAGCCGTCGTCCTTGGGGAAGGCGCCGCCGAAGCGCTTGCGGCAGTCGCGCCACAGGCCGGTGATGCGCTCGATGTCGGCGCGCACCGCGGGCGTCATGCCCTTGCCCGGATAGGACGAGCGGATGTTCATCGGCATGTTCTGGCGCAGCTCGGCAAAGCCCGCATGCATCTCGGCCGAGATCGACCGCGCATGGGCCCGGGCCGACTGCGAGGACGGCCACAGGATGGCCTCGGGCTTGAGATCGTTGAGATATTCCGCGATCGCCAGCGGCTCCCAGATCGCGAGGCCCTTGTGCACCAGCACCGGCACCTTGCCCGCGGGCGAGTGCTTCTTGATCGACGTTGCCGTGTCCGGCAGGTCGAGCGGGATCATGATCTCGTCGAACTCGATCCCCGCCGCCCTGGCCATCAGCCAGCCGCGCAGCGACCACGACGAGTAGTTCTTGTTGCCGATCACCAGCGTGAATTCGGCCATGCATACCCCTCATGAGACAGTTGCCTTGCCAGGGCGGTACTTTGCCCGGCAATCTCGCTTCTTGCACTACAGATGGATGAGCCTGTCCCATGTCGTTGCCCTTTGTCGACCGTTCTTCTTCCTCGTTGCCTGTGCAGTTTGTGCTTCAGCCGAAGTGGCGGACGTGGCTGAAGGACCAGAGCGCGGCGCGGCGCGGCTGGATCGAGTCGCTCGGCATCGCGGGCAACGCGGGCGATCTCGTTGTCCTGCCCGGCCGCGACGGCAAGGCCGCCGGTGCCGTGCTCGTGATCTCCGCCAAGCCCACGCTGTGGGACTTCGGTGCGCTGGGAACCAAACTACCCGCCGGCACGTGGAAGCTCGGTGACACCGCGCCGGTTTCGCCGACCGATGCCGCGGTCGCGATCGGCCTCGGCCTGTGGAAGTTCGAACGCTACAAGGGAAAGAAGAGCAAGCCGTCGGCGAAATTCCTGTGGCCCGCGGGCGCCGACAAGACCCGCGCGACCGCGATGATCGAAGCCATCTCGATGGCGCGCGATCTCATCACCACGCCGTCGTCCGACATGGGCCCCGCCGATCTCGCCGCTGCCGCGACCGAGATGGCGAAGAAGTTCAAGGCCAAGATCTCGATCACCGTGGGCGACGACCTGCTCAAGAAGAACTACCCGACCATCCATGCCGTGGGCCGCGCCAGCGTGCGCGCGCCGCGCCTGATCGATCTCACCTGGGGCAACCCGAGCGATCCCAAAGTGACGCTGGTCGGCAAGGGCGTGTGCTTCGACACCGGCGGCCTCGATCTCAAGCCCGCGTCCGGCATGCTCAACATGAAGAAGGACATGGGCGGCGCCGCCACCGTGATGGCCGTGGCCGCGATGGTGATGGCGTGCAAGCTGCCCGTCCGCCTGCGCCTGCTCGTGCCCGCGGTCGAGAACAGCGTGGCGGGCAACGCCTTCCGCCCGCTCGACGTGATCACCACGCGCGCGGGCATCACCGTCGAAGTGGGCAACACCGACGCCGAGGGCCGCCTGATCCTGTGCGACGCGCTGGCCGAGGGCGCGCGGGAGAAGCCCACCATGATGGTCGATTGCGCGACGCTCACCGGCGCCGCGCGCGTGTCGCTCGGTCCCGACCTGCCGGCGCTGTTCTGCAACGACGATGCGCTGGCCGACGGGCTGATCGCGACCGGCACCGAAGTGGCCGACCCGATGTGGCGCATGCCGCTCTACCAGCCCTATCGCTCGATGTACGCCAGCAAGGTGGCCGACGTGAACAACGTGGCGACCAGCCCGTTCGGCGGCGCCATCATCGCCGCGCTCTATCTGCAGGAATTCGTGCCCGACGACGTGCCGTGGGCGCATTTCGACATGATGGGCTGGAACAATGCGTCGCGCCCGGGCCGCCCGGAAGGCGGCGAAGCCCAGACAGCCCGTGCTATCTTCACGACCATCGAAAAGAGGGTGACCCGATGACAACTGCAACGCTCGACAAGCCGTACACGCTCGAAGCACTCGCCACCGACATCAAGGCGGCACTCAAGGCCGATCCCGGCCGCGCCGGCAAGGAAGCCGTGTGCAAGCTCGTCTCGAAGGTGCTGCTCGACAAGGCGTTCGTCGCCAAGCACCTCACGCCCGAACAGTGCAAGCCGCGCAAGGTGCTCTACGAAGATGCCGAGACCGGCTTCTGCATCTGCGGCCACGTCTACATGAAGCCCGCCAAGGGCGAGCCGCACGATCACGGCTCGAGCTGGGCGATCTACGGTCTCGCCGAAGGCGACACCGAGATGGTCGACTGGGAGATCGTGAAGAAGGCCGAAGGCGACCAGCCCAACCTGGTGAAGGCGGTGCGCTCGTACACGCTGAAGCCCGGCGACTCGCACTTCTACGACGTCGGCGACGTCCACTCGCCCAACCGCGAGACCGTGACCAAGCTCGTCCGCATCGAAGGCGCCAACCTCGACCGCATCAAGCGCTCGCACATCAAGGCGGCGTAGGCGTCGTTCTCTGTCTCACCGTCTCATTCCCTCGGGCGTGAGACGGTGAGACAAGCGCTGCTACTCTATTCCGACGATCACCTTTTCCGCGTGGCCCGGAGGCGTCTTCCAAACCCGAACTCTTGTCGTCGTTCCCGTCGTCGGCATCTCAAGGATAATTTCTCGCTCGGACGTTTCCAGAACGACCTTGCGATTGGGCGTGAGCAGGTTGCCCAGAAACACCGGGGATTGCCCCGGATCCACCTCTGGTGTCACTCCCAGCGTCAACTCTGCCTCGTCTTCTTGTTCGTGTTGGCAAGCAACGGCAATACAGGAAGCTGTTGCCGCGACCGTGAGAG
>CAIWTJ010000076.1 GCA_903915535.1 Enhydrobacter aerosaccus
CATGAACCTGAGCGGAGCTGGAGCTCCGCGGTCCCGGAAGAGCAGGATGACAACTCATTCAACCCGCATCGCGTGGCTGCAGCTCGCGGTCACGATCGTGCTGTTCGGCCTCACCTGGCCGATGATGAAGATCGGCCTCGCCGCCGGCACGCCCGTCTGGCTGGCGGCCGGCCGCGCCACCGCGTCCACGGCGACGGCGTTCATCCTGCTGGCGGCGCTCGGCCGCCTGTCATGGCCGCACCGCGACGACTGGCCGGTGATCCTGTCCGTGGGCGGCCTGCAGCTCTCCTGCTTCTTCGCGCTGGCCAATCTCGGCGTGCAGAGCCTGCCCGCCGGACGCTCGGGCGTGCTGGCCTACACGACCATGCTCTGGATGGTGCCCTTGTCATTCATTGCCGGCGAGAAGGTGGGCTGGCGCGCCTTCGTGGGTGCGGCGCTCGGCGTGGCCGGCGTCGTGGTGCTGGCCGATCCCGCACGCTTCGACTGGCACAATCGCTCGATCGTGCTCGGGCACGTCTATCTGCTGACGGCGGGCTTCACCTGGGCGATCGCGATGCTGCACACGCGCCGCCACAAGTGGAAAGGCACGCCGCTCGATGCGCTGCCTTGGCAGATGAGCGTGGCGATGGCGATCCTGCTCGTGCTGGCCGTGGTGCTCGAGCCGCACGGCTATCTCGAGCCCGGCAAGTGGCAGCTCTGGGTCGCCCTGATCTACATCGGCGTGATTGCCGGTCCCACCGCGACCTGGGCCGCCGTCTCCGTGACGCGCGCCCTGCCGCCGATCACCAGCTCGCTCGGAATGCTGGGCGTGCCGCTGCTCGGCATCGCGACGTCCGTCGTGCTGGTCGACGAGCCGATCACGATGCCGCTGGCGATCGGCACGGCCCTTGTATTGGCCGGCATGGCGATCGTGATCCTCGATCGCTCGAAATAGCTAAACTCGCTTTCATGGTCCTCCCCCGTCTTCGGGGGAGGTGGCGCGGTAATCCGCGACGGAGGGGGAAAGCCCCAATCGAATTTCTAGAAAGTTTCAGATCATGATCCGAAATCGGAGAGCGGCGCCGCGTTGCTCACCCCCTCCGTCACCGTATGACGGCGCCACCTCCCCCGAAGACGGGGGAGGAGTTACGCTCTGCCCTTAGACCGTCGCGGCCTTGCTCCAGAGTTGGCGTGCCTCGCCGTCGGGATCGATGACGACCTGGCAGGTGTCGTTGAAGAGCATTGTGTTGCGCTGCCCGGCCGAATAGGCGGGCCATGCCGGCAGCGAGTCGTTCGAGGGGTTGCCGGTGCGCGCGAAGGTCGCCCAGGTCCTGGAGACCTTGTCGGCCAGCGCCTGGTAGCCTTCCTTCCTGTGCTTGTCGCCGATCACGCCCAGCGTGTCGAAGACGAAAGGCACTTCCATCGAATGCGGCGACCGCAGCCGGCCTTCGTACGCCGGCGTCTCCCAGTCGAAGCGGTACATCCAGACCGGCGCCTTGCCCTTCGCGGCCTTGCGCTCTCCCAGCAGCATCGAGCGCACCTCGAAGTTCGAGCCGGTCGTCATGTAGAGCAGCCGGTCGGTCGGCGAGGCCGACGGATAGTGCTGCTTGTAATAGGCGAGCAGGCCCGCGGCCTTGTCGCCGGCCAGCGCCTTGATGCGCTGGGCGAGGTCTTCCTCGGTGACGGTGCGGTTCCACACCGCATCGTCGGGCGCGAGGAAGATCGAGGACTCGGTGCGGGTGCCGCCGATCAACAAGGGAATGTCGTCCGACAAGGCGGTCGCCACGGGATCGTAGGGCTGCGCCGGCAGCACCTTGCCGTCGATGACCGGTCCGAAATTGTAGCGATCGAGCAACGGATACTGCGGCTTGGGCAGCGTCTTCTGTGCCGGCGTGATCGCAGCCTGCAGCTGCGCGATCGGCAGCGCCTGCAGGGCGTCGAGCTGGTTGGGTGCGATGCCGAGCTGCTTCAGCACGGCATCCGCGAGCTTCGCGGTGCGCTCGCGCTCGGCGAAGCGCACGCTGGCGCCGCTCTGGATCACCGCTTTGTGGAACAGGCCCTTGGCGCCCGGCATGGCGAGCAGCGCGCTCACCTTTCCGCCGCCGCCCGACTGGCCGAAGATCATGACGTTGCCGGGATCGCCGCCGAAACGCGCCGCGTGATCGCGCACCCACTCGAGCGCCGCCACCAGGTCGATAACGCCCACATTGCCCGACTGCGCGAACCTCTCACCGCCGATACTGGAGAGATCGAGATGGCCGAAGATGTTGAGCCGGTGGTTGACCGCCACGACCACGACGTCGTTGCGCTTGGCGAGGTTGATGCTGTCGTAGCGCGGCGAGTTGGCCGAGCCGTAGGAAAAGGCGCCGCCGTGCAGCCAGACCATGACCGGCCGCTTGGCGTTGTCGAGCGCGGGCGTCCAGACGTGCAGCGTCAGGCAGTCCTCGCCGACCGGCAGCGTGTCGACCGGGCCCCAGACGCTGGCCAGCTCCGGACGTTGCGCGCTCCCCGGCGCCTGCGGCGAGCGGCCGGCGTAGGCGATCGTCTCGCGCACGCCGGTCCAGGCCTCGGGCTTGCGCGGTGGCATGAAGCGGTTCGCGCCCGCGGTCGACGCGCCGTAGGGAATGCCCTTGAAGGCGTGTACGCCACCGGCGGTGATGCCGCGGATCCTGCCGTAGGCGGTGGTGACTTCGGGGGCGGTGTCCGCTTTGGCGGCGCTGCCGCCAATACCTGCTGCAATAAGACTCACGGTGGCCCCCAACACGGTTCGACGGTTCGGCATGGTCGTTTCCTCCAAGCTTGTTTTTCGCAATAGTGAGCCTTCGGGCCTTCAAAGGATAGAGCCACGGATGAGCATCGTTCTGCGACCTGGAATTCCCGCCGACGCGTCGGCCTGCGGCCTCATTTGCTATGAAGCCTTCCGGTCGGTGTGCACGGCGCACAATTTCCCGCCGGACTTTCCGTCGCCCGAGGTGGCAACCGAAACGATGTCGATGCTGCTCAGTCATCCAGGCTTCTATTCTGTCGTCGCCGAAGTGGATGGACGGATCGCCGGCAGCAACTTCCTCGACGAGCGCGCCAGCATCGCGGGCGTCGGTCCGATCACCGTCGATCCCACGATTCAGAATCACGGGATCGGTGGCCGCCTGATGCAGGACGTGATCGCCCGCGCGTCGCAACGACAGGCTCCCGGCGTGCGCCTCCTGCAGGCCGGCTTCCACAACCGCTCGCTCTGCCTCTACACCAAGCTGGGCTTTTACACGCGCGAGACCGTATCGATCCTGCAGGGAAAACCACTCGGACAGACTCTTCCCGGCCATGACGTCCGCGCCGTGACCGCTGGCGATGTCGCCGCCTGCAACGCGCTCTGCCGCCAGGTCCATGGCTTCGACCGCGACGTCGAACTGCGCGACGCCATTGGCCAGAAGGCCGCCGCGCTCGTCGAGCATCGGGGGCGGATCACGGGCTACACGACGGGCGTCGCCTTCTTCGGCCACAGCGTTGCCGAAACGAACGAGGGGCTGATGGCGTTGATCGGCGCCTCGCCGGCGTTCGGAGGACCGGGCCTCCTGCTGCCCACCCGCAACTACGAGGTCTTCAAATGGTGTCTCGATGCGGGCCTGAAGCTCGTCTATCAGATGACGCTGATGACCACAGGCCTCTACGACGAACCCAAGGGCGCGTACATGCCGTCCGTTCTTTTCTGAAGCGAGGAAATTCCATGAAGAACTGGGGCAAGATGAGCCGCGCGGAGCGTGACGCGGCGTACAACAACAGCGACGCGGTCAAGAACAGCCCGGCGCTGAACGAGGCGCGCATCGCGGCATCGGCCGCCTTCCGCAACGCGCATCGCGAGCATCTCGACCTCGCCTATGGGCCGAAGGAACGAAACACCTGGGACCTGTTCCCGGCCAAGGACCCGAACGCGCCCTGCTTCGTGTTCATCCACGGCGGCTACTGGCAGCGCAACTCCAAGGACCAGTTCGCGAGCCTGATCGCGGGCGCCTATGAGCGCGGCTGGTCGGCGGCGCTGCCGGGCTACACGCTGGCGCCCGATGCGACGCTCACGGAGATCGTCGACGAGATCCACCAAGCGCTGGATTGGCTGGGCGCCAATGGCGGCAAGCACGGCATCGAGGGCAAGGTCGTGCTGTCGGGCTGGTCGGCGGGCGGCCATCTCACGGCGCAGTGCTTCGGCCATCGCCGCGTGAGCGCGGGCCTGTCGATCTCGGGCGTGTTCGAGCTGGGGCCGATCCGCGACACCTACCTCAACGACAAGATGCAGTTCACCGAGGACGAGCTGGTGAAGCTCTCGCCGCTGCGCCTGCCCATGGTGAAAAAGCCGCTGGCGATCGCCTACGGCACGGCCGAGCTGCCGCCCCTGGTCGAAGACTCGCGAAAATTGCACTCCCGCCGCGCCGCCGAGCATCTGCCGGGGGCGCTGATCCCGGTGGCCGGGGCCAATCATTTCACGATCCTCGACGCGCTGCGGGCTGACGGGGAGTTGATCAAGCAGTTGACCGTCCTGCCACTGTAGATTGGCACGCGAGTTGCGAGGCTTCCCTGACTCTAGGGGAGGTCTTCCAATGATCCAACGCCGTCGTCTGCTCGCCAGCGCGGGCTTTGCCGCCAGCATGCTCGCCGCACCCGCCATTGTCCGCGCGCAGGGCAAGACCGTGAAGATGGGCGCGCTGCGCCTGGTCCATTCGATGCCGCCCTACTTCTACGAGAAGTTCGCGCCGGCCGGGACCAAGATCGAGATCGTCGTGTTCGACAGCCCGACCGACGGCAAGAACGCGGTCGTCACCAAGTCGGTCGACTTCGGCACCTTCGGCATCGCCGCCGGTATCCTGGGCGCCGCGGTCGGCGAGCCGGTCACCGTCGTGGGCGCGCTCTCGAACAAGGGCATGGGCATCATTTCCAAGGCCGGTTCCGACATCAAGACGCTGAAGGACCTCAAGGGCCACAAGGTCGGCATCTGGCCGGGCTCGACGCAGGAAGTGTTCGTGATGGAGCGCCTGCGCATGGAAGGCCTGTCGATCAAGGACGTGACGGCTGTGCGCGTGCCGTTCGGCGAGATGCCGACGATGCTTGCGCGCGGCGACATCGACGCCTACGTCGGCGCCGAGCCGGGTCCGGCGCTCTCGATCACCAGCGGCCAGGGCCAGCTCGTGGAGTATCCCTACTCCACGCCGATGGGCGGCCTGAACATGATCTTCGCGACGCACGCCGACACCGCCACCAAGTCGCCCGAGCTGGTGACGCTGATGCTGAAGACGCATCGCCAGGCCGTCGAATACATGATGGCGAACAAGCCCGCCGTCACCGACATGACGGTGGCCAAGCTCGGCGCCAACCGCGCCGCGGTCGACCAGGCGCTGGGCGCCAACAATGTCGAATATGTGTGGAAGCTCGACGACAAGGTGCTGGGCCAGGCCAAGACCTACGCCCAGCAGATGCTCGAGCTGAAGCAGATCCGCCAGCTGCCGAAGTTCGACACCTTCCTCAATCCGAAGTTCTCGAACGAGATCGCGGCCGCGTAACGTCCGATGAAGACCTGGCGCCGCCTCCAGCCGACGGCGCTCGCGCTGATCGTGCCGCTGCTCCTGCTGGCCTTCTGGCAGGTGGCGACCACGAATCAGTGGACCATGCTGATCCCGACGCCCTACCAGGTCGGCGAGTACATGATCGACTTCGCCGTCGGCGGCATCTACGACGACGCCTACTCCGCGACCTTGCTCACGCACCTGCTGGCCTCCATGAGCCGCGTCTATGGCGGCTTCGCGCTGGCGGCGTCGTTCGCCTTGCCGATCGGCCTGCTGATCGGCCGCCTGCCCGTGGCGCGCATGCTGCTCGATCCGTTCCTGCAGATCATGCGGCCGATCCCGGTGACGGCGTGGCTGCCGCTGTCGATGATCCTGTTTGGCCTCGGCGCCAAGTCGGCCTTCGCGCTGGTCTGCCTCGGCGCCTTCTATCCGATCCTTCTCAACACGATCTTCGGCGTGCGCGCCGTCGATCCCAAGCTCTTCGAGGCGGCGTCGATGCTGGGCTGCCGCGGCAACGCGCAGTTCTACAAGGTCGTGCTGCCGGCGGCGGTGCCGTCGATCTTCACCGGCCTGCGCCTCGGTCTCGGCCTCGCGTGGTTCGTGATCGTGGTCGGCGAGATGACCGGCGTGCCGCAGGGACTGGGCGCGGTCATCATGGATGCGCGCACGCTGTCGCGCACCGACCTCGTGATCTGCGGCATGATCGTGATCGGCCTCGCGGGCCATCTCTCTGATCGCGTGGTCGTGGCGATCGGCAACCGCTTGCTGCGCTGGAGCCCCAACCATCATGGCTGAGCTCCCCATCGTCGAGATCAAGGACGTCTCCAAGATCTTCAAGCTGCAGGACCAGACGATCACGGCGCTGTCGGGCGCGAACCTGTCGATCTCCAAGGGCGAGTTCATCTGCCTGATCGGTGCCTCGGGCTGCGGCAAGTCGACGTTGCTGCGCATCATGGCGGGCTTCGAGCAGCCGACGTCGGGCCAGGCGCTGATGTGGGGCAAGCCGATCGGCAATCCGGATCCCAGCCGCGGCATGGTCTTCCAGGACTACGCGCTGTTCCCGTGGCTCTCGGTGCGCGACAACATCGCCTTCGGCCCGATCGCGCGCGGCCTGTCGAGCGGCGAGGTGAAGGCCACCGTCGACAAGTTCATCGATCTCGTGGGCCTGCAGAAGTTTGCGACGGCCTATCCCCACCAGCTCTCGGGCGGCATGAAGCAGCGGGTCGCGATCGCGCGCGTGCTCGCCAACGACGCCGAGATGGTGCTGATGGACGAGCCGTTCGGTGCGCTGGACGCCATGACGCGCGAGCGGCTGCAGGACGAGCTGCTGGAGATCTGGGAGCGCACCAAGCTCACCGTCGTGTTCGTGACGCACTCGGTCGAGGAAGCGATCTTCCTCGCCGGCCGCGTCGTCGTGATGACGCCCGGCCCCGGCCGGATCGAGAGCGACAATGCCCTGGCGCTCGCCCGCCCGCGCGACGTGGCGAGCCCGGAATTCAACGATATCCGGCGCGTCCTGGGGGCCAAGCTGCACAGTCATCATAGCAAGGTTGCCTCCGCCCCCTCCGCCGCCGTATGACACCCGTCTGAGGACGAGGTGACATGGCGAACAAGGTTTACAAGGACGCGAAGTCGGCTCTGGAAGGCGTCCTGAAGGACGGTCAGATGCTGATGTGCGGCGGCTTCGGGCTCGTCGGCATTCCCGACAAGCTGATCCATGCGGTGCGCGACTCGGGCGTCAAGAACCTGACCTGCGTCAGCAACAATGCCGGCATCGACGGCGCGGGCCTGGGCTTGCTGCTCGAGACCGGCCAGATCAAGAAGATGATCTCGTCGTACGTCGGCGAGAACAAGACCTTCGCCCAGCTCTACCTCGCCGGAAAGCTCGAGCTCGAGTTCAATCCGCAGGGCACCCTGGCCGAGCGCGTGCGCGCCGGCGGTGCCGGCATCCCGGCCTTCTACACCAAGACCGGTGTCGGCACGCTGGTGGCCGAGGGCAAGGAGATCAAGAATTTCGACGGCGAGGACTATGTGATGGAGCGCGGCCTGTTCGGCGACGTCGCCCTCGTGAAGGCCTGGAAGGGCGACAAGTCGGGGAACCTCGTCTACCGCAAGGCCGCGCGGAACTTCAATCCGATGATGGCCACGGCTGCGAAGATCTGCATCGCCGAGGTCGAGGAGCTGGTCGAGGTCGGCCAGCTCGACCCCGATCACATCCATACGCCGGCTGTATTCGTGAAGCGCATCATCTGCGGCGCGCCGTACGACAAGCAGATCGAGCAACGTACCGTTCGCAAGGCTTAGGAGAACAACGATGGCCTGGACCCGCGATCAGATGGCAGCCCGCGCCGCCCGCGAACTGAAGGACGGCTTCTACGTGAACCTGGGCATCGGCATCCCGACGCTGGTGTCGAACTACGTGCCGGAGAATGTCGACATCACGCTGCAGAGCGAGAACGGCATGCTGGGCGTCGGCCCCTTCCCCTACGACAACGAAGTCGACGCCGACATCATCAACGCCGGCAAGCAGACCGTGACCGAGGTGAAGGGCACGTCCTACTTCAGTTCGGCCGACAGCTTCGCGATGATCCGCGGCGGCCACATCGATCTGTCGATCCTGGGCGCCATGGAAGTGGCCGAGAACGGCGACCTTGCCAACTGGATGATCCCGGGCAAGATGGTGAAGGGCATGGGCGGCGCGATGGATCTGGTCGCGGGCGTGAAGCGCGTGATCGTCACGATGGAGCATGTCTCCAAGGACGGCGCATCGAAGCTCTTGTCGGAATGCACCCTGCCGCTCACCGGCCGGCGCGTGGTCGACATGGTGATCAGCGAGCTGGGCGTGTTCGGTGTCGACAAGAAAGGCCCGGGTGGCGTCACCCTGCTTCAGCTCGCCGACGGCGTCACCGTCGACGAAGTGAAGGCCAAGACCAAGGCCAAGCTGTCGATCGGCCTCTAGTCGCTACTCGTCATCACCACTTGGCGAAGAACTTGCGCAGCGGTTCCGCGCCGGGATTGGTGAAGCGGTGATCGTTCACGATCGCCTGCGTCGTGGCGCCGGGCCCGTAGTAGATCGCGTTCCAGTCGTTGTCGGCATCGAGATACGACCCCTCGATCGAGGCACCCGCGAACAGCCCGGTGGAATTCGAGAAGGCGGCGATGTCCGCGCCGCCGGCCGCCGTCGTGGCGCCCTCGACGCCGGCGCCGACCGCGACCATGGTCACGCCCGCCTCGGCGCCGAACTTGAACTTGCTGCTCAGCAGCGCGTTCAGGCCCTTCTCCGTCAGCACGATGAATACGATCTCGGAGACCTTGCCGCCGATCTGGAAGCCCAGGCTGCCCGAGCCCATGCCGTAGAACGCGGGATAGCTCCAGTTGCCGGGCCCGCTCTTGGTCAGCAGCGTGCCGCGGCCGCCGGCGGCGCCGATGATGAAGCCGCCCTGCACCAGCTCTGGAATGATCAGCACGGCCCGCGCCTTGGGCATCAGCTTCAGCGTGTCGGGATAGTCCTTGCCGCTCAGCACCTTGCGGCTGGACTCGAGGCACTGGTCGACCAGCGACTGGCGCTTGGCGTCGGCGCGCGACGGCGTGGCGGCGAGAAAAGGCGCGGCGACGGCGACAGCGGTGCCCGCGAGAACGGATCGGCGATCGAGCTTCATACTCTGCTCCTTGTTTGACGGTCGGCGCGTGTTGAGGGGGAAGCGCTCTTGTGACCGCGAGAAAGCTTATATCACGACAGATTATATCACGATTCAGGGCGGAAATGCGGCCGGTCTTTCAACACCAGCGGCAGGCCCGCGGTCAGCAAGATCACGCGATCGGCGCGCTCGGCCATGCGCATGTTGAGCCGGCCCTGGGCATCGCGGAAGGCGCGGCCGAGCGAGGTCTCGGGCACGATGCCGAGCCCCACCTCGTTGCTCACGAACACCACCGGCGCCGCGAGCCCTTCGAGCGCGCGCACCAGCTCGTCCGCCGCCTCGTCGAGATCGCGCTCGGCATGCATCAGGTTGGACAGCCAGAGCGTGAGGCAGTCGACCAGGATCGGCCGGCCCGCGACCGCATTGGCCAACACCGCCTCGTCGAGCGCGAGCGGCGTCTCGATCGTGGTCCAGTTGGCCCCGCGCCGCGCGCGGTGCGCCATGATGCGGGTCGCCATCTCGACGTCTCCTGCTTCCGCCGTCGCGATGTAGAGCGCGGGCTTCGGCGTGCCGCCGAACAGCGTGCCCGTCGCCAGCTTCTCGGCGTAGGTGCTCTTGCCCGAGCGCGCGCCGCCCAGGACCAGCGAGACCGGCGGCAACGGAAACGTCGTCGCGTGCTCCATCAGTGCTGGGCCGCGCTCACCAGCCAGCACGCGCCCGGCAGCTTCACGCCATCGGCAGCGGCATGCGGCGCGAGCGCCTCCGCGATCGCCTGCCTGGCCTTGGCGACCTGCTCAGGCGTCGCCTCGCCGAACAGGCGCGCCAGCGGCCCGAACCTGCCGAGATTGTCGATCACTTCGGGTACGTCCTTGCCCATGAAGTTCATCTCGTCGAGCCTGGCGAACGTCGGCACACCGAAACCCGCCGCCTTGAGGATGCGCTCGACTCGCGCACGGTCGCCGAACGCATACTGGCCGGGATCTTCCGGTCCCGGTCGCTCCATCGGCGGCAGGTGCGGCGCGGCGGCGCGCATCGGCACGGAGCCCCAGGGATTCTCCTGCGGCGTGCGCCAGCACACGAAGACCAGCCGGCCGGACGGCTTCATCGCCCGGCGCAGATTCTCGAAGGCCACGACCGGATCGGCAAAGAACATCACGCCGAAGCGCGAGAAGACGAGATCGAACGATGCGGCCTCGAAGGGATAGGTCGTGGCGTCGCTGACGGCGAACGTCGCGTTGACGAGCTTCTGCCCGCGCGCGACGCCGATCAGCGCCTCGGAAATGTCGACTCCCAGCACATGGCCTTTCGGGCCAACGGCGGCCGCAAGGCGGCCCGTCGTCGTGCCGGTACCGCAGCCGACATCGAGCACCTTCTCACCGGGTTGGGCGGCAGCCGCGGCGAGGACGCTCTCGCTGTAACCCGCGAGACTCTTCTGGATGCGATCGTAGGCGGCGAGCCACATCTGGCCGCCCTTGCCGTTCCAGAAATCCGCCTGGGCGGTCGCAAGTTCCGCCGTGGTCTTCATGCCTTGCTTCCAGCGCCATGCGCATGCGCGATCTCGCGCGGCATGTAGTTGGTGAAGATGACCCTCCACGCATGCGCGGGATCGGCCTTCTCGTAATGCTCGATCAGGGTGACCGAGACATTGTCGATCTCGAAGCGCACCGCGGCTTCGGGATGCATGTTGAAGGCGTGCGCCAGCGCCGCGCGGATCGTGCCGCCATGCGCCGTCGCCACGATGTCGCGGCCGGGATATTTCTTCGTCAGCCGCTCGATCGACCGCACCGTGCGGTCGCGCAGGTCGCTGAAGCTCTCGCCGCCCGGCGGCCGGAACTCCGGCGGCGCCAGCCAGAAGAGATGGCCGTTGCCGGGCTTCGCCGTGATCTCGCCGTAGGTGAGGCCCTGCCACTCGCCGAACGATTGCTCGGCGAGATCGGGATCGATCACCACATCGCCGAATTGCGCGCCGGCCTTGCCGAGATGCTCGGCGGTCTTGCGTGCGCGCAGCAGGTTAGAGGAATACCAGACCGCGCCCTTGGGCAGCAGCTTGGCCTGGTGCCTGAACAGCGCCTCGTTGCTCACGTCGCAATCCTTGTCGAAC
Source organism: Enhydrobacter aerosaccus (assembly GCA_903915535.1). Taxonomy (GTDB): domain Bacteria; phylum Pseudomonadota; class Alphaproteobacteria; order Reyranellales; family Reyranellaceae; genus Reyranella; species Reyranella aerosaccus_C. Next base: position 11,265 of record CAIWTJ010000076.1, read on the forward strand.
TGACCGTAGCAGCGGCCTTCGGGATTGGGCACCGGCGCGTGCCGTACCCACCACCAGCGCGTGATCAATCCCGTATCCTTGGCCTTGTCCTCGGGCGCCTTCGCCATTTTTTCTCCTGTTGTTCAGTGCGCGATGACGAGCGCGGCCGTGACGAGGAAGACCACCTCGGCTTTTTGCTCGAGTGCGCCCAGCGTATCGCCGGTGTAGCCGCCGATTCGCTCCGCGATCCAGCGCGCGGCGAACCACGTCGTGACCATTACGGCCAACGGCGGCAGGATCGCCAAAGAAAGACTCTGCCCGCTCAGCGTCAGGACACAGAGCGCAACCCCGATGCCGACCGTGAGCCAGACATCGTTGTCGCTGGGCTTGCCCGCGAGCACGCCGAGACCGTCCGGTCGCACCGGCGAGAAGGCGAGCAATGGATAGGCCAGTACCGCGCGCGACATCGCGTGCGTGGCGATCAGGAGCGTGAGCCCGGCGCCGCCGCCGAACTGGGCCAGGCAGGCGACCTTGATCAGCACCGTGAGCGCGAGCGCCAGTACGCCGAAAGTGCCGTTGCGGCTGTCGCGCATGATCTCGAGGCGGCGCGGCGTTTCCAGCGCATGCGGCCCCAGCCCGTCCGCCGTATCGGCAAGCCCGTCCTCGTGCAGTGCCCGCGTGACGAGCACCGACGTGCCAACGGCGAGCGCCGCCGCCAGCCAGCCCGGCGCCGCCATGCCGCGCACGATCGCGTACACCAGGCCAGCCGCCAGACCCACGACGCCCCCCACGACCGGCAGCACCGGCAGGACGTCGGCCAGTTGCCACCGGGGCGCACTGCCGTCGGTCAGCTTCAGGCCGGTGAAGAAGGAGACCTGTTCCTTGAAGGCCTGCAGCCATTCGTCGAACGACGACGGGCGGTGGCCGGGGAGGTCGTTGGGGGGATCGTTGGGGCTGGTCATGGTGGAGCAAATATAGGAGGTTCCGGCCCACGATGAACGCCCCAACACCTGCTTCTTTCGACGAAATGCGCCGCATCCTGCGCGAGCTGCCGGGACCCGACCAGGCCGCGCAAACCGAGGTGCTGCGCCGCCAGGCCGAGCTGACCAAGCCGCCGGGGTCGCTGGGCAGGCTGGAGGAAATCGCCGAATGGCTGGCCGCCTGGCAGGGCCGCGCCGAGCCCAGGGTCGAGCGGCCGCGCATCGCCGTGTTCGCGGGCACCCATGGCGTGGCCCGCCGCGGCGTCTCGGCCTATCCGCCGGAAGTGACGGCACAGATGGTGAAAAACTTCCTCGACGGCGGTGCCGCGATCAACCAGCTCGCGACCGCGATCGACGCCGACCTTCGCATCTACGAACTCGACCTCGACCATCCGACGGCCGATTTCACCGCCGCGCCCGCCATGAGCGAGGCGCGCGCGGCCAACGCGATGACCTACGGCATGATGGCGGCGGAGCCCGGCATCGACGTGCTCTGCCTCGGCGAAATGGGCATCGCCAACACGACCGCCGCCGCCGCTTTGTGCGCGGCGCTGTTCGGCGGCACGGGTGCCGACTGGGCGGGCCCGGGCACCGGCGTGAAGGGTGCCGCCCTTGCGACCAAGATCGCGGTGATCGACGAGGCGCTGGCGCATCACAAGACGCTCATCGCCGCGCGCGATCCGCTCGCGCTGCTGGCGGCCGTCGGCGGCGAGGAACTGGCCGCCATCGCAGGCGCGATCGTCGCCGCCCGCATGGGCCGCATCCCCGTGCTGCTCGACGGCTATGTCTGCACCGCCGCCGCCGCGGTGCTGTTCGCCGCGGATCATCACGCGCTCGATCATTGCCTGGTCGCGCACCGCTCGGCCGAGCCCGGCCACACGCGGCTGCTGCAAACGATCGCCAAGCGGCCGCTGTTCGATCTCGACATGCGCCTGGGCGAAGCCTCCGGCGCGGCGCTCGCGGTGCCGATCCTCAAGGCCGCCGCCGCCTGTCACAACGGCATGGCGACCTTCGCCTCGGCAGGCGTCAGCGGCAAGGCATAGGGCTTGAACGGTTTTCACCGTTTATAATCGGTGTGGGAGACCGTCGGACGCGGTGGAAGCCCTTGAAGACTGGGTTTTGCCGGCGTCGCGCCCGCCGAATAACCGTCGAAAACCGTCGACAAACCGCCGTTTCGGCTCTGCCGCACGCTGGCGCCTCTTCAACTCGCCTTCCAGCAGAGCGATGCGACGTTCCAGACTCCCGAGCTTGAGCAAAGTCGTCACGACGGCCCGCGCCATCACCGGATCGCCACGGTTGATTGACCCGCGCGGCCGGCCCGGACCGCCTTTGACGAAGCGGCCGTTCTCGCGCGGAATCCTTTGTGTGTCGGGAGTGGCAGTGCCGGTCATGAGATTCTCCTGCGAGGCTGTTGAGCGGCCAGCATAGGAGCCTTCTCCGGGATCCCTCATTACGGTCGTTACTGGCGCTTAAATTCAGGCCCGCTTGAAACAGACGACTGCCGCGCGCATGCGATTCGAGCGGTAAAGCCGGCGCCGCAGGATAATTTCGGCAGCGATACGAGAAGTCCCTCGCGTCGGCGATAACCGAAGCCCGGTCGTTGCAATCGGCGCGTCGGCGCACCATATGCACGGCGGCATTGTCTTTCTCGCTCCGACATTGCGGTTAACCCCGAAATCGGTCCGAGGAGACCCTCCATGAAATTGCGTCCGCTGCAGGACCGCGTCCTGATTCGCCCTGTCCAGCCCGAAGCCAAGACTTCGGGCGGCATCTTCATTCCCGACAACGCCCAGGAAAAGCCGATCGAAGGCGACGTTGTCGCCGTTGGCGCCGGCGCGCGCGATGAAGCAGGCAAGCTCCATCCGCTCGACGTGAAGGTCGGCGACCGCGTCCTCTTCGGCAAGTGGTCCGGCACCGAGATCAAGGTCGACGGCGAGGACCTGGTGATCATGAAGGAGTCCGACGTCATGGGCGTGACCGATCACGCCGCCACCAAGACCAAAAAAGCCGCTTAAGGGAGAACGAGATCATGGCCGCCAAGGAAGTCAAATTCGGAGCTGATGCCCGCGACCGCATGCTGCGCGGCGTCGATATCCTCGCCAACGCCGTGAAGGTGACGCTGGGCCCAAAGGGCCGCAACGTCGTCCTCGCCAAGTCGTATGGCATCCCGCGCATCACCAAGGACGGCGTCACCGTCGCCAAGGAGATCGAGCTCACCGACCGCTTCGAGAACATGGGCGCCCAGATGGTGCTCCAGGTCGCGACGCGCACCAGCGACCATGCCGGTGACGGCACCACGACCGCGACGGTACTCGCCCAGGCGATCGTGCGCGAGGGAGCCAAGGCGGTTGCCGCCGGCATGAACCCGCTCGACCTCAAGCGCGGCATCGACCTCGCCGTCGAGGCTGTCGTCGAGAGCATCAAGAAGGCGTCGAAGAAAGTTGCGACCAACGCCGAGATCGCCCAGGTCGGCACGATCTCCGCCAACAGCGACGCCGAGATCGGCAAGATGATCGCCAAGGCGATGGAGAAGGTGGGCCACGAGGGCGTGATCACCGTCGAGGAAGCCAAGTCCATCGAGACCGAACTGGAGATCGTCGAGGGCATGCAGTTCGACCGCGGCTATCTCTCGCCGTACTTCGTGACCAATGCCGAGAAGATGATCGTCGAGCTCGCCGATCCCTACATCCTGCTGCACGACAAGAAGCTGTCGGGCATGCAGGCGATGCTGCCGCTGCTCGAAGCCGTGGCGCAGAGCGGCAAGCCGCTGCTGATCATCGCCGAGGACATCGACGGCGAGGCGCTGGCCACGCTGATCGTCAACAAGCTGCGCGGCGGCCTCAAGGTCGCGGCGGTCAAGGCGCCGGGCTTCGGCGATCGGCGCAAGGAGATGCTCGAAGACATCGGCATCCTGACCGGATGCAAGGTGATCAGCGAGGATCTCGGCATCAAGATCGAGAACGTGACTCTCGACATGCTGGGCCGCACCAAGAAGGTGCGCATCGACAAGGACAACACCACGATCATCGACGGCGTCGGCAAGAAGGCCGACATCCAGGCCCGGTGCGCGCAGCTGCGCAAGCAGATCGAGACCGTGACCTCGGAGTATGACGGCGAGAAGCTGCAGGAGCGGCTGGCCAAGCTCTCCGGTGGCGTCGCCATCATCAAGGTCGGCGGCGGCAGCGAGCTCGAGGTCAAGGAACGCAAGGATCGCGTCGACGACGCCATGCATGCGACCAAGGCGGCCGTCGAGGAAGGCATCGTCGCCGGGGGCGGCGTGACGCTGCTCTATGCCAGCCGGGAGCTCAAGTCGCTGCGCGCCGGCCACGACGACCAGCGGGTCGGCATCGACATCATCCGCCGCGCGCTGCAGGCGCCGGCGCGCCAGATCTACGCCAACTCGGGCGTCGACGGCGCGGTGATCGCGGGCAAGCTGCTCGAGAAGGGCGACATCCGCCAGGGATACGACGCCCAGAGCGGTACCTACGTCGACATGATGAAGGCCGGCATCATCGATCCCGCCAAGGTCGTACGCATGGCCCTGCAGGGGGCCGCGTCGATCGCGGGTCTCCTCATCACGACCGAGGCGATGGTCGCCGAATGGCACGAGCCCGAAGCCGCGGGATAGATAGAGGTCTCCGAGGGCGCCGTTTGACGAGGCTCAAACGGCGCGGAGGGCCGTCTTCGGAGACGGCGCGTGCGCGATCGACACCCTGGTGCCTTGCGTATCCGTGACGGTCTCGATCCGGGCCTCGAGCTGTTGCGACAGCGCCTTGACGATGCCGGTCCCCAGGCCCGTGCCGCCCGGAGTGGCAACGGCGTCGGATTTGCCCACCCCATTGTCGGAAACCGCCAGCTCCCAGTTGGGGCCGGAGACGTCGTATTCGACGGTGATGATCCCGTCGGGCTTGTCCTCGGGGAAGGCGTGCTTGAGGGCATTCATGACGAGTTCGGTCACGATCAGGCCGAGGCTCTCGGCATCGCGCGACGAGGCATTGCCTTTGTCGCCCACGACCTTGAGCACGATCGTGCGGCTGTCGCCGATCATCGAGGCGGACAGGCTGCCGCACAGTTTCTCGAGATAAGGCGTCACTTCGACCGTGCTGGTCGCCTCGGCGGCATGAAGCTGCTTCTGGACGGCGGCGACGGACAGCACCCGCTTGTGCGCATCCTCGAGATGACCGCGCGTCTCGAGCGACGATACGGAACGGGCTTTCATCGCGAGGACGCTGGCAATGATCTGCAGGCTGTTGGCCACGCGGTGCTGTAGCTCGGCAAGCAGCATTTCCTTCTGCCGCAGCAGGTCTTCCTTGTCGCTTTCGAGCTTGAGCCGCGCCGTCACGTCCTCGATACCGAGCAGGATCGTCTTGTTCGTGCCGTCCTTTGAAAAGATCCGACGGGCGTTCAACCGCATCGTTCGCGTGCCGAGCTCGGGGAACAAGTGCTCGACCTCGTAGCCTTCCATCACTTCCTTCTCTGGAATGATGCTTTCGAGCAGCACGCGAAGCTTGGGGATGTCCCATTGGCCGTCGCCCAGATCGTAGAGCAGCTGGCCTTCGGTTTCCTCGGGATCGACCCTGAATGCCGCGTAGAAAGACCGGCTGGCGACAATCACGCGCAGCTTCTCGTCGAGCACGACAACGGGCTCATGCACCGTGTCGACGATGCCCTGCGAAGCGTCCAGGCATCCGGGAACGCATGAAGCAGTCGATCTTCTAGGGCGACGAGCGGCGCGATGCTTCAACAAGCTCCAGGCGGTGAATTAACCGCTCAACATAGAGTCTTCGCGAGGGAAGTCTGTTCCCAATTGACCGCTTTCGGAATTCGACTGCCGTGCGGGAACCATGCGAAACAAGAGGCGTTCGACCACATGTCCCTTTTGCCCAAGCCAATCGTCATGGTCGTCGACGACGATGCCATCGCCCGCATGGGCGCGACCGACATGTTCCGGCACGCCGGCTATGATGTGATCGAGGCAGGGTGTGCCAGCGAGGCGCTGCAATCCTTCCAGTCGAATGCGAACATAAGCCTGCTCTTTACCGACATCAGCATGCCCGGCGCGATGGATGGCACCGACCTGGCCGTCGAGATCGCCGCGCACTGGCCGCTGGTCGGCCTGATAGCGACCTCGGGCCTGCCGCGCCCGGGCAAGCTGCCCACGGGCACGTCCTTCCATGACAAGCCTTACGAGCCTTCAGCAGTGCTCCTGCAGGCCAAGGCCATGACGGATTTCAATCACTAGCGACCGGACGAGCCCGGAGATCAGGTGTACGGTGCCGCTGTACGCGTTCGTACAATGGGGAACCAGTGGCCAAGAACAAAGCGATTCCCACGTTCGATCCGAAAGCCTTCCTCGCCAGCGCGGGCCGCGGCCGCACGACGACCGTCTATCGCAAGAACGGCGTCGTCTTCGCGCAGGCGAGTGCGGCCAACGCCGTCTATTATGTCGAGACAGGCAAGATCAAGATCGTCGTCGCGTCCAAGCAGGGCAAGGAGGCGGTCGTCGCGCTGCTCGGTCCGGGGGAGTTCTTCGGCGAGGGCTGCCTGATCGGCCAGCCGCTCAGGCTCTCGAGCGCCAAGGCGATGGTCGAGAGTGAAATCGTCCGCGTCGGCAAGACCGAGATGCTGCGCCTGCTCGCTGCCGAGCCGACATTCGGCCAGTTGTTCATCACCCATCTTTTGACGCGCAACAGCCGGGTGGAGGAAGACCTGGTCGACCAGTTGTTCAACTCCAGCGAAAAGCGCCTCGCGCGCACGCTTCTGCTGCTCGCCAACTTCGGCAAGGAGGGCGGCCCCCAGCCGATCACCACCGAGATCAGCCAGGAGACGCTGGCCGAAATCATCGGCACGACGCGCTCCCGGGTCAGCCACTTCATGAACAAGTTCAGGAAGCTGGGCTTCATCGATTACAATGGACATCTGCAGGTCCACAGCTCCCTGCTGAGCGTGGTCCTGCGCGATTGAGAGACTGGCGGTCTATCCCTTCTGCGCCCCCGGCAGGAAGTCGTCGAGCGGCACGCCGAAGCAGTTGAGCGCCCACGACACGAGGTTGTACTGGCCGACGGTGAACACCGCGTCCATGAGCTGCTCGGTCGAATAGGTCTTCGACAGCACCGCCCAGGTCGCGTCGGAGACGACGGAGTTCTCGAACAGGTCGTCGGCGGTCTGCATCAGCGCGGCCTCGTGCACGCTCCAGCCCTTGGCCTTCGGCCCTTCCTTTATGTTCGCGATGTCGGCGTCGGTGAGACCACCCTTCTTCGCGATCAGCTCGTGCTGGGCGAATTCGTACTCGGCCTGGTTCAGCCAGCCGATGCGCAGGATCAACATCTCGCGATCACGGAACGGCAATGTCTGTTTTTGCAGTATGTGGCCGGCGAACGGCGTCCATCGCTTCACCAGCTTCGGATGGTGCGCGAGGACCTTGAAGATGTTGAAAATGCGGCCGTTCATCGCGTTCTTCTCGACACCCTCGCGGTCTTCGCCCGCCATGGTCGAAAGGTCGCGCATCGGGATGCGTTGCTTGCGCTTGATCATCGTGTTTCCTCCTGCGGGACAGCGTAACATCCGATCCCATGTCGTCCCCGATCGAAAGACGCCGACTTTTGCTGGGCGGTGCCGCGCTGGGCGCCCTGCC
>CAIWTJ010000077.1 GCA_903915535.1 Enhydrobacter aerosaccus
AGATCGACCGCGATACCGGTCGCGTGCGGCTGGTGCGCTATGGCGGCGTCGACGATTACGGCGTGCTGGTCAACCCGATGATCGCGGCGGGCCAGGCGCATGGCGCGATGGCGCAGGGCGTGGGCCAGGCGCTGCTCGAGCGCACGCACTACGATCCCGCGAGCGGCCAGCTGATTGCGGGATCGTTCATGGACTATGCCCTGCCGCGCGCCGACGACCTGCCGTCGTTCGAGCTGGGCTTCAACCCGACGCGCTGCACGACCAATCCGCTGGGCGTCAAAGGCTGCGGCGAGGCGGGCGCGATCGCGGCCTTCCCGGCGATCACGAACGCGATCCTCGATGCGCTGGCGCCGCTCGGCGTGAAAAATTTCGACGGGCCGGCGACGCCCGCCTGCATCTGGCAGGCGATCGAATCCAGTGGGGAGAGCGCTCGATGAAACGCGAAGCACCGGCGGTCGCGCGCAATCGCGATCCGATCCTCGACGTGCTGCGCCGGTATCTGCCGCCGAAGGGCCTCGTGCTCGAGTTCGCGAGCGGCACCGGCGAGCATGCCATGCATTTCGCGGCCGCGCTGCCCGCGCTCACGTTTCAACCCAGCGATCCCAACGAGAGTGCGCGCGCCAGCATCGACGCCTGGGCGCAGACGCGCGGACTGGCGAACGTGCGGCCGGCGCTCGCGCTCGACGCCTCGGCCGGGGAATGGCCGGTCGACGGTGTGGCGGCGATCCTCTGCATCAACATGATCCACATCTCGCCGTGGGCGGCGACCGTCGGCCTGATCGAGGGCGCGGGCGATGCGCTGCCGTCCGGCGGCGTACTCTTTCTCTACGGGCCCTACCGTCGCGGCGGTGTCCCTACCGCCCCCAGCAACGAAGCCTTCGACGCCGACCTCAGGTCGCGCAATGCCGACTGGGGCCTGCGCCAGCTCGAGGAGGTCGAGGTCCTGGCCCAGCGCCACGGCTTTGGCGCCCCCACCGTGATCGAGATGCCGGCCAACAATCTGTCGGTGGTTTTCCGCAAGACCTAGGCAACGCCTCGCTCCTTTCCCCGTTACAGCGGTGGGCAAAAGGAGACACTCGCCATGGTCGACACCGTCATCGTCGAGAACGAACCGGCACCGAGCTCGGCCGTGTCCTGGTCGGCCATCCTGGCTGGCGCCGCGGTATCGGCCGGCCTGTCGTTGATCCTGCTGGCGATCGGCAGCGGCATCGGCTTCAGCGTCATGAATCCCTGGTCGCACGGCGCGGCCGCGACGACCACCAAGGCCGCGACCGTGGCCGGCATCTACATCACCGTGACGGCGGTTCTGGCCTCGGCGGTCGGCGGCTATCTCACCGGACGCCTGCGCCACCTGTGGCGCGGGATGCATCCGCACGAAGCTTTCTTCCGCGACACCGCACATGGCCTGGTGACCTGGGCGGCCGCGACCGTGGGCGGGGCGATCCTGCTGGGCACCGTGACCACCAGCCTGACCGGCGCCGCAGTACACGGCGCGAGCACGGGCGCGGGCATGGTCGCCGCGCGTGACGGCGCCACGGCCGGATTCACCGACCAGCTGTTCGCCTACGACTACGTGGCCGTCTCGCGCGCGCAGGGTAACCAGCCGAACGCCGGCATCGCGCGCGACTACAACGGCGACCGTGCGGTGGCCACGCGCCTGCTGACGCGCCTGGGCACCGGCCCCGTTCTCACCACCGACGAACGGCAGAACCTCGCCGTGATCGTCGCCGCCCGTACCGGCCTCTCCCTGCCCGACGCCGAGAAGCGCGTGGCGGCGGTCGAGGCCGATGCGCGCGCGGCCGCCGAGCAGGCGCGCCGCGTGGGCATGATGCTGTCGTTCTGGCTGGCAGCCTCGCTCCTGGCCGGCGCCCTCGCCGCAAGCCTCGCGGCGTGGGAAGGCGGCGCCATCCGCGACGGTCGCCTGCGTTACTAGTTTTTATTCAGAGAGAGGAGACTGACATGGGCTTCGGTAAAGGCATTCTGCTTTGGCTGATCGGCATTCCCCTGCCGATCATCATCCTGCTGGCGCTGTTCTGGCGCTAGCGAGACCTCGCGACGAAAAAGGCCCTGCTCCTTCCGGAACAGGGCCTTTTCTTTTGCGTGAACGCCGGCTCAGGTCGGGCCGGGGCCGACGATCTTGAAGACCTTCTCCGGGAGGCGCGTCATGCCGAACTGGTCGAACAGCTTGTCGTAGGTGCCGTCGGCCTTCATCGCCGTGATCGCTTCGGCCGCGGCCTCGGCCACCACCTTGTCGCGGAAGGCGAAGGTGATCGGCGTGCCGTTGAGGCCCTTCAGCAGGATCTTCACGCCGCCGCGCTTCTCGAGATCGGTCGCGGTCTCGTCGATGTTCACCGCCGCCTCGAGCTGGCCGGCGCGTAGCGCCGCCACGGTCTCGGTCGCGGTCTTGAAGGAGCGGATGTCGGCCGGCTTGCCGCCCTTGGCGACCCAGGCGTCGTTGGCTTCCTTGAGCTTGCGCTCGTTGTTGGTGGCACTTTCGACGCCGACGACATGGCCCGCGAGATCCTCGAGCTTCTCGAGTGTCCGTCGTCAGATAAATTGTTACGGATCGAGTCTATTTGGAAGAGAGGCTCCAGCGCATCTGCTGATTGATGTTAAGCGGCGATTGCACGGTGGTTCAAGCGTCTGCGTTGGATGGTCTGTCGTTTGATCCTTTCTCG
>CAIWTJ010000078.1 GCA_903915535.1 Enhydrobacter aerosaccus
CCGTTCAGTATACGTCGTGTGACGCAAGGAGAGGAAACACATGGCCAAGCACAAGATCGCCCTCATTCCGGGTGACGGAATCGGCAAGGAAACAGTGCCGGAGGGCGTGCGCGTGCTGGAAGCCGCGGCGCGTCGCTTCAATTTCCAGCTCGAGTTCACCGACTTCGACTGGTCGTGCGATCGCTTCGCCAAGACCGGCAAGATGATGCCGGACGACGGCATGGAGACGCTCAAGCAGTACGAGAGCATCTTCCTGGGCGCCGTCGGTTGGCCGGGCGTGCCCGACCACGTCTCGCTGTGGGGCTTGCTGATCCCGATCCGCCGCGAGTTCGACGAATACGTGAACCTGCGCCCCGTCCGCCTGTTCGAGGGCGTGCCGTCGCCGCTCGCCAACCGCAAGCCAGGCGACATCGACTTCTGGGTCGTGCGCGAGAACACCGAGGGCGAGTACAGCTCCGTCGGCGGCCGCATGTTCCAGGGAACCGACGACGAGATGGCGATCCAGCAGGCGATCTTCACCCGCAAGGGCGTCGACCGCGTGTTGAAGTTCGCCTTCGAGTTCGCCAAGACGACGAAGAAGAAGCACGTCACCTCGGCCACCAAGTCGAACGGCATCATCCACACCATGCCATTCTGGGACGAGCGCTTCGACGCGATGCGCAAGAAGTACCCGGAGATCAAGGCGGACCAGTATCATATCGACATCCTGACCGCGCATTTCGTGCGCAATCCGGATTGGTTCGATGTGGTGGTCGGCTCCAACCTGTTCGGCGACATTCTCTCCGATCTTGGTCCGGCGTTGACCGGCTCCATCGGCGTGGCGCCGTCGGGCAACATCAATCCTGAGCGCAAGTTTCCGTCGATGTTCGAACCGGTGCACGGCTCGGCGCCGGACATCGCGGGGCAGGGCATCGCCAACCCGATCGGGCAGATCTGGTCGGGCGCCATGATGGTCCGCCACCTGGGGTATCCCGAGGCAGCGGAGTGCATCGAGCGCGCCATCGCCGAATCGCTGCTTGAGGGGAACCCGCGCACGAAGGACCTCGGCGGCAACGGCGACACCAAGACCGTGGGCGCTGCCATTGCAGAGCTGGTGAAAACAGTGTAGCTGCGCGCCCCGGAAGGGGTGTGCATCATGAAAAGACGTAATCTGCTGGCGGCCGTGGGAGCTGCCAGCCTCTCTGGTCTTGCGCCTGCCGTACAGGCGCAGGCCTATCCGACCAAACCGATCACCGTGATCGTGCCGTTCGCGGCCGGCGGGCCTACGGACGCTCTGGCGCGCGTCCTGTGCCAGAAGATGAGCGAGATCCTGGGCTCGCAGCTCGTGGTCGAGAACATCGGCGGCGCGGGCGGCACCATCGGCGTCAACAAGGTCGCGAAGGCGAACAACGACGGCTACACGCTGCTGTTCACCCATATGGGCACGCTCGCCGTCAACATCGCGCTCTACAAATCGCTGCCGTACGACAGCCTGAAGGACCTCGAGCCGATCGGCATGGGCGGCACCAACCCGATGGTACTGGTCACCAAGAAGGCGCTGCCGGCGAAGAACTTCGCCGAGTTCCAGGACTATGTGAACGCGAACCAGAAGACCGTGCAGTACGGCATGGCCGGCATCGGCTCGGCGTCGCACCTGGGCGGTTTGATGCTGAACAGCATGATGAAGGTCGAGGTGTTGGAGATCCCGTACAAGGGCACGGGTCCTGCGCTGAACGATCTCGTCTCCGGCCAGTTCGACTACATGGTCGACCAGGCGGTGAACGTGCTGGCGCAGATCAACAGCGGAAACATCAAGGCACTAGGCGTGTCGAGCCTGAAGTCGCTGCCGCAGCTGCCGAACGTGCCGACAATCGATAGCTCCGGCCTCAAGGGCTATGAGGTCTCGATCTGGAATGCGTTCTTCGGTCCCAAGGGAATGTCGAAGGAGAACATTGCCCGGATCAACGATGCGCTCGTGAAGACACTGAGCGACGCCGCGATCGTCAAGCGACTGACCGAGCTCGCCGTCGACCTGCCGAGCAAGGAAGAGGCGACGCCGGCGGCGCTGGCGACGCAGCTCAAGGCCTCCATCGACAAATGGGTTCCAGCGGTGAAATCCGCCGGTGTGAAGCCGGAATAGGGCACAAGGGCCGTCCTTCGGGACGGCCCTTTTTCTTTCAGTTCGGCGCCGCGCCCTGCATCTGCTGCTGGCGGGCCTGACGGCGCGCCTCGCGCTTTGCCTGGCGCTTGGCCCTGAGAGCGGCGCGCTTGGCGGGATCCATGACCCGGTGAGGCTTCGCGGTCGGGGTGGCCTGGGAGGGAGCGCTTGTCGAAGGAGCGCCCGGGGCGTTGATATCGCCATCATTCGCGGCATGGGCCGCCGGAACGGCAAGAAAAGCGAGCAGGACCAGCGATGCGCCGGCCAGAACCTTCTTGTAGGGCATGAATTCCTCAGAGGGCGTAAGCGAACCGGGAAGCGGTGGTCCGTTCGGGATACGCCCATCCCGGTCCCGTTATCCCCCTGAAATTGCCGCGATTGAGCGCTACATGGGGGCTGCATGAAAGTTCACTTGAAGTACGCCCTCGAACTGCTGCTCGTTCCATTTGCCGCAGCGGTCGTCTTCTTCGAGCAGACGCTGATCCGCTGGCTCAACGGGATCACGGCCGCGCTCGCGCGTTGGGCCCCGATCGCCGCTCTCGAAGCCTGGCTGAAGACGCTGCCGCCGTATGTGGCGCTGCTGGCTTTCGTCGCACCGTCGATCCTGATCCTGCCGATCAAGTTTTCCGCGATCTACTTCGCAATGCACCACATGTTCGTGGCGGCCATCGCCGCCGTGGTGTTTGGCAAGGTGCTGGCGACGGCAATCGTGGCGCGGCTCTACGTGGTGCTGAGGCCGACCCTGATGGCTATCGGCTGGTTCGCGCGCCTCGATACCTGGTTCTTCTACTGGCGCGACCGCGCCTATGCCTTCGTGCGTGCGTTGCCCGCCTGGCAGAAGGCAAGAGCCGCCATCCAGCGGATGCGGCTTCGACTCATGGAATTGTTTTCCGCGCTTTTTGCGCGCTAATCTCGGGGGATGAGCATACCCCGGATTGTCCCGACCAACGCCGCCCTTGGCGCCCGCATCGAAGGGCTCGACCGAACAGAGATCGCCAGGCCCGAGATCGCCGCCATGCTGCACAAGGCACTTGGCGATCATCTCCTGCTCGAGATTCCCGGCGAGCCAATGACGCCCCAACAAACCCGCGACTTCGCCGCCGTGTTCGGCGCACCGCGCATCCAGCTGCTGCGCTACAAGCACAGTGGCGAGGTGCCGGAAGTGTCGGTGATGGTCAGCACCCTGATGGCCGACGGCACGACCGACAAGACGGCGCTGCGCGCGGAAGACTGGCACACCGACGATTCCTATTTCCAGACGCCGGCGAAAGCGACCTTGCTGCACTCGATCAACATCCCGAGCAGCGGCGGCAAGACCTGGTTCTGCAATATGCGTGCGGCCTACGAGGCGCTGCCCGAGGCGACGAAAAAGCGGATCGACGGCCTGCGAGCCATCCATGCCTACGACACGCCGCGCGCCCGCAATCGCCCGTCGGCGCGCACCGCGCAGGAGATCGCGGAGACGCCCGACGTCGAGCACCCGCTGGTGCGTACGCATCCCGACAACGGCCGCAAGGCACTTTATCTCAACTTCAACCGGCTCGACCGCATCGTCGGTATGGAGCGCGCCGAAAGCGATGCATTGCTCGACGAACTGGCCGCGCATTGCCGCAAGCCCGAGTTCCACTACGCCCACAAATGGTCGGTGGGGGACGCGGTGATCTGGGACAACCGCGCCACCATGCATCGCGTCGACGTCGATTATCCGATGGGCGAGAAGCGCGTGATGCAGCGTGTCCTGATCGAAGGCGATCGGCCTTTTTGACGGCCGCTCCGGAAGCCTGAGATGAGTGCGGCGATATCCAGCGAGACCGGCGACCACGTCCCCGAATCCAAGTTCGGGATGTGGTTCCTGAGGACCGGGACCTGGACCCGCCATGTGCTCCAGCGCGCGATCATCGACCTCGAGCGGCTGATCCCAAGCCGGCAGGCCAGTTACCCGGTTATCCTCGATGTCGGCTGCGGCTGGGGCCGATCGTTCAAGCTTCTCCACGATCGCTTCAGGCCGGAGCGGATGATCGGCGTCGATATCGACGACACCATGGTCGAGGCGGCAGCGGGCGAAGCGGCGAAGCATGGGCTGACGGTGGAGGTGAGACGCGGCAGCAGTTCGCGGCTTCCGGTGCCGAGTGAGTCCGCCGACATGATCCTCTGTCACCAGACGTTCCATCACCTGATGGACCAGCACGAGGCGCTCGCCGAATTCCACCGCGTGCTGAAGCCGGGCGGCCTGTTGCTGTTCGCGGAGTCGACACGGAAGTACATCCACTCGTGGCTGATCCGACTGCTTTTCCGGCATCCGATGAACGTGCAGCGAAGCGCCGAGGAATATCTGTCGATGCTTCGCGAGGCAGGCTTCGCGGTCGAGCCGGCGCAGATTTCCCTGCCGTATCTTTGGTGGAGCCGGGCGGACCTCGGCATCATGGAACGCGTTCTCGGAATCGCGCCGCCGGCTGACCGGGAGGAAACCCTGCTCAATCTGGTCGCGATCCGGCGCTGATCCGGCAAGGTAGTTACGAAAAGTAACGTTTTTAAAAAGCAGAATTAAACCGTCACTAAAAGTAACCGCGCTAAATCTGTCATCCTGAGCAGCTAAGGATCCTTCCCTTCGCTCAGGATGACAAAGGTGCCGTGGGCACGAGTTGTGGGCCATCGCGTGAGTCTAAGCGCGCGGCACTGAACCGCCTATTACGGTCGTTACTGGACGCAGAAGCCTTATTTCTTCGAGCTTTCCTGCACCGCGCCGGCAGCCAGCATCGTCTCGATTTCGGCTGCGCTATAGCCCGCCTCGGCAAGAATCTCGCGTGTCTGCTCGCCGATTAGAGGGGCGTGGCCCTGCTGTTCGCGCATGCCGCCGGAGAAGGTATTGGCGGGCTTGGTACGGCGCAGCTTTCCTTCTGTCGGATGATGTTCCTCGCGGAAGAAGCCGACGTCCGTCAGGTGCGGGTCGGTCATCAGCTCGTCGATCGTGTTGTAGCGCGCGGCCGGCACGTCGAGCTTGTCGAACAGCTCGATCCATTCGTCGGTCGTCTTGCCGATAAGGCCGGTGGACTGCACTTCGAAGTAGGCCGCGGCGTTCTTGGTGCGCGACGCGGCGCTGTCGAAGCGCGGATCGGTCTTGAGTTCGGGCCGGCCGATCGCGTCGAAGAAGGCGAAGGCCTGGGCATTGGTGTTGGGACGCACCGTGGCGTAGCCGTCCTTGGTGGGCACCGGCTTGTAGTTGGGGCTGAGCAGGCGGCCGTCGCCGGTCGGTCCGACCGGCGGATCGAAAGTCGCGGCGCCGAGATGCTCGCTCGACACGAACGAGGCCATGTTCTCGAGCATCGGCACGTCGATCGCCTCGCCGACGCCGGTCTTCTCGCGGCGATAGAGCGCGAAGCCGATGCACTGCGCGGCGATCAGGCCGCTGGTGTGGTCGCTCATCACCATCGGCACGAAGCGCGGCTCGCCGGTGGCGCGCGCGATCGTGCCGGCGACGCCCGACAGGCTCTGGATCACCGGATCGTAGGCGGGGCGGTTGTAGTATCGGCCGTCGCGCCCGAAGGCCAGGATCTGGCAATGGATCAGGCGCGGGTTGGTCTTGCTCAGGTTCGCATGATCGAGCTTGGCGCGGGCCAGCCCCTCGGGGCGCACGTTGCTCACGAACACGTCGGCCTGGTCGATCAGCTTGCGCAGGGCAGCGAGGCCTTCCGGCTTCTTGATGTCGATGCCGATCGAGCGCTTGTTGCGGTTGAAGTTGATGAACTTGCCCGACATGCCGACGTTGCGATGCCCCTCGGCCATGGTGCGCAAGAGGTCGCCACCCGGCGCCTCGACCTTGATCACGTCGGCGCCGTAGTCGGCGAGGGTGCGGGCGCAGATCGGCCCGACGACGACCGTGGTGAGGTCAATGACTTTCACGCCCGCGAGAGGCCCGCTCACGACTTGAACTCCAGATCCATCTCGCCGCACAGCACGCCGTCCTTGTTGGCGGCCCAGATCTTGAGCTTGCCGTCCTTCTGCTCCTCTCCGCGCACATCGATCAACTGGCCGACCCAAAGCGGGTGGACGAGGCGGGCGGTGAGGCCCGTGAGTTCGCCGCGGCCATGCTTCAGCGCCGCGTTGATCATCAGATGCATCGAGAGGCCGCCGTTTGAGACGATCGCGGGGTAGCCTTCCTCGCCGCGCGTGTAATCGCCATCGTAGTGGATGCGATGCGCGTTCCAGGTCAGCGCGCCGTAGCGGAAGTTGAGCGTGTTCGCGAGCGGGGTGACTTCACTCCATTTATGATCGGTGCGGGCCTGGGCGGCGACGGTGGCCGTGGTTTTCTGACCCGGCGGGACGGCGGGGCGATAGATGGCGTCGAACGTGTCGATCGCGACGGTCTTGCCCTCCTGCTCGATCGTGTGACGCATGGTCAGCACGAAGATGTCGCCCGAGCGGCCCGACTTGGGGACGATGTCGGCGACCTCGGCCTTCTTCACCGCGGGCACGCCGGCGCGGAGACGGCCCATGATCTGGACACGGCGGCCGGCACCCATGCGTCGCGGCATCGGAATAGGGGGCAGCACGATGCCCTTGTTGGGATGACCGTCGGGTCCGAGTTCGCTCTGCACGATGGTCTCGGCAAAGAACACGGTGAACCAGTGCGGCGGCAGTTCCTGGCCGACCTTGATCGAGGCGGGGTCGACATCGAACGTCGCCGCGACCCGGCGGACCGCCATCAACCCGATATCGTCCTCGGTGATGCGCACGCGCCCGATCCAGGGGCGCAGCTCGACCATCGCGTCATCCATCCAACCCATTTTCATTCCCTCGAATTGCCTGCGGCATCCTCCAACAAAAGGCCGATCCGCGACAGCAGGTCCTTCCATGATCCGAAAATCGGTTTTAAAAAGCCGGGCGATGTTCAGGGATGCAGGACGAGAGTACGAAGTATCGTTGCGTGACGGCACCAAGGGAAGGTTAGGCTTCGCCCTTGGCGATCTCGCTTTGGACAACCCGTTCACCCGTCACGCGCGCTCGCTCGACGCCCTGGGGTTCGGGATCGTCAGCTTCGCGGGACTGCCTGGCGCGCCGGAACGCTCGATGCTGTGGACGCAGACGCCCACGGAAACGGTAATGACGCTGGCGGACGGGGACCGGCAACCCGACAGCGAACTGCAGCATCTGATGGCCAAATTCCTCGCCATCTACTTCTCCGATATCGCAGCGATTGCGCCTGAGCTCGGTGAGCCGCGGGTTCGTCCGGACATCGTCGAATGACAAACGGTGTGGTTGCCTGACTGACGCGGCCCACGTTACTTTCCGGGCGGAGTCCAAGGGGGCGAGCGGTGCGTAGGATATTTCTGGCGCTACTTGTCTTCCTCAGCCCTTTGATCTTGCTTGAGTATCTAAATTTTACTGGTTTTTGCTACAGCCAGGGTCGCTACTACAGCGACGAGCAGCTGATTGACATCGCGATTAGCGACATCACGCGAACCCATAGCCCGTCCAATCCAGAGAAAAACAAGCGATACGAATCGGTCGGTGAGTTTAGGCAGCAAAATCCGGAATGCTGCATTGTCTATAATTATGGACACCCATTTCTCGACCCAATCTGGGTAAGAATTTTTGGCTTCTACAGAGTATTGGTCGAAGTCTGGTACAGGGCGAACGAATCCAGTGGGATTGATAACTTCTATGATTCGCTCACGTCGTTCGATGCTTGCGGTCAAATTATAAGACGACAAGGAATACCAGAGTCTCGCAGCCGCATCATTCCGACAGGGGCAGGGTAGCTGCCCCGCCCTCCGAAGGGATCACCTGAGAGTGGAACTCGGTCGTGCAGCCTTTGCTAAGATTACTATTCAAACAAAAAGGCCGCCCCGAAGGGCGGCCTTTCCGTTTGTCTGTCCGAGCGTCTGGCTCAGATCGAGTAGTACATCTTGTACTCGATCGGGGCCGGCTGATGTTCCCAGGCGTAGACCTCTTCCCACTTGAGTTCCATGTAGGCGTCGATCTGGTCGTCGGTGAACACGCCGCCCTTGGTGAGGAAGCTGCGGTCGGCGTCGAGGCAGTTCAGCGCCTCGCGCAGTGAGCCCGCGACGGTCGGAACCTTCGCCAGTTCTTCCGGCGGCAGGTCGTACAGGTTCTTGTCCATCGGGTCGCCCGGGTGGATCTTGTTCTGGATGCCGTCGAGGCCGGCCATCAGCATCGCCGAGAAGGCGAGGTACGGGTTGGCCGACGGATCGGGGAAGCGGACCTCGACGCGCTTGCCCTTCGGCGAAGACACGTACGGGATGCGGCACGAGGCCGAGCGGTTGCGCGCGGAGTAGGCGAGCAGCACCGGGGCTTCGAAGCCCGGGATGACGCGCTTGTAGGAGTTGGTGCTGGCGTTGCAGAACGCGTTCAGCGCCTTGGCGTGCTTGATGATGCCGCCGATGTAATAGAGCGCGGTCTCGGAGAGATCGGCATAGCCGGATCCTGCGAACAGCGGCTTGCCGTCCTTCCAGATCGACTGGTGGCAGTGCATGCCCGAGCCGTTGTCGCCGTAGAGCGGCTTCGGCATGAAGGTCAGCGTCTTGCCGTAGCTGTGGGCGACGTTGTGCAGCGTGTACTTGTACTTCTGCACGTTGTCGGCGGTCTTCACGAGCGTGTCGAAGCGGAAGCCGAGTTCGTTCTGCGCCGGGGCGACTTCGTGATGGTGGATTTCCATCGTCAGGCCCATGTCGGTGCAGACCGACATCATCTCGGCGCGCAGGTCGTTCATCGAATCGACCGGCTGGACGGGGAAGTAGCCGCCCTTGACGGCCGGACGGTGGGCGAGGTTGCCGCCTTCGATCTCGGCATTGGAGTTCCACGGCGATTCGTTCGACGAGATGCTGAACGAGGAGCCCGACATCTCGACCTTGTACTTCACGTCGTCGAACACGAAGAACTCGAGCTCGGGGCCGAACACGGCGGTGTCGCCGATGCCGGCCGACTTCATGTAGGCCTCGGCGCGCTTGGCGGTCGAGCGCGGGCAGCGGGCGTAGAGCTGGCCGGTCGAGGGCTCGATGACGTCGCAGTTGACGATCAGCGTCGTCTGCGCGGTGAAGGGATCGAGAACGGCGGTCGAGGGATCCGGCATCAGGATCATGTCGGACTCGTTGATGGCCTTCCAGCCGGAGATCGACGAGCCGTCGAACATCACGCCATCGGTGAACGTGTCTTCGTCAGTGGCGGAGGCCATGCGGGCCGTGTGCTGCCACTTGCCGCGAGGATCGGTGAAACGGAAGTCCACGAACTTCACGTCCTTTTCCTTCATCATCGCGAGAACTGCTTTGGCGTCCATTATCGCTCCGTCCTTCTCTCTTC
>CAIWTJ010000079.1 GCA_903915535.1 Enhydrobacter aerosaccus
CTTCACCAGCGACAACGGCGGCGAGCGCTTCTCCGACAGCTGGCCGCTGGTCGGCGGCAAGATGGACCTGATGGAAGGCGGCATCCGCGTGCCCTACGTGGTGCGCTGGCCCGCGCGCACGCCCGCCGGCACGACGACCGATCAGCTCGCCATCACCATGGACTGGGTGCCGACCTTCTTCGAGGCTGCCGGCACGAACGCGCATCCCGACTATCCCAGCGACGGGCTCTCGCTGGTGAAGCAGCTCGCGCAGCCCGACGCCGTCGCCGACCGGCCGCTGTTCTGGCGCATGAAGCATCACGAGCAGCGCGCCATGCGGATCGATCGCTGGAAGTATCTCAAGGTCGACGAGCACGAGTACCTGTTCGACGTCGTGACCGACGAGCGCGAGCGCGCCAACCTCGCCAAACGCCAACCCGATAGGCTCGCCGAGATGCGCAGCGCCTGGCAGGCGTGGGACGCCACCATGCCGCCGATCCCCGACGACGCGGGCGTGCGCCTGGTCTATGGCAAGAAGGACATGCCGTGAGTGACGGCGCCGCGATCCGCGCCATCCTGGATTTCTGGCTCCTGCCGCTCGACGATCCCGGATTCGGCCGCGCGCGCGAGCTGTGGTGGAACGGCTCGCCCGAGCTCGATGCCGAGATCAGGGACAAGTTCGGCGCGCTGCTCGAGAAGGCAGCGGCCGGCCGGCTCGATCACTGGGCCAATTCGCCCGACGGCGCGCTGGCGCTGATCCTTCTCTGCGACCAGTTCTCGCGCAACATCCATCGCAAGACCGCGCAGGCTTTCGCGACGGACGCCAAGGCGCGCGAGGTGGCCCGCATTGCGCTGTCGCGCTTCTATCCGGCCGCCTTCCCGCACGACGTGCGGCTCTTCTTCTACATGCCGTTCCAGCACAGCGAGCATCTCGGCGACCAGGAACTGTGCTGCGCGCTGTTCCGGGCCTTGGGCAACGAGGACAACGACAAGCACGCGACCGACCATCGCGACATCGTGGCCAGGTTCGGCCGCTTCCCGCACCGCAACGAAGTGCTGGGCCGGACTTGTACGCCCGAGGAACTCGAATACCTGAAGACCGCTAAACGCTTCGGGCAATGACGGCAGACCTCACCCTGAGGAGCGGTGCGAAGCGCCGCGTCTCGAAGGGTGGGAACAAGCACCGCGCCCGGGCCCATCCTTCGAGACGGCGCTTCGCGCCTCCTCAGGATGAGGATCTTGCTGAACGCCCTGCAATGACCGCGCGATAGAGGTCGGCCGTCGCTCTGTCGAAGCAGCAGAAGATCACGCGCGCGAGGGCGCCCAGATGCGCGTTCACCTCGCGCACCGCGATCTCGGTCGCGGGTTCCTTGGGATAGCCGTAGACGCCGGTCGAGATCGCGGGGAAGGCGAGACTCGTGAGACGGTGAGACTGCGCGAGGATGAGACTGCTGCGGTAGCAGCTCGCCAGCAAGTCGGGCTCGCCGGACCGGCCGCCGCGCCACACCGGTCCCACCGTGTGGATCACGTGCCGCGCCGTCAGCCGATAGCCCTTGGTGATCTTCGCTTCGCCCGTCGGGCAGCCGCCAAGCGTACGGCATTCGGCGAGAAGCCCGGGACCCGCCGCGCGATGGATCGCACCATCGACGCCGCCGCCGCCCAACAGGCTCTCGTTGGCGGCGTTCACGATCGCATCGACGTCGAGCCGGGTGATGTCCCCTTCGACGACGTCGAGCGCTATCATTTTACCAGTAGCGGATGGGGCCGGTGTCGAGGTGGACGAAGCCGGAGCGCGGATAGAAGCCGACGCCGCCCATCTGCAGCGAACGGCCGGCCTGGCGGATCTTGAACACCGGCACGCCCGGGAAGCGGATGTCCATCGCGTTGCCGTTCATGTGCTGGCTGTCGCGTGCCACGCCGCGGCTGACCGACGCGAGCCAGGCATTGGTCTGAGGCGAGCGATAGGCCGACAGCACCTCGACCTGGCCGTGATAGCCGGTGACGTTCATCGTGTGCCACAGCACGTCGAACAGCAGCGGATCCATCTCGGTCTGCTGGTTGTTCTGCGAGTCGCGCAGGAAGTGGTTGAGCTGGTTCAGCGCGTCGCGGTGGTAGGTGCCGTCCGACCAGTAGGTGACGGTCAGCTCTTCCTTCGAATTGACGTTCAGCAGCGACAGCGTGCGCGGGCTGGTCGTGTCGAGATCGGGCGGCGCGACCGGAAGCGACGGGGCGAAGCCGCCGTAGCGGGTGCCGCGCAGGGACTGCGGCGTGGTGGCGGGCTTGGCTGCCGGCGGATGGACGACCTGGGTCGACGTCTTCTGGACGGTCGGCGCCTTTTTCGGCGTCACGACGTCGGGCTGGGCATGAGCCGCGCCGGCGAAGGCCAGCACAGTGGCCAAACTCGCTAAAAACCTAAGCATTCACGCCCCAAAAGCCCTGTTGCATTTTTATCACACGACCTTCTATCAGAGCCCAATTCGGACACAAAGCGAAATTCGCCAGTATCTTCACGCTCCCTGCAAATCTCGGGGCCGATCCTGCGCGCCATATTCCGGCGTCGCGTCGACACCGGGAACGGCCTCGACGGCGATGCCCGCCATGGCCAGGGCCTGGAACTCGTCGCCGCCGCGACCGCTCTTCAGATAGACCACGCTCTTGCCGGCGCGCGCGAGCGTCGCGAGGCGCTCGACGATCTCCTGGCCGGCCGGAATGCGCTCGGCATCGCGCCGCGCCATCGCCAGCAGCTCGCGCGGCACCAGCGGGTCGTGGACCACGACATCGGCCTGCTGCAGCAGGCGGTGCGCCTTCAGGGTGAGCAGGTCGGGATCGCCCGGGCCTGCGCCCACCAGATGCACGATGCCCGCCTGCGGCTGCGCCGGATTGCGCGCGCCGTCGAGCAGGCGGATGAGCTCGCGGCGTGCGCCGATCTCGTCGCCCGCCAGCGCAAGCTCGCCGACGCGGCCGGAGAACACGTGATCCCAGAAGCGCCGCCGCGCGCGCGGCTCCTTCAACGTGCGCCGCACCTGGTCCCGAAAGATCTCGGCGAAGCGCGCGAGACGGCCGATGGTCGCGGGCAACGCGCGCTCGATCTCGGCGCGAATCTTCCGTGCCAGGGCAGGCGCCGTGCCCGCCGTGGAGATCGCCACCGTGATCGGTCCGCGATCGACGATCGCCGGCATGATGAAGCTCGAGAGCTTCGGCCGGTCGACGACGTTCACCGGCACGCAGCGCTGCTGCGCCTCGTGCGACACGCGCGCCTGCAGCGCGCTGTCCTCGGTCGCCACGATGACGAGCATGATGCCGTCGAGATCGGCCGGATCGAAATGGTGGCCGGCCCAGGCGATGCGGCCCTCGGCGATCAGCTGCGCGATCTCGCCCGTCACCGTCTCGGCGATCAGCGTGACGCGCGCCCCCGCCTGCAGCAGCAGCTCGGCCTTGCGTGCCGCGGGCTCGCCGCCGCCCACGACCAGGGCGCGGCGGTTCGCAAGCGTGAGGAAGAGCGGAAAGGTCTGCATCACGCGGCCTGCTTCGCGCGGCTTGCGCGCAGCAGCGCGCGCAGCTCGGGACGGCACGAGCCGCAATTGCTGCCCGCCTTGGTGCCGGCACCGATCGCATCGAGCGACGTGGCGCCGCCTGCGATCGCCGCGGCAACGGCACGGGTCGAGACGCCGAAGCAGGCGCAGATCTCGCCGCCCCGGTCGGAAACGTCGCCGCCATGGAGAAGAGCGTTGCGTTGCTCGACGGTCAGGCGGCCCATCGACATGAACGGCTGCAGGCGATCGCGTGCGCTCTCGTCGCGCCTCTCGCCCAGAAGCATCACCGCTTCGAGCATGCCGTCGCCGATCACCGCGCCGACACCGGACTCGCCTTCAAGCCACGGACCGGGATTGCTCGCCCGCAGAGCGGCCGACAATTTCTGCCGCGCCGCCGCCAGCGGTTCTTCGCCGGCCAGCAGGTAGGCCTCGAAGCCGCTGCCCTTGATCCGTGTCCAGTAGGTGATGTCCGGCAACATGATCGGGCGGCGAGCGAGAATCGTGCCATGCCATTGCACATCGAGGCGCGTGGCTTCGATCGGCGTGTGCTTCAGCTCGGGCTGGCCCGAAACTGGATCGACGGCGGGATTCACCGCGGCATTGATGCGGCCCGCCCGCGAGACCTGCGCCGTCCAGTGCATGGGCGCGAAGGCCTCGCCCGGCCGCACCGTATCGGAGACGTGCACCCTGAGCGCCGCACGGCCCCAATTGCTCGCCAGTTCGGCAATGTCACCGTCCTGCAATCCTCGTTTCGAGGCATCGTATGGATTCATCTCGACTGTAGGCTCGGGCCGATGGCCTGCGAGGCGCGCGGACTTTCCCGTGCGCGTCATGGTGTGCCACTGATCGCGCACCCTGCCCGTGTTGAGGCGCAATGGGCGTTCCGCATCGGGAGCGTTCGATGGCGCACGCACCGGCGTCGCCACGAAGCGCGCGCGGCGATCGGAATGATAGAAGCCACCGTCGGCGAAGAAGCGCGGCTTGCCCCAGGTGAACGGCTGCAGCGCCTCGTAGGCCGCATCGTCGAGGGCGGCCTGATCGCCGATATCGAAGTCGCGCGCACCGTCGTTCTCGAACGCCGACAGCGCCGCGTGCTCGCGGAAAATATCGGCGACACCGTTCCAGCCGAAGGCCGCGCTATGGCCGAGGCGGCGCGCCACCTGGGAGAGGATCCACCAGTCCTGGCGTGCCTCGCCGGGCGGCGGCAGGAACGGCCGCTGGCGCGAGATGCCGCGCTCGGAACTGGTGACGGTGCCGTCCTTTTCCGCCCACGCCAGCGCCGGCAGCCGAACGCGGCAGGCATCGACCGTATCGCTGGCACGGATCGCCTCGGAGACGACGGAGAGCTCGCACGACTGCAAGGCGGCGCGCACGGCGTCGGCGTTGGGCAGGCTGGCCACCGGATTGGTCGCCATGATCCAGATCGCCTTGACCTCGCCGCGGCCGACGGCCTCGAACAGATCGACCGCCTTCAGGCCGGGCTTGCGCGCGATGCGCGAGGCGTTCTAGAAGCGGCCGACGCGTTCGACATCTGCAGCGGCGAAATCCATTTGCGCGGCGAGCGTGTTCGACAGTGCGCCCACTTCGCGGCCGCCCATCGCATTGGGCTGGCCGGTGATCGAGAACGGCCCCATGCCCGGCCGGCCGATGCGCCCCGTCAGCAGATGACAGTTCAGGATCGCGTTCACCTTGTCGGTCCCGGCGCTCGACTGGTTCACGCCCTGGGAATAAAGCGTGACCGTCTTCCCGGTGTTGGAGAACCAGTCGAAGAACGTCGCGAGGTCTTTCTCCGGCAGCTCGCACTGGGCCACGTCGCTCTGGCGCGCCGCCTCGAGGGCCGCGGCGGCGCCGGACGTGTGTCTGTCGACGAAATCGCTCCTCGGTAGATGGAGCAGCAAGGCGTTGAACAACGCCACGTCGCTGCCGGGCGCGAGCGCGAGGTGCAGGTCGGCGATATCGCAGGTGTCGGTATGGCGCGGATCGATCACCACGACTTTCATCTGCGGCCGTTCGCGCTTGGCGGCTTCGAGGCGCTGGAACAGCACCGGGTGACACCAGGCGAGATTGCTGCCGACCAGCACGACGAGATCGGCCTGCTCGAAATCCTCGTACTGGCCCGGCACCGTGTCGCTGCCGAAGGCGCGCTTGTGTCCTGCCACCGACGACGCCATGCAGAGCCGCGAATTGGTGTCGATGTTCGCCGTGCCGAGGAATCCCTTGATCAGCTTGTTGGCCGCGTAATAGTCCTCGGTCAGCAGCTGGCCCGAGACATAGAAGGCCACCGCATCGGGGCCATGTTTGGCGATGACGTCGCGAAAGCCCGAGGCCACTTTGTCGAGCACGGTGTCCCACGACACGCGCCGACCGTCGATCTCCGGATAGAGAAGCCGGTCCTCCAGCGAGAGTGTCTCGCCCAGCGCCGCGCCCTTGGAGCAGAGCCGCCCGCGATTGGCCGGATGGTCCTTGTCGCCCTCGATCGAGGCGCCGCCGCGCCCATCGGGACCCGCCACGATCCCGCAGCCCACGCCGCAATAGGGGCAGGTCGTGCGGACCATCAATAGACGTCGCGCTGGTAGCGGCCGGCCTTGGCGAGGGCGTCGAGCCATGCCTTGGCCTCGCCCGCGCTCTTCTTGCCGTGGTCGACTGCGATCTGCAGCAGCGTGTCCTCGACGTCCTTGGCCATGCGCTTGGCATCGCCGCAGACATAGAAGTGACCGCCCTGCTCCATCCACGCCCACAGCTCGGCCGCGTTCTCGCGCATGCGGTGCTGGACGTAGATCTTGTCGGCCTGGTCGCGCGAGAAGGCGAGATCGAGCCTGGCGAGCACGCCGCGGCGCTGCCAGTCGACGATCTGGTCCTCGTAGAGGAAATCGTTGCTGCGCTTCTGGTCGCCGAAGAACAGCCAGTTCCTGCCCTTGGCGCCGCGCGCCTCGCGCTCCTCGAGGAAGGCGCGGAACGGCGCAATGCCGGTGCCCGGCCCGACCATGATCGCGGGCGCGCTGTCGTCTACGGGCGGATGGAAGCCGTGGCTCTTCTGCACGAAGACCGGGATCACGTCGCCGGGCTTGGCGAAGTCGGCGAGATAGCACGAGCCGATGCCGGTGCGGGTGCGGTCGTTGGCGTCCCAGCGCACGGCCGAGACGGTGAGATGCACCTCTTTCGGGTGCGCCTTGGGCGATGACGCGATCGAGTACAGGCGCGGCTGCAGCCGGTCGAGCGACTTCAGCAGGCCGGGCAGCGACAGCATCACCGACGGGAAGGCCATCAGCACGTCGAGCAGGTCGGCTTCGGCGAGGTCCGGCCGGCCCTCGCCGCGCGCCAGAGCCAGCAGGCCCTTCACGTCCTCTTCGTTGAAGGCGCGCGTGGCCAGGAACTCCAGCGCCTCATCGCTCGGCCGCGCGATGTCGACCTTGCTCAGCAACACCTGGCGCAGCGGCAGCGCGTCGCCGTCGAACGCCACCATCTCCTCGCCGCTGGCGCCCAGGCGATCGAGCACGGCCTGCACCAGCTCGGGATTCTTGCGCGCGTAGACGCCGAGACTGTCGCCCGCCTCGTAGGAGAGATCGGTGGTCGAGAGGTCGAACACGACATGACGCACATCCTTGCCGGAGCCGCCGCGGCTGAGCGGATGGGCGTCGATCAGGGTGGCCAGCGCCGGCCGGTCGCGCGTGCCGATGGCGCCATCGGGCTTCAGCGCCGGCGCGCCCATCGCGCCGCCTTCGCGCTGCGGCTCGAGCGCCGTCATCAGTTCCTTGAGCTTGCGCTGGGTTTCCTTGCCGCCCGGAACGCAGCGACCCATGTCGGCCTCGCTGCCCGACCACACCGCCTCGGCATAGGTCTGGCAGAGATAGCCGCACTGGCCGCAATCGAGCTGCGCCATCGCCGCCATCAGCTGGCGCTTGGGCTTGGCGTCCTTGGCGAGCTCCATGCGCTCGGCCATCGCGAGCGAGGCGTCGTGCCACGGCATCTCCTCGTTGGGGTCGTCGTCGCTGGCCGCAGCCGAGGCAGGCTCGTCGGACGTCTCGCCGTTGACGCCGAGATAGGCCGCGAAGAATCCGTTCAGCCACGCGCGCTGCTCCTGCGAGAACGGCGCGTTGTCGGGGATCAGCGCCGGAATCGGGGTCATGGCGTTCATGCCGCGACGGCCCGCAGCGGCGTACGGCCGGCGAGATCCCGAAGTGCCGCGATCTCCTGGCGCCCACAGAATGCGAAGAACGTCTCCGTTTCGGAGCTGCGATGGGCAAGCCAGGCCGAGAGCAGCTTCTCGATCAACGGCGGCAGCTCGTCGAACACCACGTCACGCTGATACTCGCGCGCCATCGCCTGCTCGTTCGTCGAAGCCGCGCCGCCGCCGATATACACGTGATAGCCCTCGACGCTCTGCTCGCCGCGATCGACCTTGGCGGCGAGAAGGCCGATGTCGCCGACATAGTGCTGGGCACAGGAATGGTGGCAGCCCGTTAGATGGATGTTCACCGGCAGGTCGACCGGCACGCGCGTCTCGAGATAGTCGGCGAGCTTCAGCGCATGGCCCTTGGTGTTGGACGCCGCGAACTTGCAGCCGGCGTTGCCGGTACAGGCGACCAGACCGCGCCGGATCGCGCTCGCCTCGACGCCAAGGCCCAGCGCCTGGATGGCACTGATGCAGACGCCCACATCCCTGTCGGCTACGTCGGATAGAAGAAAATTCTGCCACACGGTGAGGCGGATCGTGCCGCTGCCGAAGCGTTGCGCGATCTCGGCGATGCCGCGCATCTGCTCCGAGGTAATGCGGCCCACCGGCAATACGACGCCGAGATAATTGAGGCCAGCCTGCTTCTGCGCATGCACGCCGACGTGACCATGCTTGTCGGCCAGCGGCCGTGGCGCAATCTCCGCCTTGCCGACCCTGCGCAGCGGCTGGCCGTATTCCTTCTCGACCTCGGCCAGGAAGGCGTCGCGGCCCAGCCGATCGATCACATACTTCATCCGCGCCTTGAGACGGTTGGTGCGGTCGCCATGGGCGATGAAGGCGCGCATGACGGCGCCCGCCACTTTCACGCACTCTTCCGGCTTCAGCAGCACGCCGGTCGCGAAGGCGAAGTCGAGATGGCCGGTGATGCCGCCCAGCTGCAGGTGGAAATAGATGCCGGGGTCGATGCCTTCGCCGCCGGTCACATTCGCCGCGACGAAACCGATGTCGTTCGTGTCCTCCAGCGTCGGCACCTTGCCGCCCCCGTCGAAGGCGATGTTGAACTTGCGCGGCAGGCCGTACATCTCGCGGTGATTGAGGATGTAGAGCTGCATGTCGCGGCAGAGCGGGCGCGTGTCGTAGAGCTCCTGCGGATCGACGCCCGCCGTGGCGCCCCCGGTGACGTTGCGGATATTGTCCGCACCCGAGCCGCGCGAGGTGAGGCCCAGCGCCTGGATCGCCGCCAGCAGGTCGATCGCGCTGCCGGCACCGATCTCGCGGATCTGCAGGTTGGCGCGCGTCGTCACGTCGGCATAACCGCCGCCGAAGGACTCCGCCGCATCGGCCAGGCCACGGAACTGCCAGGCGTTCAGGATGCCGTTGGGAATGCGCAGGCGACACATGAACGAGTCCTGCGCAGGTGCCACATAGAACAGGCCCTGGTACTTGGTCAGGAAGACATCGACGCCCTTGGGGAACTGCCCCGCCTCGGCGCGCGCCACGACTTCGTCCCAGCGATCGAGCGGATGCTTGGCGCGCTTGGCGACTTCCTCGGCTACCAGCTTGCCGCCCGCCGCGACGGTGCGATCCTGCGCCGCGTACTGCAGCGCATCGGGCCCGATCGGCTGCGCCGCCGGAGCGCCGGCCGTGCGAGTCGCGAGCTTGTCGGCGGCCTTGCGGGCCTCGATGCCGCTCACGAAGCCCTGCAGCCACTGCTTCTGCTCGGCGTCGAACTCGCTCATGCCGCGGCCTTTGCCACTGTGGGGGGAGCCACCGGCTTGGTGGCGGGGTGGGCACCGTGTTCGTACTCTTCGAGGAAACCCAGCACTTCCTGGCGGTAACGATAATAGTCCGGATGCTCGAGCAGGGCCTTGCGGCTGCGCGGCCGCGGCAGGTGCACGTCGAGGATCTTGCCGATGGTCGCGTTGGGGCCGTTGGTCATCATCACGATTCGGTCCGCAAGCAGGATCGCCTCGTCGACATCGTGGGTGACGCAGATCGCGGTGACCTGCGTGCGCTTCCACACGTCCATCAGCACTTCCTGCAGCTCCCAGCGCGTCAGGCTGTCGAGCATGCCGAACGGCTCGTCGAGCAGGAGCAGCCTCGGCGACAGTGCGAAGGCCCGCGCGATTCCGACCCGCTGCTTCATGCCGTTGGACAGGTCCTTCGCCATCTTGTGCATGGAGTCGGCGCAGCCGACCCGCGCCAGGTAATATTCGACGATCTCGCGCCCGTCAACCATGGCATCAGTGACGGCGCCTGGAAGACCACGGCGCGGTCGGGACCGGCGCCGTCGATCTCGCGGGCATTGAGAACGATGCCGCCGCCCGAGATCTCGGTCAGCCCGGCCGTCATCGACAGCACGGTGGACTTGCCGCAGCCGGAATGGCCGATCAACGACACGAACTCGCCCTTCTTCATCAGGAGCTGGAACTTCTCCACGACGGTGAGCGGCCCCTTGGGGGTCGGATAGACCTTCCGGACGTCGAAGAATTCGACATAGCGCTCGACGATCGCCGAGCGCCCGGCCTTGCGCACTGCCTCCGGCAACGGCTCGAGCTGTGTCACCGACTGGACGTCCGGCAGATGGCGCTCTTCGGTCGCCGCCTGCTGCGAGGCGCCGAGATCCATCAGGTACTTGGTGATCTCCGCGCGCAGACCCTTGAAGGTCGGGTCCTCGTTCAGCGCCAGGCGCTGGCGCGGCCGCGGGATCGTTACCCTGAACGAGGGACCCAGCGTCGCCCTGGGGCCGGGCTTCAGCGGAATGATCCGGTCGGCCAGCAGGATCGCCTCGTCGACATCGTTGGTGATAAGGACGATCGTCTTGCCTTCCTGGGCACGGATGCCATCGAACTCATCCTGCAATTTGGCGCGTGTGAGCGCATCGAGCGCCGACAGCGGCTCGTCGAGCAGCAGAATGTCGGGGTTGGTGGCAAGCGCGCGCGCCACCGCAACGCGCTGGCGCATGCCGCCGGACAGTTCCGACGGCCGGCGGTCGGCGGCATGGCTCAGCCCCACCATGTCGATGTAGCGTGTCACGCGCGCGGTGCGATCGGCGCGCGAAGCGGTCTTGAACACCGCATCGACGGCGAGCGCGATGTTGGCCGACACCGTCAGCCACGGCATCAGCGAGTAGGACTGGAACACGACGCCGCGGTCCGGCCCGGCACCGTCGACCTTCTTGCCGCGGACCGCGATCTCGCCCGCGTCGGGCGCGAGCAGGCCCGCCATCAGGGAGATCAAAGTGGTCTTGCCCGAGCCCGAGAAGCCCACGATGGCCACGAACTCGCCTTCCTCGACACAGAGGTTGACGTCGTTCAGCACGGCCATGTCGCCGTAGCTCTTGCCGACGCCTTTCAGTTCGAGGAGCGCCATGTCCGCCGCCCTCTACCGGTTCATGCCGTAGGTGAAGGCCGCCTGCAGAGCGAACATCAATCGGTCGAGCATGAAGCCGATGATGCCGATGGTCAGCACCGCCACGATGATCTTGGCCAGCGACGCCGACGAGCCATTCTGGAACTCGTCCCACACGAACTTTCCGAGGCCCGGATTCTGCGCCAACATTTCGGCCGCGATCAGCACCATCCAGCCCACGCCCAGCGACAGGCGCAGTCCGGTGAAGATCAGCGGCAACGACGAGGGCAGCACGACCTTGCGGATCGTCGTGGCGGTCGATAGCTGCAGCACCTTGCCGACATTCACCAGGTCCTTGTCGATAGAGGCGACGCCCAGCGCCGTGTTGATCAGGGTCGGCCACAGCGAGCAGAGCGTGACGGTGATCGCCGAGATGACCAGCGACTTGGGCAGCCAGGCGACCGGCGTCACGTAGAGCGCAGAGACGATCATGGTGACGATCGGCAGCCAGGCGAGCGGCGACACCGGCTTGAAGATCTGGATCAGCGGATTGAGGCCGCCATTCACCGTGCGCGACAGGCCGCACATGATGCCGACCGGTACCGCGATCAGCGTCGCCACGATGAAGCCCAGCGCCACCGTCTTGAGGCTGGTGAGAATCTGGTCGAGGTAGGTCGGCGCGCCCGTGTAGAGGCGCACCTTCGCCTGATCGGCCTTGCCGGCGGCCTCGAGCGATCGGTTACGCTCGGCCTGCCGCGCATAGAAGACACTTTCCTTGGCGCGCTCCGCGACGTGGTCGTTGTAGAGCAGCCCGGCCTGTTGCCAAACCGCCAACGGTCCCGGGATCGCCCCCAGCGACGTCTTGACCAGCGGCGCGAGGGCGCCCCACAGCAGCAGGAATGCCACGATGCCCGCGAGGGGGATGATGAGGACGCGGCGCAGCTCGATCAGCTGATGCCGCGGATTGTCGCCGGCCGCGATTCGCAGCAACGGCACCGTCCAGCCAAGACCCACGACATCGAGGTAAGTCGCGGCCCTGTTGATGCCGAGGAACAGCCGCTCGCGCGTCCGCGGCACGATGACCGCGTCCTGGCTGACGACCGTCATCAGCCGCCCACCACGTCGGTGCCTTCGACGGTCTGCTTGCCCTTGAGGCCGATCGCCAGGCTGTCGATGTAGGCGTTGGGTTTCTTGCCGTCGTAGGGAACGGCATCGATGTTTTCGGACGTAACCGGACGATAGCCGTCGGTCGTCCAGGGGAAGTCTTCCTTCCTGGCCTTGCCCTCGTCGACCAGCATCTGCGCGGCCTTGAGGTAGAGATCGGGCCGATAGACCTTCTTGGCGATCTCCTCGTACCAGGCGTCCGGCTTGTACTCGGCGATCTGGCCCCAGCGGCGCATCTGCGTCAGGTACCAGACGGCATCGGAGTAAAAGGGATAGGTCGCGAAATAGCGGAAGAACACGTTGAAGTCCGGCACCGGCCGCTTGTCGCCTTTCTCGTATTCGAAGGTGCCGGTCATCGAGTTCGCGATCACCTCCGGGTCGGCGCCGACATATTCGGGCTTGGAGATGAGCTTCACGGCCTCCATGCGGTTGGCGTCGTTGTTGGCGTCGAGCCACATGCCGGCCCGGATCAGCGCCTTGGTGGCGGCGAGCACGGTGTTGGGATTCTTGTTGGCGAACTCGGCGGTGAAGCCGAACACTTTCTCGGGATTGTTCTTCCAGAGTTCGTAGTCGGTGATCACCGGTACGCCGATACCTTTGAACACCGCCTGCTGGTTCCACGGCTCGCCGACGCAGTAGCCGTTGATCGTGCCGGCCTGCAGGGTCGCGGGCATCTGCGGTGGCGGCGTCACCGAGAGCAGCGCCTCGGCCTTGATCTGGCCGCTGACGTCGGTCTTGGAATAGAAGCCGGGATGGATGCCGCCCGACGCCAGCCAGTAACGCAGCTCGTAATTGTGCGTCGACACCGGAAAGACCATGCCCATCTTGAAGGACTTGCCTTCGCTTTTCATCTTGTCGATCACCGGCTTCAGCGCGCTCGCCTTGATGGGATGAACCGGCTTGCCGTCGGGACCGTTGGGGATGTGCTTCTTCATCTCGGCCCAGACCTCGTTCGACACGGTCGTGCCGTTGCCGTTCAGGTCCATCGAGAAGGGCGTAATGATGTCGGACTTGGTGCCGAAGCCGATGGTCGCGGCGATCGGCTGGCCGGCCAGCATGTGCGCGCCGTCGAGCTCGCCGGTGATGACGCGGTCCAGCAGCACCTTCCAGTTGGCCTGCGGCTCGAGCGTGACGAACAGGCCTTCGTCCTCGAAGAAGCCCTTCTCCTTGGCGATGGCGATCGGCACCATGTCGGTGAGCTTGATGAAGCCGAACTTCAGCTCGTCCTTCTCGGGCTTGAGCGGCGCGGCGTTCGAACCGCGGGCGATCATGCCCTGGGCGGCAGCGGCGCCCGCGGCAGCGAGAACGCTGCGGCGTCCGAGGGCGAAGCGGTTCTTGCGGGTCATCGACTGTCTCCGATGCGAACTTGAGAACTGGATGCGGCTGTCACCGCGGGAAATGCAGGCTCGCCATGACCGCCCGGCGGCAGTCGGTCCGTCGCGGGGCAGGCCACGCCCATCTCGGCGGCGGCGGCGCGATACAGGTCGGTGCGATAGACGCGATCGGCGGTCGCGGTGATGTCGATGCCGGGCGAGGCCTGGCCCCACCGCACCATCTGCTTCAGGAACCAGTCGGCATGGCTGCGCCAAGGGAAGTTTGCGTGATCGCGATGGAAGACGTGGAAGTCCGGCAGCTCCAGGGTGCGCGCCATCACCTCGGCCGGCGTGTTGAGGAAACGC
Organism: Enhydrobacter aerosaccus; assembly: GCA_903915535.1. Classification (GTDB taxonomy): domain Bacteria; phylum Pseudomonadota; class Alphaproteobacteria; order Reyranellales; family Reyranellaceae; genus Reyranella; species Reyranella aerosaccus_C. The sequence goes on from CAIWTJ010000079.1 coordinate 13,881, forward strand.
GGGATCGACAGCACGCGCGCGGTCTCGCCGCGATTGGCCGGATCGTCGAGCCACATGCAGGCTTCGAGCAGCGCTTTGATCAGCGCTTTCACCGTGTTCGGATTCTTCCCGGCGAATGCCTCGGTGGTGCCCAGCACCTTCTCCGGCATGCCCTTCCAGATGTCGGGGCCGGTGATCGCGATTCGGCCGATGCCTTGCGACTGCGCCTGCTGGTTCCACGGCTCGCCGACGCAGTAGCCATCAATCACGCCGCCCGACAGGTGCGCCACCGTATGCGGCGGCGGCACGATGGTGAGGCGCACGTCGCGATCGGGATCGAGCCCGCCCGACGACAGCCATAGCCGCACCATGTAATTCTGCACTGAGTACGGAAACACCGACGCCAGCACGAGTTGGGGACGACCAGCGGCCTTGCGCCTGGCGACGACGGCGGCGATGGCGCGCGCGTCCAGCGGTCGCGTGGCCGCGAGCGCAGGCGCCGCCTCCTCGATCTCCTGCCACAGCGCATTGGAGAGGGTGAGCGCGTTGCCGTTCACCTCGAGTGTCATGACGTTCACCAGCGGAACGGTGACGCTGTCGATGCCGAGCGTGATCGCAAGCGGCAGCGGCGACAGGATGTGCGCGGCATCAAGAACGCCCAGCGCCAGCTTGTCGCGCACGTTGGCCCACGAGACCTCGCGCTGGATTTCGACTTCGAGCCCATGGCGTTCGAAGGCGCCGAGCTGATCCGCCAGGATCACTGGTGCGCAATCGATGATCGGGATGTAACCGATCTTCAGTTTGGATCGCTCGATCAGGCTCATGCGTACGCAACTCCACAAAAGCAAAAGGCATCCCGCTCGGCCGGCACGAATGCCGGTCGCTCAGGACGCCGTTGTCCGAATGGCAGGCCGTCAGTGGCCCGCCGAGAAATCAGGAAGAGGTCCGCCATTGGACCCTCGGCGGCCTGCGGAGCAGGAATTGTGCCAAAGCTCCTACTTTTTCAGCACCTTCGCGTAAGTAACAAGATCCTGGGCGACTTCGCCGATGCGCTTGTTCTGGTCCATGGCGAGCTTGCGCAGAAGCTTGTAGGCAGCCTCTTCGGAGAGGCCGTTCTGCTCGCGCAGCAGTCCCTTGGCGCGGTCTATAGCCTTGCGTTCGAGCAACGTGAGGCGCGCGCGCTCAAGCTCCTCACGCATGGTGTGATAGCGGTTGAAGTGACCGACCGCGACATCGACCACGCCCCGCACGCGTTCCTCGGACAGGCCCTTCACGACATAGGCCGAAACGCCTGCTTCCATGGCGGCAGCGATGGTGGCCGGATCGGACCTGTCGACGAACAGCGCGATCGGGCGCGGTTGCTGCTCGGTGCTGCGCCGCATGTCCTCGATGGCGTCACGGCTGGGGCTGTCGGTGCTGACGACCACGACATCAGGCTCCAGTTCCCGCACCCGGACAGACAAGTCCTGGGTGCCCTCCAGACGTGCCAGCAGGCGATACCCGGCCGCCCGCAGGCCCGCTTCCACGATCTCGGCGCGGGCAGGATTGTCGTCGATCAGCAGGACGGACAGGACCTTGGTCACACCCCGCGGGGCGCAACTTCCATGCCACCTTTGGTGTGAAATTCAGGGGCCGGTTTCGACGCGTTTGCCGTCTTCCCAGCGGCCCGAGGTCACCTTCTTGTCGGCGGTCGTCACCTGGCCGTAGCCGTGGCGCTTGCCGGCGCGGAACGAGCCTTCGTAGCGCTCGCTGTCGCCCACCGTCTCGACGCCCGGCCCCTCGAGCTGATCGTTGTGCCACTCGCCCATCTGCACGACCGCCGGATCGGCCAGCGTGCGATGCAGGCCCGGCCCCTCGAGCTTGCCCGCGACGAAGTTGCCTTCCTCACGCTCGACGCCCGGCTTCTCCATCACGCCAAGCCCCGTCGACTGGCCGTCGCGCCACTGGCCCTCGTAGCGCGACCCGTCGGGGAGGCGCATCGTGCCGCGGCCGTTCATCAGGTCGCCCTGCCATTCGCCGCGCCGCTCGCCATCATTGGCATTGAGCACGCCCAGCCCCTGGCGCTTGCCGTCGGCGAGTTGGCCCACGTAGCTGCCGCCGTCGTCCAGAGTGATGCGTTGCGCATTCTCGAGCGTCGCCAGCGCGGCGCGCGCGGCCATGATCTTGGCCTCGCCCGCCATGGCCCGCGCCGCGGTCGCTGCGTCCTTGGCCTTGTCGAACACGGCGCGCGCGTCGTCGGCGGCACGCTGGGCCTGGGTGAGCAACTCCTTGTCCGGTTGCGCGGGCGCGGCCGCAGGCGCCGGCGCGGCCGGCGTCGAGGTCTGGGGCACCGGTGCTTTCGCGGGCGCCGGCGTCGACGGTGTCGACGATGTCGACGTCACGGGGACCGGCGGCGGCAGCGGCGTGGGCGTCGCCACGGGCGGCGCGCTTGCCTGCATCTGTCCGATTTTCGGCTTCAGGAACCAGAACGCGACGGCTGCGAGCGCGACGACGACGGCGAGCGCGAGCCACTTGGTCGGGAAGCGGCTGGGCTGCGGCGGCGGCGCGGCGGCCGCGACTTCCTCGCCCCGTTGCGCGCCGCCCAGCCGGGGCGCGGCAGATGTGCGCGGCAGCTCGGGAGCAACCGTCATGCGCCGCGTCGGCGCATCGTCGGACGACGGCAACGACGCCCCGAACAGCGCCCGCCAGGCCGCGACGGACTGCGGCCGCTCGGTGGGCACGAACGCCAGGGCGCGATCGATCGCGGCCAGGAACGTGGGGTCGTAGCGATCGACCTGCGTGACGGCGAGCGGCTTGTAGGGATCGTGCCCGACGCGGCTCGCCGCTTCCGGCGGCGGCACGCCCGCGATCGCGTGATGCAGCACGGCCGCGGCCGAATAGATGTCGCTCCAAGGGCCCTGCTTGCCGTCCATGGCATACTGCTCGATCGGCGCGTATTGCGGCGTCAGCACGCTGGTGAGCGTGCGCGTGCGCCCACCCATCGCCTGACGCGCGGCACCGAAGTCGATCAGGATCGGCACGCCGTCGCGCCGGATGATGATGTTCGACGGCTTGATGTCGCGATGGAGGAAGCCCTGCGCATGCACCGCCGCGAGGCCGTCGAGTATTCCTTCGGCGAGACGGCGCACGTCGTCCGGCGGCAGGCGGCGGCCGCTTTGGCGCAGCAGCTGGCCGACGCTCTGGCCGTCCTCGAACTCCATCACGGTGTAGGCGGTGCCGTTGGCCGCGAGGAAACGCAGCACCGGCACGATGTGCGGATGCCGGAAGCGGGCGAGCGCGCGCGCCTCGTCGAGGAAACGCTCGCGGCCCCAGGCGAAGTCGTCGGCATAGCGCGCACCGCGCGGCACCACCTTGCCCTCGGCGGTGCGCACCGCGAACTCGATCGGCAGGTATTCCTTGATCGCCACGACCTTGGCGAGCTGGCTGTCGAAGGCGCGGTAGGTGATGCCGAAGCCGCCGTGCCCGATGATCGCGTCGAGCCGGTAGTCGCCGAGGCGGGTGCCCAACGGCAATGCGTGGACGTTGTCGGTAGTCATACGATCATCATGAGGGGCAAGGCGAAGCTGAGGCCCCTTGATGCGCGTTCCGGAGCGGGCGCACAAGCGCCCGCCGTCGCCGCGGCTAGATTATCGCACCGACGCCGTCACCGACGTGGGAATGCGCGAGCCCGCGCCCATCGACTGGAACTCCGGCACGAGCTGAATCAACATGATGATCACGCAGAGACCGATCGCGGTCAGCATCGTGGCGGGCCGCGTCTGAAGGTGCGGCACGGGTTTGCGAGCTTTCGACTGGTCCGACATTTGCGGACTCCCCTTATTGATTATGACTTCTTCAAAAACGACGGCCGGCACCCGAAATATGTGAGGGTCCGGTCGCGCAAAAGGTACGGCAGGACTGTCTTATGTTCAAGAAAAATGTTTCAATAACAACAGCTTACGTAATTTTGTGAAATTTATGAGCGAACACACAAGGGGTCGCGTTCCCTGCCTGATGAAGCCACTGCTTATGGAGTAAGGTGCCCTCATGACCCCCATCACAGTTCCCGCGAACACCCGCACTCTGGTCCTGACCGGCGCCAGCCGCGGCATCGGCCACGCGACGGTTAAGAAATTCAGCGCCGGCGGCTGGCGGGTCATCACCGTCTCGCGCCAGCCGTTCAGCGCGCTCTGCCCCTGGCCCGGCGGCGACAAGAACCACGTGCAGATCGACCTTGCCGAGCACGAAGACGTCAAGCGCGGCATCGAGGAGATTCGCGATCGCCTGGGCGGCGGACGGCTCGATGCGCTGGTGAACAACGCCGCGATCTCTCCCAAGGACGAGACCGGCGGACGCTACGGCGCGATCGACACACCCTTCGATCTCTGGCAGCGCGTCTTCAACGTGAACTTTTTCGCGCCCGTAGCGCTCGCGCGCGGCCTGATGCGCGAATTGTCCGAAGCCAAGGGCTGCGTCGTGAACGTGACCTCGATCGCCGGCAGCCGCGTGCATCCGTTCGCGGGCTCGGCCTATGCGACCTCGAAGGCAGCCCTCGCGGCGCTGACCCGCGAGATGGCGCACGACTTCGGCCCGCGCGGCATTCGCGTCAACGCGATCGCGCCCGGCGAGATCGACACCTCGATCCTGTCGCCGGGCACCGAGCAGATCGTCGAGGAGCAGATCCCGATGCGCCGCCTCGGCACGCCCGACGAAGTGGCAGACGTGATCCACTTCCTGTGCGAAAAAGGCGCGAGCTACGTCAGCGGCGCCGAGATCCAGATCAACGGCGGCCAGCATGTGTAATGTCCTGGTGTCATCCTGAGCGAAGCGAAGGATCTCACCGAACGACCGGACACAGACGGCGAAGAGCGAGAGCGTAGCGGGCGCAAGGTCCTTCGCTACGCTCAGGACGACAGGTAGGAGTACGCAATGGACACGAACATTTCGAGCTTCAAGGGCGAGACCGGCGTCGACGCGCGTCGCCGCATCCGCAACGGCGGCAGCAACCTGGCGCCAACCTCCGGCATGGCGCCGGGCTTCGTGCAGGGCAATCTCGCGATCCTGCCCAAGGCGCTTGCCGCCGACTTCGCGCGCTTCTGCCAGCTCAACCCGAAACCGTGCCCGCTGCTCGCCTCGTCGGAGCCCGGCGACTGGCGCCTGCCGACGCTGGGCGAGGATCTCGACATCCGCACCGACATTCCCCTGTACCGCGTCTGGAAGAACGGCGAGCTGGTCGAGGAAGTGCGCGACCTGAAGAAAGTGTGGCGCGACGACCTCGTGTCGTTCGTGCTGGGCTGCTCCTTCTCTTTTGAAGAAGCGCTGGTCGAGGCCGGACTCGAGATCCGTCATCAGACCCAGAACGTCAACGTGCCGATGTACCGGACCAACGTGCAGTGCAAGCCGAGCGGCCCGTTCCATGGCGCGATGGTCGTGTCGATGCGCCCGTTCAAGCCCGCCGACGCGATCCGCGCCGTGCAGGTGACGACGCGCTTCCCCTCGGTGCACGGCGCGCCCGTCCATCTCGGCAAGCCCGAGCTGATCGGCATCAAGGACATCGCCAAGCCCGACTACGGCGACAGCGTCACGGTGAAGGACGACGAGTTCCCCGTGTTCTGGGCCTGCGGCGTCACCCCGCAATCGGTCGTGGCAACGGCCAAGCCCGAGTTCTGCATCACCCACGCGCCGGGCTACATGCTGATCACCGACCTGCTGAACTCGCAGCTCGCCGTTCTTTAGGCGATGACGCAGATCGTTTTCGACGGCCACGCCAAGGGGGCCGTGGAGAAGATCGCCGTCGAGATCGGCGATCTCGTGATCGCGGGCTGGACCGGTCGCGACGTGGCGGCCCTCAACCATCACATCGAGGAGCTGAAGGAGATCGGCGTCATGCCGCCCTCCACGGTTCCACTTTATTACCGAGTCGGCGCGCATCTGGTGACGCAGGCCCCCACCGTGCAGGTGCTGGGCGACGACAGCTCCGGCGAGGTCGAGCCGGTGCTGTTTGCCGCCGCCGGACGGCTTTGGGTCACGATCGGCGCCGATCATACCGACCGCAAGGTCGAGAGCTACAGCATCCCCGTCTCCAAGCAGATGTGCGCCAAGCCGATCGGCACGGTCGCGTGGCGCTTCGAAGAGGTCGAGCCGCACTGGGACCAGCTCATGCTGCGCTCCTTCATCGAAGAGGGCGGCAAGAGGGTGATGTACCAGGAAGGCCCGCTCGCCAATATCCGCGAGCCGCGCAGCCTGATCGGCGGATGGCGGGACACTCCGCGCCTGCCGGAGGGCGTCGCGATGTTTCTCGGCACCATGCCCGCGATCGGCAAGATCCGCTCGAGCCAGCGCTTCGAGATGGAACTCGAGGATCCCGTGCTGCGTCGCAAGATCACGCATGGCTACGACGTGCAGAGCCTGCCCGTGATCGCCTGACCGGCGAAATCTGATACCGTCGCGGCGATGAAACCGAGCAAGGTCCGCCGCAAGCCTTCTGCGGAGCGCACGCGCAATCCCGACGAGAGCAGGCGCGCCCTGATCGAGGCGGCGGCCGCGCTGTTCAACTCGGTTGGCTACAACGGCACCGATTCCAACCGGATCGCCCGGGCCGCGGGATACGCGCCGGGCACTTTCTATGCGCACTTCCCCGACAAGCGCTCGATTTTCCTGGCGGTCTACGAGACCTGGGTGGTGGCCGAGATAGAGGCGATGGCGCGCGCGCTCGAGGCCGACGTCAGTCCGCGCACCCTGCGTGCCCGGCTCGCCGCCACGATCCTCGATCATCACCGCAAATGGCGCGTGTTCCGCTCGAGCCTGCGCGCCCTCTATGCCACCGATCCGGTGGTGCGCGAGGCGCGCCTGGCGCAGCGCGGACGCCAGATCGCGGCGATGGCGGCGGCCCTCGAGGCGCGCGGCCGGCCGGTGCCCGGACGCGCCGCGATGTTCGCGCGCCTGCTGATCTTCGAGGCGCTGTGCGACGCCGTGGCCGACGGCGACACCAAACGCCTCAAGATCGCCGAGGCCGACATGCTGGCCCTGCTCGCCGACAACCTGCGCACGCCTGCCTGAGACGCCTCGGGCGGCTCGGGGGTTGTGAGGGCCTGCCTTAACTGATATCGATATCAATATCGCCATTGGAAAGGAGCCTTCATGACCACGGCCACACCCGCCCTCGACCGCGCCCTGGCGGCGCTCGCCGCGCTGGCAGCCGTCATCGTCGCCTGCATGGTGGCGGGCATCGTCTCCACCGGGATGACCCAGGATTTCTTCCAGAGCGCGCGGCCGGCCGAGGCATTCGCCGCCTATGTCGCCGGCGGCGCCTTCGGACTGCGGCTGAACATCGGCCTCGATAACCTGTTCATCGTCGTATACGGCGCGTTCTTCGTCCTGCTGGCGGTCCGCTTCCGCGCCCTGCTCGATCCCTGGACCATCGCCGTGGCGCTGTCGGCGATGCTGCTCACCGCCCTGCTCGACGCCGTCGAGAACCATCACGTGATCGAGATGGTGCACGCCGCCCAGCATGGGCTGGCGCCGGCGGCCGGCGAAAGCCAGGTCCAGATGATCGCCTCGGCGGTGAAATTCCACGCGTCTTACCTCGCCACCTTCCTGTTCGCCTTCGGCTTCTGGCGGCTGGGAGGACTCGGCCGGGCGATCGCCTGGGCGCTGTGGATCTACGTCCCGCTGGGCGTCGTGATCTCCGTGCTCCCGGTCGAAAGCGCCAGGCCCTGGGTGCTGGGCCGCACCTGCTTCTTCGTTGCCGCTTTCGTGCTGTCGGCGGCAGCGTTCGGGCGACCCGCCACGCGGGTCTTGCCGGGAGAGCCCGGCTAAACGTACGTTCAGGTCCCTCAGGAGGAAGCAGGGGCCATGGTCAAAGGCGCGTTCGACGGCATCACCGTCCTCGACTTCACGCAGGGCATTGCAGGCCCGCACGCCTCGATGCTGCTGGCGCTGCACGGCGCTGACGTCATCAAGATCGAGCCGCCCGAAGGCGACTGGGGCCGCGCGCTGGGCGACATTCGCGGCGAGCACTGCGCCCACTCGGTGGCGTTCAACCGCGGCAAGCGCTCGATCGCGCTCGACCTCAAGTCGCCCGACGGCATCGCCGTGGCGAAGAAACTCGCGGCCAAGGCCGACGTGGTGATGGAAAGCTTCCGGCCCGGCGTCATCCAGCGCCTCGGCTTCGGCTACGAGGACATCAAGAAGGTCAATCCGAAGGTGGTCTACTGCTCGGTCTCGGGCTTCGGCCAGACCGGTCCCTACAGCAAGCGGCCGACCGTCGACGGTCTGATCCAGGCGTTCAGCGGCATGATGGTGATGAACAAGATGCCGGACGGCACACCGTGGCGGCAGGGCATGATTGCCGTCGACGTAATGACCGGCCTCTACACCTTCCAGGCGCTGTCGACCGCGATCATGCGCCAGTTCCGCTTCAACGAAGGCTGCTTCATCGATTCCAGCCTGATGAAATCGGCCGCCGCCTTCCAGGGCGCCAAGCTCATGGAATGGGTCTTCTCCAACGGCGCGCCGCCGGTGCTCTACATGCCGGCCGGCAGCTACAAGACCAAGAACGGCTACATCATGGTGTCGGCGATGCGGCCGCATCACTTCAAGCTGATGTTCGAACTGCTCGGCCGCGACGACGTCGCCAACGATCCCGAGCTGCAGAGCCACGACGCGCGCATCCGCAATGCGCCCAAGATCATCAAGGCGCTGAACGAGACGCTGCCCGCGAAGACGACCGAGGAATGGATTGCGATCCTGCAGCCCAAGGACGTGTTCTGCGAGCGCGTGAACAACTACCAGGACTATCTCGACCACGCGCATGTGAAGGAGTCGGGCGCGATCGACTGGATCGACCAGGAAGGCGTGGGCCGCATGCCGGTCGCCAACATCCCGGGCCTGCCGCGCGCCGCCGACCACGCGGCGCAGCAGCACGCGCCGCACATCGGCGAAGACGGGCCCGACATCCTGGGCGAGCTCGGCTACCCCAAGGCCGAGATCGACGCGATCTTCGCCCGCGGCGGCGTGCGCGCCCCGGCGCCCGCGGTGAAGGCCGCCGACTGATCGCAATATCTTGTGGCGGTTACCGCATGGTAACGCTTTTAAATACGGGAATAAATAGGAAGCGCCCGTTTCGACCACACGATGTAGTTGCCCGTGGTTACGAGAAGTAACTGCTAGAACGACGAGACCATAGCGAGAGGACTGGAGCGGGTTGGGCACTCCATGAGTATTGCGTAATTCGCAATATTTGTCAAGACTCTTCTACGGGACCGCGGAGCTCCAGCTCCGCATCATGATAATGAGCGGAGCTGGA
>CAIWTJ010000080.1 GCA_903915535.1 Enhydrobacter aerosaccus
AAGGATGGGCTCCGCAGGGGCCGAACAAAAGGATGCCACCAGCAGGGGGCAGGAAGAACAGAAAAGGAAGGACACGATGACGTCAGACAGTATAGCCTGATCCCAAGACCTCAACTGTCCACGGAAACGGGGTAGGTCCATCCCGCCATTCGCGCTAGTGCTAGCGCTACCGCCCGCTCCGCCGCTTGAACCGCGACGTGCATGGATTTAGTTGGAGCTACCCCGAATAATTTGTTGGGGACTTGGCAACGTGATTGCAGGAAAGAGGGTCACGTCTCTGAGCCCCGTAAATGGGCTCACACCTATTGCTGTCGAAGCAAGTGCCGATCTGGCCAAATCAGGATTAAGCTTTACAAACAGCGCCATCGCGGCGGGGTCACTTGAAACCAGTGCCCACGCATCAGCGGTGTTCGGATCATTCGAAGCTAGCACTCCACTACTCAAGGCAACCGCCGCTATGAGTGCAGCATTGGACCTATTCTGGTTGGCTGAGACGGCGACATATGCGGCCATCTGTTTGGCGGCATTCGCCTTCGTAGCTGGATCTGCCGTCTGCATAATGGCTTCTAGTCGAAGAGTGTTTCCCATCGTCATCGCCATATTCAATGCAGGGATCAAACCCGGGGTAGCCTCTACATTTTGTGCGACCTGCATTGCCCGGATATCTTGGGCATCTATCAATATTGGGCATGCGGCTAGTACAACCGCAGCACCTAAGCTAATTGCTGGAAATCTCATTGGCCCAGCTCCTGCACGGAACGTAACTGTTGCTCACGCTATCGTCCCTCATCCCCGCGGCACCAGTAACACCAGCCTCGATTCTTCACTCGCCAAGCTGTGCGAAGAAGCGGAGAAAAGTTCCAATATCGACAAAATCGGCGGACCTTCAGTTTTCCCCGGCCAGATCCGATCTATTGAACGCGCAGCGGGTAGCGAGCCAATCTACAAAGCTGACGAGCCCGTACTATTCTCTGTACAAGGCTGTGCCGATTATACCTTCGGCGATGGTCGTCACGGCAAGACAGCTTTCCGAATGCTGTTGGGCCACGCCGGCCCAGTATTTTGGGAAGGTCTAAGGTTTCAACCTTCTCCGCCGCCTGATGGCAAAATTGCGCTGGGCAAGACTACACTTGATCGAGCGCAGTTTGACTTCAAAGAAGATCCAAGCGGAGGGAACTACCTTCGGTAACAGGGAAGCCTTTTCGAAGTTTCCGCCATTTGCGCTAGCGCACAGGCGCCTTCCACGCCGCCGGGCAATCCTGCGGATACGGGGACCTCGCCCCGCGTCCCTCCCCTTGCCAGTACCATCGCCTTCCCGCCATTTGCGCTAGCGCACTCCTAGACCTCTTGCGCGCGCTCGGCGGCGTCGACGATCGCGAGCATTCGGGTCATCTCCTTGACCAGCGTGTCGTTATCGTAGGGCTTGGAGAAAAATCGCGTCCCCGTGGGAAGGCAACTCACGTCCTCGATCACCCTCCCAGACGCGACGATCAAATGGATCGGCGGCCACCGGTTCCGGATGTAGTGCGCGAGCTTCACGCCGTCGAAGGTGCCGGGCATTTCGACATCGGTGAACACCAGGCGAATGTCCGTGCGCGCCTCCAGGATGGCGATGGCTTCGTCGGCGTTCCCGACCCCGACGCCATCGAATCCGGCGGCCTCGACCATGTCCAGGGCATTAATCAGGATGAGCGGGCTGTCTTCGACGACCAGCACGACCGCGCTGTTCAGCGACATGGTCGCCTCGACGGACAGAGTGCGTTCAGAGGCATCAAACGTTGCGCCCGACGGCGGCAACCGCGGGCTGGACGTGAACGATCGAAACGACGGTGCCCGGGTTTGCGCCGCTCACCCGTACTTCCGCGTCGAGACGCTTGGCGAGCGCCTCCACGATGTTCGTGCCGAGGCCGGGCTTGCGATCTTCGGAGGCCGGCTGCATCCCGATGCCGTTGTCGCGCACCGATAGCGTCCAATTCGCTTCCCGAGATCCGTATTCCACGACGATCCTGCCCGCGCGATGTCCGGGGAACGCGTGTTTGAGGGCGTTGATCACCAACTCCGTCACGATCAACCCCAGGCTCACGGAAATGTCGGCCAGCGTCACGCTGTCGTCAGCGACGACCTCGATCGAGAGCACCTCGGGATCGTGGATCATCGACGCGCTGAGGCTCTTGCAGAGCTGGACGAGATACGCGCGAAGTTCGACGTCCCCCAGTCGCGACGCCGCAAGATGCTGCTGCACGGCGGCGATGGACATCAGCCGGCTGTGCGCATCGCGAAGATGCCCGCGGCTTTCCTCGGACTGAACCTTGCGGGCGCTCTGCATCAGGATACTGGCGATGATCTGGAGACTGTTCGCGACCCGGTGCTGAACTTCCTGCAGGAGGATGGCCTTCTCGCGCAGGAGATTGTCCTTGAGCTTGTCGCTGGCCCGCGCCTCGGTGACATCCGCGATCGCCAGAAGCACACGAACGCGCTCCTTGTCGTCGTAATCGAGCTTGTGCGCATTCAGGACGAGCAGCCGCGGAGCCTGGCCGTCGCGGTTGAGCTCAAACTCGTAGGCATGCACCTCCGCCGCCCCCGAGGCCGTTCCTTCGAGCAGGGAAACAAGCTGGGGGACGTCCCATTCGCCGTGCCCCAGGGCCGAGAACAACCGTGCCGGCACGCCTTCCTGTTCGATTTGAAAGTCCCGGCAAAAAGAGGCGCTGGCTGCGACGACTTTCAGGTCGCCATCGAGGAGCAGCAGCGGCGCCGGTGAGGCGGCGATCACGGCCAGCATCAAGCTCAGTGCATGCGCCTCTGGACGCAAACTGGGGGCGGGAACCATAAGGTGGACCTCGTCCCCAGAGGTTCGCGAAGCGAACTCCACCGCCCGGCGGGCAATAGCACTGCGATATGTTCTGCGGGGTACAGCCCATCAACACGGAACGGACGACATTGTTCCACAATGCGCGCTCACATCGGCCATTTAATACTTAATTGCATATCTCGGTAACCAAATCATGGCACCGGGCGTTGATTGAGCAGTGGTTCCAAGCTTGGCGGGGAAATGGCTCCCCGGAGTGACAAAAAGCACTTCGGAGCCCTCTCATGATGAACCTCTCTTTTTCCGTCTGCACAGTCTTGTCCGCGCTCGCGGCCACGGCGCTCGTTCCGGCCTGGATGTCCGCGGCACGGGCCGACGAGACGAGCGCGTCGTTCGATCAGCGCCTTCTCACCGATACCTGCGTCAAGCGCGGCGATGCCGAGCCGAAGGCGCGCATCGCGGCCTGCTCGGAACTGATCCGGCTGGCCAAGCTCGCCGCGCCGGAAATGGCGCTGGCCTATCTCAATCGTGCGGCCGCCTACAAGGCGACGGGCCGTCAGGCACAGGCCACCTCCGATTATGCCGAAGCGTTGCGCCGCTTCGACAACCTGGTCGATGACAATCAGCCCGTCGCGCAGATCGTCTATCAGCGCGCCGTCGCCTATCAGGCCCTGGGCCAGGTCGACCGGGCGCTGTCCGCCTACAACGAGGCCATTCGCCTCGATCCCGGCAATCCCGTGCCCCTGGTCGACCGCGCCAACGCGCTGCTGCGCCACAAGGGCCAGATCGCCGACGCCATTCGCGATTTCACACGCGCTCTTGCCATCACGCCGAACAATGTCGATGCCCTGATGGGCCGCGGCGATGCCTATGGCCGCAACGGCGACTTCGCGCTGTCGCTGGCCGATCTCAACCTGGCGATCGTCCTGGCGCCGAACAATGCCAATGCGCATGTGCTTCGGGGGCTGGCCAACTCGCGCCGCGGCGACAGTCAAAGTGCTGCAACCGACTATGACGCGGCCCTGGTGCTCGACCCGCGCAACATGGACGCGCTGATCAATCGCGCCGCGCTCTATTCGATCGCCGGCCAGCAGGACAAGGCGCTCGCGGATCTCGACGCCGCGATCGCCATCCGGCCGAACGAGCCGCTCGCCTTCTACAATCGCGGCTACGTCAATTTCTCGCGCAAGGACTATGAACGCGCCATCGCCGACTACAGTGCCGCGATCGACCTCGATCCCACCTTTGCCACCGCCTACAACAACCGCTGCCTGACTCAGGTGCTGGCCGGCCACAACGCCAGCGAGGCGATGGGCGACTGCGACAGGGCGCTGGCCCTGACGCCCGGCAGCGTCGACGTCCGCGACACGCGCGGGCTGGCCTACCTCAAGATGGGAAAGCCCGCCCTGGCGATCGTGGAGTACGACGCGGCGCTGAAGCTCGATCCCAAGCGCGCCCTGGCGCTCTACGGCCGAGGCCTTGCGCGGATCAACATGGGCGATGCGAAGGGCGGCGCCAGCGACCGTACCGCGGCCGCCCTGCTCGACGACAATGTGAACGAGCAGTTCCTGATGTACGGACTCGACAAATAGGAAACGCAGCCGGGAGCCATCGCGTTGGTACGGCCCAACGCGAGCCCCCGGGCGATCGCGCCCGCGCTAGAAATCCTTCACCAGCACGAGCACGGCCTGGTGGCGCTCGTAATTGACCAGATCGACGGTCCCGCTGCACTCGTCCGGAACCTGCATCGACCACGCCACCTTGAGTGCCGTCGAGTCCGACGTCCGCACCAACAGGCTCGGCCCGACGAACAGCGCGTGTCCGCTCAGGAAGCCGTCGTGATTGTGTGTCAGGTGGCGGACCTCTGCGCCCAGGAACACGCCGCGGCCAATCGCATGTGCGAGGGCGGCCGATGCTTCCGTCGGCATTTCCTGTTGCCAGACGCCCGACACGCGAGAGGTGGTCGGCGTGGCAATCAGGTTGACGGCGGCAAAGGCTGTGTCGGGAACGAGGGCGGTATCCGCCAGCAGCCTCAACCGGACCAGATAACTCTCTGCTGGTTGGCCCGACAGATCGTCCACGCGCCGCCATTGCGGAGACGCCGACAAGGTGAGGCCGATCGGCGTGCGCTTCAGGGCCTGCCAGTTCGCTTCGCCGGTCAGCCCGGCGAAATTGAAGCCGGAATAGTCGTCGAGGGCGGGGACGCCCGCGATGTTGCGATAGTCGAACAGGGCGCCGGCAGCCAGTCGAAACGCGTCGGTCACGCCATAGCGCACGGCCGTCTCATTCTGGAGCGCGGTGTAGATGCCCGGCTTCCCGAAACGTCCGCTGAACGTTCCCTCGAGTTCGATATCGCCCTTGTCGCCGATATCGGTGCCGTCGGTGAACCCGAAGAGGTGCTCGGTATCGACAACAGCGGTTCCAGCCCCGCCTTGGGCATGAGCGAGAAGAGGAAGCAGGAATGCGACGAACAGCGCAGCCCAGGGGGGAGAGCGAAGTGCCATGCGCGGAAAGTACCGGCGCATGTCACCGCTATACAATCACACGCCGCGTCGGTCGCCGCTCAGCTCGGCGGGCCTGAGCAGTGCGAACGCAATCATCGCCAACGCCACCGTGACGGCGACGGAACCGAACGCCAGCCCCCACGCGATCGCGGACATGCCTCCGGACAGGTCGAGGACCCAGCCCATCATCAAGGGACCCACGAAACCGCCGCCGTAGCCCAGCATCGAGTGGACCGCGAGCGTCGCGCCGCGGCGCGCGGGATCGGCGGAGCCCGCGGCGCCGGCCGTGAGCGACGAGGAGTCGAGCCAGATGACGATGCCGTAAAAAACGAGAATCCCCGCGGCGATCCAGTAGCCCATCGAACCGACGAAGCCGACCAACACACCGACCACGACGGACAGTCCCATGGCGGCCAGCACCAGCCGGCGGCGGCCGAAGCGGATCGACGCTTCGTTGCCGAAGACGCTGGCCAGCGTGCCGAGCAAGCCGAGGGCCGCAACGACGAACGCGGGCGAAATGCCCGCACTTGCCATGCCCGAGCCTGCCGCCACCCACGCCAGGAAGGCCACGCCCCAGCCGCGCAACGCGTTCATCTCCAGTGTGTGGACGCAGTAGGCGAGCGAATAGGCGAACGCCGAGCGGTTGCGCAGGACCGGCCGGAAATCGAACAGCTTTCCCGGGGTCGCGTGCGCGGGCGGACGCCGGCCGGGCAGGACGAGCGCCACCGCCAGCCACGCCACCAGGGCGGTGAGCGCCGCGCTGCCGAAGGCCATCCGCCAGCCGAAAGCCTGCGCCAGCAGTTCGCCCACGACATAGGAGGCCGCGCCGGAAATGCCGATGCTGGCGGCGTGTCCTGTCACCGCGCGCGACATGGTCTTTGCATCGACCTGGTCGGCCAGCAGCTTCAGCCCGGTCATGTAGGTGCCGGCCCAGCCGACGCCGGCCAGCGCGCGCAGGGCGAAGGCGGACCAGAAGCCGTCCGCCAGGGCGCCGAAGCCCAGGTGCGCGATCGTCGTGCAGCCCACCCCGAACAGGTAGACGCGCTTGGCGTCGATCCGGTCGGTCAGCGTCACCAGCACCGGGACGCTCAGCATGTAGGCGGCGTAGAAGCCCGACGTGATCCAGCCGGCCTCGCTGTTGCTCAGCGACCAACGGACCATCAGTTGGGGAAGCAGCACCGGCCAGTAGCCGGCGCCCAGCTGCACGAACACCTGTGCCGCGCAGACGACCGCAACGAGACGCAGCGCCGTGCGCGATTCAGCCGGCATCGAACGAGTCGCTAACCGCAGCACCCTTTCTTCGCGTCGACAGCCGGCTTGGCCGGTCCGCAGCAGCCGGAGGCCGCAGCCGCGGTCGTTGCCGCCGGCGCCGAGCAGACGCCGGTCTCGGGCAGGACCAGCTCGACCTTGGACGCAGCGTCATGGTCGCCCGCGATCTCGGCCACGATCGAGCGCACCTGCTCGTAGCCCGTCAGCATCAGGAACGTGGGCGCGCGGCCGTAGCTCTTCATGCCCGCGAAGTAGAAGCCCGGTTCCGGCTGGGCGAGCTCGCGCGCACCGTGGGGGCGGACGGTGCCGCAGCTGTGCACGTTCGGATCGATCAGCGGCGCCAGGGCCGGCGGGCATTCGACCGCGGGATCGAGCGAGATCCGGACCTCGCGCAGGAAATCCAGTTGCGGACGGAAGCCTGTCGCGACGATGAGCTGATCGACAGCGACCGAGCGGCAGCATGGCGCCTGTCCCGTCGCAACCCGCAGCCGCGCACCGTCGCTGCCGATGAACGAGACCTTGAAGCCCGCCTCCACGCGGATCTGTCCGCTTCCGACCAGTTCTGCAAAGGCCGCCCCCAGCGCGCCGCGCGCGGCGAGCGTGTCGTTTGTGCCCCCGCCGAAGGCCTTCTCGGGCGCGGTGCCGCGCAGGAGCCAGACGATTTCGGTGGCGGGGCTTTCCGCCTTCAGCTTTGACAGCTCCATGAGCGTGCCGATCGCGGAATGGCCCGCGCCCAGGACCGCGACGGACTTGCCGGCATAGCGCAGGCGCTCGCGTCCCAGCACGTCCGGCATGCCGTAGGCGATCTGCGGATGGTTGGGCTCCTCGCCCAGCGCCGCGAGCCCGTCGGCGCCGGCCGGATTGGGCGAGAACCAGGTGCCGGTCGCATCGATGACGGCATCCGCCTCGAGCTGCTCGGTCTTGCCGTTGCGATAGCGAACGGTGAACGGCTCGAAGGCGCGCCCGTTGCTCTTCATCTTGTCGAAGCCGGCGCGGCCCACCGCGATCACCCGGCTGGAGGTGCGAATGCGGTCCTTGAGCGGCGTGCGCGTCGCCAGCGGCTCGAGATACCGCTCCACGAGGTCGCGGCCGGTGGGATAGTCGCCGGGCGCCGGCGCATTCCAGCCGGTCGCCTTCAGCAGCCGCTCGGCCGCCTTGTCGATATTGTATTCCCAGGGCGAGAACATGCGGACATGTCCCCACTGGCGAACGGCGTGCGCCGCGTCCGGTCCCGCTTCCAGCACGATCGGCTCGAGACCGCGTCCCAGCGCATGGGCCGCGGCGGCAAGACCGACGGGGCCCGCGCCCAGGATGGCGACGGTCTTCGGCTTGTTCAGTGAGTCCGGCATGACACGTTCCTTCTTTCGACAATCATCGAAATAGCCCGCCAAATTTTTTTAGGCGACCACCCTTCAGGCGACCTTCGAAAACCTGACCGGTGCGCATCCGGTGCCTTCGGCGCAGCATTCGGCGACGAGGTATTCCATCAGTCCGCGCATCAGCCCGTAATTGGTGTGGCAGATGAGCGTGGTGCCCTCGCGCGTCTGCGTGACCAGCCCGACGCCGATCAGCGTCTTCAGATGGTGCGACAGGGTCGAGGCGGCGACATCGAGCTTTTCCTGCAGGCGCCCGACCGGCAAGCCTTCCTCTCCCGCCCGCACCAGCGCGCGATAGATCTTGAGCCGGGTCGGATTGCCCAGGGCCTCGAGCGAGGCGGCAGCGTCATCGAGCTTCATGCGGGTCAATGTAATCACCGTGTCATATTCGTCAACCATATTTCTAGAACATTCGAAATACAGTTGACGGGCAGCCTAGAGAGGGTTCATTTCAAAATCATGTCCGACCGAACCTTCAATGTCCTCTTCCTCTGCACCGGCAACTCCGCCCGCAGCATCCTGGGCGAATCGATCGTCACCCACCTGGGCGGCGGACGATTCAAGGGCTTCAGTGCCGGCAGCCACCCCAAGGGCCAGGTCCATCCCTACGCGATCGACCAGCTGGCGAGCATGGGCTATCCGACCGCGAACATGCATTCGAAGAGCTGGGACGTGTTCGCGGCGGCCGGCGCGCCGCACATGGATTTCGTCTTCACCGTTTGCGACGACGCCGCCGGCGAAGCCTGCCCGGTATGGCTCGGCCAGCCGATGACGGCCCATTGGGGCATCCCCGATCCCGCCGCCGTGGACGGCAGCGAGCTGGAGAAGCGCACAGCCTTCCGCTCGGCGTTCGCCGCGCTCGAGAACCGCATTCGCCTGTTCCTCAGCCTGCCCTTCGACACGCTGGACCGCATGGCGCTGCAGCAGCGCCTCGACGCCATCGGCCGTCGCCCGCCGAGTTCCGCCGCCGCATGAACTTGCGGCCCGTCATTGCCGAAGCGCTCGGCACCGCCCTGCTGCTCGCGGCTGTCGTCGGCTCGGGCATCATGGCCGAACGGCTGTCGGGCGGTAACGTCGGTCTCGCGCTGCTCGCCAATGCCATCGCGACCGGCGGCGCGCTGTTTGCCCTGATCACGATGTTTGGTCCGATCTCCGGCGCGCACTTCAATCCCGTCGTCACGCTCGCGCTCACGTTCCGGCGCGAGTCCCCCGCCCGTCAGGTGCTGCCTTTCATCGCCGCGCAGCTCGTGGGCGCGATCCTGGGCGTCTGGCTCGCACACCTGATGTTCGACCTGCCGATCCTGCAGGCCTCGACCAAGGTGCGCACCGGCATCGGCCAGTGGAGCGCCGAAGCAACCGCCACCTTCGGGCTGGTGCTGCTGATCCTGCTGGGCGTGCGCCGGGCGGCGGCGAGTCTGCCGGCCGCCGTGGCGCTCTACATCACCGGCGCCTACTGGTTCACGGCCTCGACGTCGTTCGCCAATCCCGCCGTGACCGTCGCGCGCGCGCTCTCGAACAGCTTCGCCGGCATCGCGCCCACCGACGCTCCGGCGTTCATCGTCGCGCAAGTGGTCGGCGCGGCGCTCGCCGTCGTCATGGCGGAGCTGCTGGACCGTCGCGCCAGCTGACGTTTCGAGCGAACCGCCGCCGGCTTCAGTTTAGAATCTCGACGCGCATCTCGAGCTGCCGCGTGGTTCCGGCCTCGATCGACATGGTGCCGGGCTTGTCTTGCAACGCGCCGTCGAAGTCTGCCGGGCTGGCATAGCCGTGCCAGGGCTCGATGCAGACGAACCCGGCGCCCGGTTTGGTCCAGATCCCCAGGTCCGGCAGGCCGTCGAAGGAAACAACGAGGCGCGGGCCGGTCGCGGCGCCATAGGTCACGCGCCGGCTTTCGAGGCCGCGAAAGATCAGCGCACCGTCGTCGAAGAGAGACTCCGACAGTGCGAGCTGCTTGCCAATGACCGGCGACGGCCGCGGCCTTCCCGACAGCAGGCCCCCTTCCGCAGGACGCTCAATCGGCGCGACCTCCGGTCGATCGAATGCGATCGAATAGTCCTCCTTGGCGAGACCTCCCGCCAGAGGCCAGCGAAAAGCAGGATGAAATCCGAACGACGCGGGCATGAGACCCGCGCCCGTGTTCGTGATGCTTGCCCGCATCGAGAGCGCCCGGCCAATGACCTCGTAGTCGAGGCGCAGTTCGAATTCGAAGGGATACTGCGCTCTCGTTTCCCTGTTCGGGAGAAGACGGAACGCACAATGCGTGTCCTCCCGCAGGATCACCTCGAAGGCCGACCGCCGGGCAAATCCATGTTGCGCCATGGCGAATGTCTTGCCGTCGGCCCTGTGCCTTCCCTCTCGCAGCGCGCCGACGATCGGAAACAGGATCGGCGAGCGCCCGTTCCACCACGCCGGATCGCCGTTCCACAGATAATCGGTCCCGGCCCCATCCTGCAGCCGAACCAGTTCAGCGCCGAAGCTGCGCACGCTTGCCCGGACGTCGCGATTGAAGATGGTCACTTCATCGGCGTTCATCGCGGGCAAAGGGATCAAGCCGGCGCCACCAGCTTCATCTGCTCGTCGAGATCGTCGGCGATGAAGTTGCGCACGACCTCGTCGAGGTCCTTGTCCATCTCTAAGCCGAGCTTGCGCGAGCGCTCCGAGCTGATGCCCTGCGGCCAGCCGTTGCAGATCGCCTGGATGGCGGGATCGTGCTGCCACACGACCTTGCCCACCTTGCGGTTGCCGGCGTGCTTCGCCACGGCCTGCTCGAGCTCCTTGGCGGTGACGTTGATGCCGTTGAGGAGAAGCGTGCGGCCCGGGCCGAAGGCATCCGGCGGCAGGTCGTGCAGCTTCATGAAGGCGTCGACCGTCTTGCGCGGGCTCAGCACCACCATGATCGTCTGCGGCGTCACCGGGCAGACCACGTCGACGCCGGTCAGCGGCTCGCGCACCACCGAGCTCGCCCAGGTGGACGCGGCCTTGTTGGGCAGGCCGGTGCGCACGCAGATCGTGGGCAGCCTCACCGCCGTGCCGCGGATAAAGCCCTTGCGCGTGTAGTCGCGCAGCAGGAACTCGCCGATCGACTTCTGCGAGCCGTAGGAGGTCTGCGGCGTGAGCGGCGTGTCGTCGGTCACGGCGGGCGGCAGGTCGCCGCCGTAGGCCGCGAGCGACGAGGTGAAGACGACGCGCGGGTTGGTGCCGAGCGCGCGGCAGGCCTCGAGCACGTTACGCGTGCCGTCGAGGTTGACGCGGTAGCCGAGATCGAAGTCGGCCTCGGCGCCCGCGCTCACGACCGCGGCAAAATGGAACACCGTCGAGGCGCCCTGCACGATGTCGCGCACGGTCGAGGGATTGGCGATGTCGCCCGCGACCGCCTTGACCCGCGGGTCGTCGAGGCCGGGACCGGCGGCCTTGGCGACGTCGAACAGCAGAAGCTCGGCCACTTTCTTGGGCTTGCCCTCGGCGTCCGCGATGGCGCCCTGCTGCAGAATGCGGCGCGCCAGCTTCTTGCCCAAGAAGCCCCCGCCGCCCGTGATCACGACTTTCATGCCTTTTCCATCCCTGAAGCGTTGTTAATCAAAGTGTGCACAGATCGCAGGCCACCGTCTATGTTGGGAAAATGAAGGTCATCAGCTGGAACCTGCTGCGGCGCACCGGCGCAGGCGTCGCCGATGTGGCGGCCCTGCTCGAGCGCGAGCGGCCGGATGTCATGCTGATGCAGGAAGTGACCCAGCACATGGACGCCCTGCCCGCGATCGCCGGCGGCCATTATCACCGCCTGCCCTGGCCCGGCCGCATCCATGGCCTGGCCTTCTGGAGCCGGCACAATTTCGCGACACCGCAGATCCTGCCGCTGCCGGCCTCGCAACTGCCCGGCCGGCTGCCCCGGCGGCGCTCGCAGATCGTGCACGTGGGCGACATCACCTTCGCCAACGTCCATCTCTCGCACGGGCAACTGCTCAACCGCCGCCAGCTGCTGCGCATCACCGCCGCCCTGCACGGCAAGCCCTCGGTGATCATCGGCGACTACAACGCGGTCGGTCCCTGCCTGATCCCGGGCTATGCCGACGTGGGGCCGCGCGAGCCCACCCACTTCGGCGGCACCGTCGTGCCCTTTCGCCTCGACCGCTGCCTGGCGCACGGCGTGCAGTGCCTGCTGGCCGGCACGCTCGACTTCGGCCCGAGCGACCACAAGCCGATCGTGCTCGAACTGAAGGTCGCCACCGCCGCCGTGAAGCGCCACCCGCTGCAGCGCGCCAAGCGCAGCCTGGCCAGGATCCGCGCGGCGTTGCGCTAGAGATAAGGCGTCAGCAGCCTGGCCGCGGCATTGCGCAGGCGCAGCGGCAGCGAGTCGGCGTTGAGCTCGGCCAGTTCGAGCGGGCGGGTGGTGCGCACCAGGGCATCGACCTGGGCCGCGAACTCGGCGCCCTGCACCTCGACGTTCAGTTCGAAATTCAGGCGGAAGCTGCGCGTGTCCCAGTTGGCGCTGCCGATCATCGTCCAGACGTTGTCGATGGCCATGATCTTGGAATGTTCGAAGGGCCCCTGCCGCAGCCAGATGCGGCACCCCGCCTGCAGCAGTTCCCGGAACGCCACGCGGCGCGCCCAGTCGAGCACGCGATGGTTCGAATGCTCGGGCACGACGATATCGACGTAGAGACCGCGCATCGCCGCGAGGCTGAGCGCCGTGGTGAGGACATCGGGCGGAAGGTAGTACGGCGTCACGATGCGGATCGAATGGCGCGCGCAGGAAATGGCGTGGAGCGCCACGAACTCGATCTGCTCGAGATTCTCGTCCGGGCCCGACGGGATGGCGCGCGCCTCGTAGGCGCCGACGGGCCCGAGCGGCGGGAACCAGCGCGCGTCGGACAGCGTCTCGCCCATCTCGAACAGCCAGTCGTCGGCGAAGGATTCGCCGAGCTGCTCGACCACCGGGCCTTCCACGCGGAAGTGCACGTCGCGCACCGGATGCGCGGGATTGCCTGCCAGCACGTTCTCGTCGCCGATATTGATGCCGCCCACGAAGGCGATGCGGCCGTCGACCACCATCACCTTGCGATGGTTGCGCAGGTTGAGGAACGGCGTGCGCCACGGCAGGTACGAATGCAGGAAGCGGCCGACAGGCACGCCGGCGCGCCGCAGCCGGACGAACGTGCCCGACCACAGGTAGCCGCCGCCGATGCCGTCGATCAGCACGCGGACCTGCACGCCGCGCCGGTGCGCCCGGATCAGCGCGTCGATGAAGGGCTGGCCGGCGGAGTCGGCGCGGAAGATGTAGCTGCAGAGGCCGATGCTTTTCTCGGCCGCCTCGATCGTGGCCAGCATCGCGGGATAGGCCTCGTCGCCGTTGCGCAGGATGCGGGCGTCGTTGCCGGTCGTCGACTCGAGACCGGTCAGCCGGCCGATCGCGTATTCCAGCGGCGTCAGCGGATCGGGACCCCCCGCTCCTGTCGGCGCCGCGGGCTCGCCGTGGACCGGCTCGCGCGCCCGCCACAGCCGCTTGGCGCGGCGCTTCACGCGGTTGATGCCGAACGCGAAGTACAGGATGCCGCCCACGAACGGCGACAGCCAGGCGATCCCCATCCACGAGATCGACGTGCCGATGTTGCGCTTGAAGAGCAGGACGTGCGCCGTCACGCCCGCCGCGATGACGATATGCGCCCCCGCGGCGATCTCGCCGACCAGCCAGGTCAGATCGCCGTCGAGGGTCATGGGACGAGCCTAGGCGATGGCTTTGATCGTCTTGGCCGTGATGTCGATGATCTCGTCGATCTGGGCCTTCTCGATCACCAGCGGCGGCGACATGGCGATCGCGTCGCCCGACTGGCGGACCATCAGGCCGAGCTCGAACGCCTTGGTGAAGGCGGCGAACCCGCGCGTGCCGACCGGGCCCGACGGGGCAAGATCGATGCCGGCGGCGAGACCCAGGTTGCGGATGTCGGTGACGTTGGGCAGGCCCTTCAGCGAGTGCACGCCCTGCTCCCAGTACGGCGAGAGCTCGGCCGAGCGCTCGAACAGGTTCTCATCCTTGTAGATGTCGAGCACGGCCGAGGCCGCGGCGCAGGCCAGCGGATGCGCCGAGTAGGTGTAGCCGTGGAACAGCTCCATGGCGTTGTCCGGACCCGTCATCAGTCCTTCGTAGATCGGCTTGCGCACGAACACGCCGCCCATCGGGACGGTGGCGTTGGAGATGCCCTTGGCCACGGTCATCAGGTCGGGGATCACGCCGAACTTCTCGGCGGCGAACGAGGCGCCAAGGCGGCCGAAGCCGGTGATGACTTCGTCGAAGATCAGCAGGATGCCGTGCTTGGTGCAGATCTCGCGCAGGCGCTCGAGATAGCCCTTGGGCGGCGGCAGGTAGCCGGTCGAACCGGCGCACGGCTCGACGATGACGGCGGCGATGTTCGACGCGTCATGCAGGCCCACGATGCCTTCGAGGGCATCGGCGAGGTGAGCGCCGTTCTCGGGCTGGCCCTTGGAGAAGGCGTTCTGCGGCAGGTGCGTGTGCGGCAGGTGGTCGACGCCCGGCAGCAGCGAGCCGAACCACTTGCGATTGTTCACCATGCCGCCCACGGAGATGCCGCCGAAGCCCACGCCGTGATAGCCGCGCTCGCGCCCGATGAAGCGGGTGCGCGTGCCCTGGCCGTTGGCGCGGTGATAGGCGAGCGCGATCTTGAGCGCGCTGTCGACCGCCTCGGAGCCCGAGTTGCAGTAGAAGGCGTGATTGAGGTCGCCCGGCAGGAGCGCCGCGTGGCGCGCGGCCAGTTCGAAGGCCTTGGGATGACCCATCTGGAACGAGGGCGCGTAGTCCATCTCGTCGAGCTGCTTCAGGATCGCAGCCTTGATCTCCTCGCGGCCGTGGCCGGCATTGACGCACCACAGGCCCGCGGTGCCGTCGATGATCTTGCGGCCTTCCGGCGTCCAGTAGTGAACGCCCTTGGCCTTGGCCAGCATGCGCGGGTTCTTCTTGAACTGCCGGTTCGCGGTGAACGGCATGAAGAAGGCGTCGAGATTGTTGGCAATCG
Source organism: Enhydrobacter aerosaccus (assembly GCA_903915535.1). Taxonomy (GTDB): domain Bacteria; phylum Pseudomonadota; class Alphaproteobacteria; order Reyranellales; family Reyranellaceae; genus Reyranella; species Reyranella aerosaccus_C. The sequence goes on from CAIWTJ010000080.1 coordinate 14,981, forward strand.
GCTTGCTGGTCGGCGGGGTCATGGCGGGTCCTACTGGTCAGAAATCAGGCGTGAGCGTTTTCTATCACTTGTTTACGTCGACGACCACGCGCCCACGTATTTCTCCTTTGAGGATTTTTGGGCCGAGCCCCATCAAATCGCCCAATCCCGCAGTGCTCACCGTTGAATCGAGCTTGTCGAGCGGCAGGTCGGCGCCGAGGCGCTTCCAGGCCTCCTGGCGCGGGCCCATGGGCAGCATCACCGAGTCGATGCCGTAGACCGAAACGCCGCGCAGGATGAACGGCAGGATCGAGCCCGGGAATGCCGGCCCCGCGGCCAGGCCGCAGACCGCCGCCGCGCCGCCGTACTTCAGCTGGGAAAGAGCCCGCGCGAACATCACGCCCGACACGGTGTCGACGATGCCCGCGAAGCGCTCGCCGAGCAGCGGACGGTCCGGCGCTTCGACAAGCTCCTTGCGGTCCATGATGGTGGTGGCGCCCAGCGCCTTGAGATACTCGCCCTCGGCCGGACGGCCGGTCGCGGCGACGACGTTGAAGCCGAGCCTGGCCAGGATCGCGACGGCCACCGAGCCGACGCCACCCGCCGCACCCGTCACCAGCACTTCGCCGGAGGCCGGCTTCACACCGTGCTTCTCCAGCGCCATCACGCACAGCATCGAGGTGTAGCCCGCCGTCCCGATCGCCATGGCGCGCTTCGTCGAGATCGCGGCCGGCAGCTTCACCAGCCAGTCGCCCTTCACCCGGGCCTTGGTGGCGTAACCGCCCCAGTGCAGTTCCCCGACGCGATAGCCGTTCAGCACGACCTTGTCGCCCGGCTTGAAGGTCGCGTTCTCCGAAGCCTCGACCGTGCCCGCGAAGTCGATGCCGCCGACATGCGGCCAGGTCTTCACCAGCCCTCCGCCCGAGGTCAGCACCAGCCCGTCCTTGTAGTTGAGCGTCGAATAGTCGACCGCCACGGTCACGTCGCCCGCCGGCAGCCTGCCCTCGTCGAGGGTCTCGATAGCGCCACTCACCTTGCGGTCGGCTCCCTGGGTCAGCACCAGCGCGCGGAATGACATGACGACTCCTTCGATTTTTGCCGCGGGAGTCTTATCACGACCCGGCGCAGACAGGACATAACCTGCAGGAATGAACTTGCCACCGGAATGAATTTCTCCGGTCGCGCCCCGTCGGCCATAGTGGCGTTCCCTACAGCCGAAAGAGCGCTCCATGCCTCCCCAGGATTTCGCCGGCCGCCCCATCGCAGAGATCGTCGAGGCCTTCACATCGGGACGCGTGGCGGCACGCGACATCGTCGACGGAGTCCTCGCGCGCTGCGAACGGGCGCAGCCGTTCAACGCGATCGCGACCCTCGACGCCAAGGGTGCGCGCGAGACGGCCGATGCGCTCGACGCCCGCCGCAAGCGTGGCGAAAAGTTCGGCGCCCTGGCCGCCGTGCCCGTTTCCGCCAAGGACCTGATCCTGACCAGGGGCCTGCGCACCGCCTACGCCTCGGTGACGATGAAGGACAACGTTCCGACGCTGGACACCGACGCGATCGCGCAGTGGCGCGCGGCGGACGCGGTACTGTTCGCCAAGACCACGACGCCGGAGTACGGCCACAAGGTGCTGACCGACAGCAAGCTGCACGGCGTCACGCGCAATCCGTGGAACCGCGAGCATACGCCGGGAGGATCGAGCGGCGGCGCCGCGGCGGCGATCGCCATGGGCCTCGGGCCGATCGCGATGTCGACGGACGGCGCGGGCTCGGGCCGCATTCCCGCCTCGTGCTGCGGCGTCTACGGCCTGAAGGCCACGCTCGGCCGCGTTCCGCACGAGAAGACGACGGATCAATTCGGCCAGCTCACCTATCTCGGCGTGATGGCGCGCCACCCGGCCGATCTCGGCACCGGCCTCGCCGCGATGTCGCGCGGTCATATCGACGATCCGTGGACGCTCTCGATCGGCCGCACGCCGTTTGCGTGGCCGCAAGCCGGCGACGATCCGATCAGGGGCAAGCGCATCACCGTGATCCGGCGCATGACCGGCGGCTATCTCGATCCCGACGTCGAGGCACGACTCGAGGCCGCCCTCGCCTTTCTCGACAAGCGCGGCGCGCGCATCAGGGAGATGGACGGGCGCGAGGTCGACTGGAAGCTCGACGTCGCCCGCATCATCCTGCGCGCCAACCAGATCGAACGCTTCGCCGATCTGTTGAAGACGCGGCGCGACGATCTCGATCCGTCGTTTGCAAAGACGCTGGAGGAAGGCGAGGCGATCGACGTCGTGATGCTGCGCCAGGCGCTGCTCGACCGCACGCTCGCCTATCGTGCCGTCCAGAAGCTGTTCGGCGAGGCCGATCTGTTGCTGACGCCCACGGTCGCCACGCCCGCGCCGCCCGCCACCCAGAACCAGTTCGCGCCGCTGATGGTCGACGGCAAGCCAATCGGCGACCTGCGCTCGGCCTGGTACACCTACACCATCCCCTTCAACATGACCGGCCATCCGGCGATCAGCATTCCGTTCGGCCAGTCGAAGGCCGGACTGCCGATCGGCATCCACTTCGTGGCACCGTGGTACGCCGAGGGTGCGTTGATCTCGCTCGCCCAGGCGTTCGATGCCGAGACGCAGGCATCGGCCCTCTTCCCGCCCGGCTTCGCGCCGGCCGGGTGACGGTCAGGCCTCGTCCATGTCGCGCAAGTGAAGCTTCACCGCATCGAGGAACGCGTCGGCCAGCCGCGACGGCTTGCGAAAGCGCGGCCGCAGGGCGCGGAAGAGGTAGCGGATGCGCGGCTCGAACGGCACGATGGCGATGCCGTCGCGCCGGTATTCGCGCGCCGTGAAAGGCTCGACGATCGAGACGCCGGCGCCGCGCGCCACCAGCGCGCAGGCGTCCGCCGAGGAATAGACGTCGACCTGCAGATGCCGATCGATGCGCTCCTGCTCGAAGGCCGCGTCGATCAGGTGCCGCATGCGGAGATCGAGCGGGAACGACAGGAACCGCTCGCCCTTGAGGTCGGCCGGCTTGATTACCTTGCGTCGCGCGAGGCGATGGTTGGCCGGCAGCACGCAGACTGCGCTGGCGCGGCTCAGCTCCTCGGTGACGATGGCGGGATGTTCGAACGGCATCATCGAGAAGCCGAGGTCGATCTGCTGGTCGACGGTCTTCTGGTTGATGTAGGTCGAGCTGCGGACATGGAAGACGACATGCGCCTTGGCGTGGCGCTTCAGGAAAGCCGCCATCACGTCGGGCATCACGCCGCGTCCCAATGCGGGCGTCGAGTAGACATGCAGGTCGCCGACCTGGCCGTCGCGAATCTCGCGCGCCACCTCGGTGACTTTCTTCAGGCCGTGATAGAGCCGCGTCACCTCGGCCGCGAGCAGTCGCGCCTCGCTGGTCGGCGTCAGGCGGCGCTTGTGCCGGGTAAACAGCAGGTAGCCCACCTCCTGCTCGAGACCGGCCAGGATCTTGCTCACCGCCGGCTGCGACACACCGAGTTGCGCCGCCGCCGCCGTCACCGTGCCGTGGTCGATCATGGCGCGGAAGGCTTCGAGCTGGCGCGTGGAAATCATCATAACCCCGGGGAATTGAACGTGCGAAACATAGGCGCCCGCCACATGCCACCGCAATCGCCATGACCGGCAACAGCATCTTCGCCTCCGACTTCAAGGACGAGCCTTACTGGTGGGAGGCGTTCCGTCCGCAGGCCATTGAAGCCTCCTCCCTGCCGCAGAAGACCGACGTGGTCGTGGTGGGCGGTGGCTACGCGGGCCTCGCGGCCGCGCGCGCACTGGCCGACGGCGGCGTGCAGAGCGTCGTGCTGGAGGCGGGCGACTTCGGCTCGGGCGCCAGCACGCGCAGCGGCGGCGCGATCAGCGCCGGCCTCAGCGTCGGCAAGAGCTTCACCGGCAAGACGCTGGCCTATGCGCCGGACTTCGTGCGCGAGGTCGTCGGCTGGTCGATCGATGCCTACAGGTCGTTGTTCGAACTTGTCGCGGCCGAGGGCATCGAGTGCCATCTCGAACAGCGCGGCCGCTTCCTCGGCGCCTGCGCCGCCTCGCACTACGACGGCCTGCGCGCGCGCTACGAGAAACTGCGGGCGGGCGGCGCCACCGACTGCCATCTGGTCAGCCGCGACCAACAGCGCGCCGAGATCGGCAGCGATTTCTATCACGGCGGCCTGGTGCTCGAGACGGCGGGCAAGCTGCATCCCGCGCTGTTCTACGGCGGGCTGCTGGCGGCAGTGCGGCGGCGCAACTCGATCACCCTGGCCGGCCAGTGCCGCGCCACGTCGCTTACGCCGGCCAACGGCGGCTGGCGCGTGACGACCTCGCAGGGCGACGTGCAGGCGCGCCACGTGGTGCTCGCCACCAACGGCTATACGTCGAACCTGGTGCCGACCCTGCAGCGCCGGCTGGTGCCCGTGGCCAGCCACGTCATCGCAACGGAAGAGCTGCCGCCGGGCCTCGCCGGGAAGTTCTGCCCGAAGGGCCGCACCTTCTCCGAAACGCGCCGCGTGCTGAACTATTACCGCCTCTCGCCCGACGGCAAGCGCGTGATCTTCGGCGGCCGCGCCCGCTTCACCGAGATCGACGGCGCGACACGCGCGCGCCTTCTACATGCCGCGCTGGTGGAGCGTGTGCCCGAAATGGCCGACGTAAAGGTCAGCCACACCTGGCAGGGCAACGTGGCCTTCACCTACGACGCGCTGCCGCATGCGGGCGAAACCGAGGGGCTTCATTTCGTCGTGGGCTGCAACGGCAGCGGCGTGTCGATGATGCCCTATCTCGGCACGGCGCTGGGCCGCGCGCTGGCGGGCAAGCTCACGGGTAAAGACGGTGGCAAGCTGCCCTTCGCCGACGCAGCCCTGCCGCGCATACCGCTCTACTCGGGGTCGCCGTGGTTCCTGCCGGCGATCGGCGGGGCATTCCGTGCGCTGGACTATTTCGACGAGAGGATCCGATGAGCGCCAGCCTGTTCTCCGCCACCTATCGCGAAGCCCGCCAGCGTTTCCTCGAAGCCGCGCGCAAGAGCGGCGCGGCCGTGCAGTCGCACGTCCATCCGCGCAAGGGCGCCGAGGGCGAGGAGATCGCCATGGACACCGCGCTGATCGGCGCTGCCGGCGCGTCCTCGCTGTTCATCGTCAGCTCGGGAACGCACGGACCCGAGGGCTTCTCCGGCTCCGCCTGCCAGCTCGGCCTGCTGGGTGATCCCCTGCTCGCCCGCGCGGCCGACGCCGGCATCGCGCTGCTGCTGATCCACGCGGTCAACCCCTACGGCTTCTCGCATCTCACGCGGACCAACGAGGACAACATCGACCTCAACCGCAACTTCAACGACTTCAGCCAGTCCTACTCGGCGAACGACACTTATGAAGAAGTGCACCCTCTGCTGGTGCCGGCGGTTTGGCCGCCGTCCGAAGCCGACGAGGCGCGGCTCGCGATCAAGATGCAGGAGCTGGTCGGCCGCCGCACACCCGGCGTCTCGAGTGGACAGGCCCTGCATCCCGACGGCCTCTTCTATTGCGGCACCGGGCCGAGCTGGAGCAACAAGACCGTACGTACGATCCTGCGCACCCACGGCGCGGAACGCCGCCACATCGCCTGGATCGACGTCCATACCGGTCTCGGGCCGCGCGGCCACGGCGAGAAGATCTTCGGACGCCACAGCGCGGAAACCGAGGCGCGCGCCATGGCCTGGTGGGGCCGCGACCTGATCGTAAGCACGATGGCTCAGTCGGTCTCGCCGCGCACGCAGGGCCACATCACGGGCTGCGCGCCGCAGGAATGTCCGGACGCCGCCATCACGCCGATGACACTGGAGTACGGCACGCTGCCCAATCCCGACGTGCGACGCGCGCTGCGCGGCGAGGCGTGGCTGTTCGGCCATCCTGATGCACCGCGCGCGACTGCCGCCGCCATCAAGCGTGCGGCGCGCGACGCCTTCTATGTCGATGCCGACGACTGGAAGGGCATGATCCTCGGCCAGTTCCGCGCGCTCGCTCTTCAGACAATCAACGGATTGGCCCGGCCATGAAATTCCTTGCCCGTTTGCTCGTCCTCTTCGCCGCCGCGTCATTTGCGCTGCCCGCCCTCGCGCAGTCGACGCTGAAGGGCGTGATGCATTCCGACCTGAAGGTGCTCGACCCGATCTGGGCGTCGGCGCAGATCAGCCGCATGCACGGCTACATGGTCTACGACACGCTGTTCGGCCTCGACGCCGACCTGAAGCCGCAGCCGCAGATGGTCGACGCCTGGAGCGTCGATCCGGCCGGCCTCATCTACAGCTTCACGCTGCGCGACGGGCTCGCCTGGCACGACGGCGCGCCGGTGACCGCCGAGGATTGCATCGCGTCGCTCGCGCGCTGGGGCAGCCGCGACGTGATGGGCATCAAGCTCTTCGCCAACATCAAGACGCTGACCGCCACGGACGCCAAGACCATTCGCCTCGAACTGAAGCAGCCCTACGGGCTCGTGCTCGAGTCGCTCGCCAAGCCCGCCGGCCTGGTGCCGTTCATGATGCCCAAGCGCGTGGCGAGCGCGCCGGCGACCGAGCAGATCAAGGACCCGACGGGCTCCGGGCCGTTCATCTTCAAAAGCGACGAATGGCGGCCGGGCGACAAGGTCGTCTACGTGCGCAATCCGAAATACGTGCCGCGCGCCGAGCCGCCGTCGGTCTTCGCAGGCGGGAAAGTGGCGAAGCTCGACCGGGTCGAGTGGCTGTCGATCGCCGATCCGCAGACGGCGGTGAACGCGCTCGAGACCGGCGAAATCGACGTCGTCGAGGGGGTGGCGCACGACCTGTTGCCGCTGCTCGCCAAGAAGAAGGGCATCGCGGTCGAACGCGGCGCCTATGCCAACCAGTACGACCTGCGGCCCAACTGGCTGCATCCGCCGTTCGACAATCCCAAGATGCGGCTGGCACTGGCCTACGCCATCGACCAGCGCGAGTATCTCGAGTCGGCGGTCGGCGATCCGGCGTACTGGCGGCTGTGCAAGACGCTCTACGGCTGCGGCACGCCGCTTGCCTCGAACGCCGGCACCGAGGGCCTGCTCGAAGGCAATATCGCCCGGGCAAAGGAGCTGATGAAGGAGGCCGGCTACGACGGCCGGCCGATCGTGCTGCTGCACGTGAGCGACGTCTCCTCGCTCAGCAACCTCGCGCCCGTGGCCAAGGCGCAGCTCGAACGCGCGGGCTTCAAGGTCGACATGCGGTCGGCCGATTGGCAGACCCATCTCAGCCGCGTGCTGCGCAAGGAACCGCCGGAGGATCGCGGCTGGAACGTCACCCTGTCGAGCACCGGCGTGATCGACATGGTCAATCCCGTGACGTCGCTGTTCCTCAACGCCGCCTGCGAGAAGGCTTCGGCCGGCTGGCCCTGCGACGCGAAGCTCGAGGAAATGCGCGACGCTTTCGCGCGCGAGACCGACGCCGTCCGGCGCAAGGCGATCGCCGAGGAGATCCAGGTGCGCGCCCTGCAGATCGGCACCCACTTTCCCCTGGGCGAATGGTTCGGAGCCTCGGCGGTGAGCACGCGCACCTCGGGCTGGTTGCGGCCGCCGTCGGCGATGGTGTTCTGGAACGTCACACGCGCCCAGCGCTAGGACGCCCGCTTCGACACATCGGCCGCGATCGCGCGCGCCACGGCCGCAAGCCGCTTCCCGAAGCGCGCGCCCACCTCGTCTTCCGTCATGGCCGAGCGCGGGAAGCGCATGGAGAGGCTTCCCAGCACGCGATCTTTCCCGAGGATCGGCACGCCGATGCCGTGAATGCGCGTCGGCCGCGGCGGCTGGGTGAAGGCATAACCGTCGCGCCGGACGCGCCCGAGCAGCGCGGCCAGCGCCGGCCCCTGGCGAACGCCGAGGCCGCGCAGCGCCGAGCGGCGCTCGTCGTCGGGACTGAAGGCCAGCCAGGCGCGGCCGAGCGCCCCGATCAGCAGCGGGCTCGGCCTGTTGTAGCCGGATGCCTCGAACGCCATCGGACTGTCCGGCGCCGTCGAATGGCGGATCGCCATGGCGCCGGCGCTGATCGTCGCGAGATAGAGCGGCCAGCCGTGCTCGCTCGTGAAGCGGCTCATGTGCGGAATGGCGGCATCGACGAGATGGTCGATGAAGCGCACGCCGCCCGCCAATACCAGCACCTGATCGGTCAGCCGATAGCCCGCCTCGCGGGAGACGCGGGAGGCGTAGCCCAGCGCGATCAGCGTCTGCAGCAGGCGCACGAGCGTGGGGCGCGGCAGGCCGGTCTCGGCCTGCAACAGACTGAGCGTCGTCGAACGACGACGGTTCAAGGCCTCCAGCACGATGAAGGCGCGGCGGATCGGCTCGATGACGCTCACGTCAGCGATTTAGTCCGTATTACGGACATTGTCGACTTTGACCGGGCGGCCCTCCCGCAAAGCGCTAGTCTGGCGCCAACGGAGGAAACAAGAATGGCCTACCAGTCCATCGAAGTGCGCAAGCTCACGCCCACGATCGGCGCGGAGATCTTCGGCGTCGACCTCGCCAAGCCGCTCGGCAACCAGCAGTTCCAGGAAGTGCACGATGCGCTGATGGAGAACCTGGTGATCTTCTTCCGCGACCAGAAGATGTCGATCGACCAGCACAAGGACTTCGGCCGCCGCTTCGGCCCCTTGCACGTCCACCCCAACGCGCCCGTCGTGTTCCCGGAGCATCCCGAGATCCTGGTGATCAAGGCCGACGAGAAATCGAAGCATGTGGCCGGCGAAGAGTGGCACACCGACGTCTCGTGCGACGCCGAACCGCCGATGGGCTCGATCCTCTATATGACCGAGGTCCCGCCGGACGGCGGCGGCGACACATTGTTCGCCAACATGTACCGCGCCTACGACACCCTGTCGGAGCCGGTGAAGAAGATGCTGCAGGGTCTGACCGCGCTGCACGACAGCTCCAAGGCGCACTACTACCGCGTGAAGGCGACCGACCGCGACGAGATGAAGTTCCCCAACGCCGAGCATCCGATCGTGCGCACCCATCCCGTCACGGGCCGACAGGGGCTCTACGTCAATCGCGGATTCACGCTCCGGATCCCGCAGTTGCGCAAGCACGAGAGCGACGCGCTGCTCGAGATGCTCTACCGCCACATCGAGACCCCGGAATTCCAGTGCCGCTTCCAGTGGCGGCCCAACTCGGTGGCGTTCTGGGACAATCGCTCGACCCAGCATCACGCGATGTTCGACTACTTCCCGCACCGCCGGTACGGCCACCGCGTCACGGTGTGCGGCGACAAGCCCTTTTACCGCGCCGCGTAACGGAGGAACCGTGATGACCTACCAGACGATCCAGGTGCGCAAGCTCACGCCCGCAATCGGCGCGGAAATCTTCGGCGTCGACCTCGCCAGGCCGCTCGGCAACCAGCAGTTCCAGGAAGTGCACGATGCGCTGATGGAGAACCTGGTGATCTTCTTCCGCGACCAGGACATGACGCACGACCAGCACAAGGATTTCGGCCGCCGCTTCGGCCGGCTGCACATGCACCCGAGTTCGAACCCCGTGAGCCAGCAGCATCCCGAGATCCTGGTCATCAAGGCCGACGAGAAATCGACCTACGTCGCGGGC
>CAIWTJ010000081.1 GCA_903915535.1 Enhydrobacter aerosaccus
GCTCGCTCGGATTGATGAGCGAGCCAGAGGCTCGCGGTCCGGAAGAGTCAGGCAAGCTCTACGGCAATCACCTTCTTCACTGTCGCGCGCTCCGACATGCGGCGGCGGTGGTCGATCACGCGCGGGATCTTCTTCGGATCGACGCCGTCTGCCTCCAGCCACTGCGCGAGCGTGAACAGATACGCGTCGCAGACCGTGAAGCGGTCGCCCATCACCCAGGGGCCCTTCAGCAGGTCGCTCTCGATGTAGGCGAATGCGCCGCCGACCGACTCGGGCACCTTGCGCTGCATGGCGGCGATCGAGTGCGCGTCGTCGGGATCGACCCAGCGGTGGCCGCGCATCCGGTGCGCGTGCGCGACGTGCAGATGCGAGCAAAGATAACTGTTGAACGCCTGCACCTCGGCGAAGGCGAAGGCATCGTCCATCAGCGCGAGGCTCTGCTTCGGGAAGCTCTGCGCCACGTAGGCCAGCATCGCGGGCGTCTCGGTGAGGATGCCGCGATCGGTCACCAGCGCCGGCACGCGGCCCTTGGGATTGATCTTCAGATACTCGGGCGAGCGCTGCTGGGCGGAGGCGAAATCGATTCGCGTCGTGGTGTAGTCGGCGCCGACCTCTTCGAGGACGATGTGCGTGGCGAGCGCGCAGGTGTGCGCGGCGTAGTAGAGGTTCAGCATGCCCGCAGTTTACCTTGGAAACCCATCATAGGCGCTGCGCTTTAAAAATCGCGCAAGACGCGTGCCATCCTTGCGAATGCAACCGCGTTCCCCAGATATGCGCGTGCGCACCGCAAAAACATTTTTGGGCGCGCGATCGGCGACTTATCATTTGAGGTGGGGAAGTGGCCGGCATTGTGGGGGAACGATGCTGCAAATCGCAGTCATGAACGAGTCTAAGGCGATCTCAGACGCCAACGTACAGAAGATGCTGCCGGCGTTTGCGCAACAGTGGAACGACGACCTGCGGCCGGTCTGGTCGACCGACCAGGCGAACTTCATCTTTGTCGGCCCCGGCATGCAGCCTCCTCCCGGCAGCTGGTGGATGGTCTTCCTCGACAACACGGACCAGGCACAGGATCTCGCCTATCACGATCTGACGGACGGCGGCCTGCCGATGTCGAAGGTGTTCGTGCAGACCATCATCGACGACAAGGCAAGCATCAGCGTCGCCGCAACGCACGAACTGTGCGAGATGGCGGTCGATCCCTGGCTGAACACCTCCTACCAGGACAACAGCGGGGTCTTCTGGGCCGGCGAGATCTGCGATCCCGTCGAGGCCGATGAGTATGGCTACGAAATCGGCGGCATTCTGGTGACCGACTTCGTGACACCCGACTGGTTCGGTCACCAGAAGACGCGAACCCAGGTCGATCTCAAGAACCACGCCATGACGCCGTTCGAGGTCCTGACCGGCGGCTATGCCCAATGGTACGACGTCGGCCAACGGGTCTGGCAGCAAGTCACCGGCCCGCTCGCTCAAAAGAGTGCCATGGCCGCCACTGCGGTGAGCGGGTCTCGCCGCGAGCGACGCGCACGACTGTCATGCTTCCGGCCGATCCGCAGCTTGAAACGGGATCGAAACCGCTAGAGCGAAGGACAAAGCAAACCAGAGCGGCAAAAGCGCCAACGGATTTCCTTCGGGGGGAGGATGACGATGCAATGTACGATGGACGCGGCCTACTACACGCAGGTGCTGAGCGCGCTGGCCCTGGTCGTGGTGCTCTCGCTGGTGCTCGAGCGGGCGTTGTCCGTTCCCTTCGAATGGGGCTGGCTCACCGACTATCTCGACCGCTTCAAACTGCGCGCCCCGATATCCTTTGGCGTCGCCTACGCGATCTGCGCTCACGCTAAGTTCGACGTGCTGCAGATGATCATGCCGAATTGCCTGTCGACGTCCGGCACGGGTAACTCGACGATCGGCCTGCTGCTGACCGCGGGCGTCATCGCCGGCGGCAGCAAGGGCGCAATCCTGCTCTTCCAGGGCATGCTTGGTTTCGGCCAGCAGGCCGTCGACGCCACCATCGCCCGCAAGACTCTCGCCGCCGTCACGCCCACCTCTGCCCCCGCGCCCGCGGGCGGCGTGACGCCGCCTTCCGGCGCCCGCGCGGGCTTCACTGCCGGAGCGATCGCCGCTTCACCCACTCTGGCCACGGCCGGCATGGCCGGCGTCGACACCAACAGCAACTGCACCAATTTCGCCCAGGGCATTGCCGGCGAAGGCTACAAATTCGTGTGCCGTTACTACCGCCCCGGCGACATCGGCGCCCTCACCCACGGCGAAGCCCAGGCGCTGATCGGCGCGGGCCTCTCGCTCGTCGCGGTGTTCGAAGGCGGCGGCAACAAGCCGTCGTGGTTCTCCGCGGCGCAAGGCACAGCCGACGCACAGCATGCGCTCGACCACGCCGCCAAGGTCGGCCAACCTTCGGGTACCGCGATCTACTTCGCCGTTGACTACGACGCCAGCGCCGGCGATGTCGGGGCCGGCATTTCGGCCTATTTCGGCGCCATAAAGGCGGCCTTCGCCGCGGCCGGCGCGCCCTTCCGGATCGGCGTCTACGGTTCGGGCCTCGTGTGCCAGACGATCATCGCCGCCGGCCTCGCATCGACCGGCTGGCTGAGCGGGTCGACCGGCTGGCGCAGCTATTCCTCTTACCTTCCCCACGCGAACCTCGTCCAGGCCGCACCGGAGGTGACGATCTGCAACGGCCAGCTCTCGGTCGACCGCAATGTAGGACAGACGGCCGACTTCGGCGCCTTCTCGACCCTGGTGTCCATCGCGCCGGCGGGTGGCGCACCGTGGTGGCGCAACTGAAGGGAGGATAGTCCCATGCCTCTCGCCGCTTCATCCACCCAGCCGCTGCCGTCTTTCGTCCTCGTTCAGATCGCGGCCGGCATCGATGTCGATACGGTCGACCAGCGCCTGCAGTACCTCGTCTCCGGCGGCAGCGGCAGCGTGCTCTTTGCCGTGGGCGACGGCTGGTACGCGATCAGCCGCGCGCCGGGCAAGGAGCTGCGCATCGCCGCCGGGGGCGACAACGAGCGGCTGTTCGAATATCTGGGCGGCATCCCGGGCATCATCGGCGTCGAGCTGACCCAGGCCGACGAGCTCATTCGGCGATACGAGACGCGAGGCCCGGCGCCCGCCGCGCCGGTCGCGCCACCGGCCGTCGCTCCGCAGCAATGGAACCTCGAATGCGTGAACGCGCATGCGGCGTGGAACATCATGGGCGGCTTCGACGGCTTCGATTGGGGAAGCATCCGCATCGGTCACCTCGACACCGGCTATACCCAGCACCCCGTGTTCGGTCCCTGGAACCAGGGCCTCAGTCCGAGCCTGCTGCCGCAGGAAGGGATGAACTTCTTCGACCAGTCGCCGGGCCCGGGAGATCCGCTGCCGAACCATGGCACGCCGGGCCATGGCACGCGCACGTCGAGCGTATTGACCGGACGAGCCGACGGGACCCTTCTGGGCATCGCCCCGCGGGTGCCGGTCGTGCCCTATCGGGTTACGGACTTTGTCGTGATCGACACGCTCGGCTGGCAAAACCGCATGGGCGAGGCGATCAATCACGCCGTGCTCTCGACGGGCTGCTCGGTGCTCAGCATCAGCCTGGGCGATCCCTGCTACGCGCCGAGCGAAATGGGCCGCGCCATCGACCAGGCCTACGAGCGCGGTGTGATCGTCGTGGCGGCGGCGGGCAACTACACCAGCGAGGGCACATATCCCGGCCGCTACTCGCGCGTGATCTCCGCGGGCGGCATCACGGTCGGTGACCAGCCATGGAATGGCAGCAGCCGCGGAAGCTGGGTCACGCTGTCGGCGCCAGCCGACCAGATCTGGCGCGCCGACTCCGTGCGCCAGGCGGATGGCAGCACGCGATACATCTACGGCGGCGACGGCGATGGAACGTCATATGCCACGGTCCATATCTCCGCCGCTGCCGTGATGTGGCGGGCCCATCATGGCCACGCACTCGACAATCTCTATGCCGCCCGGCCCTGGCAGTATGTCGAGGCCTTCCGGAAGCTGGTCACGGCCACGGCCCGGGTTCCGAACGGGTGGAATGGCAAGCAGTTTGGCGCAGGCGTGCTCGACATCGCCGCCCTGCTCAAAGCCGATCTGCCGGCACCCGACAAATTGGTGAAGCAGGATCGCTTGGCCGAAAACGAACACTCGTGATTGTCGAGACTTGGGGGACAAGAGATGAAATCCAGCATTTCGATTTGCCTGGCAGCAATGGCGCTGTCGGCCTGCGCCGCGCGCGGCCCGGACACCATCGTCAGTTCGTCCGGACCGACGGCCGCTGTAGGCGGCGGCACCGTCGGCCTGTTCGCCGATGCCTATGAAAAATCGTTGAAAGCAGCCCCCGATTCCGACCTCGCCTTCAAGATGGTCTCCGCCGGCACCCAGCTGCAGTACCAGCTCTGCTACGACTTCTTCAAAAACGCCGGAAAGGAGCAGCAATGGCTCCTGTTCAGCAAAGACTTCTTGGCGACGGCAGGCACGATCATCGCGGGCGTCCTCGGCGCCTCGGGCGGGAGCGGCTCGGCGATTGCGTGGGTGGGTCTGTCAGCTGGCGCGGGCGTATCCGCCATAAATATCTACGAGCGCAACTTTTTGTTCTCGGAAGACAACGTCAAAGCCGTGCAGGACCTGGCGATGAAAGCGGTAGATGCCGCGCGCCAAGAGGTACTCTCTGACAGCCGCAGGAACAGTTACGACTTCGCCAGCGGGGTCAGTGCCCTGATGGACGTACAGCAAGTTTGTGAGGTGCAGAACATCCTGGCGCTGGTGCGCAAGTCGATCAGTTCGGCCGATCCGGTCGCCAAAACCAAGGACTTCGTCAATTCTTTTGTGCCCGACTACGTTAAGGCGAACCTTGGGCAATTCCTGCAAAACGGCCCCGCGGTGACCGACGATCAATTGACCGCCTTGTACTGGCTTTATGCGGCGACCAAGACCGCGCCGGACAAGAAGCAAATCGCCCTACTCTTGCGTGGCCTCGCCGTTTCTCCGCTCAACGATGACGGCACCGACAATCCGACCTTCGGGGAACGGGCAACCCGAGTGAAGGGCGCACTTGCCGGACTTCCGGCGTCAGTGAAGGATCAACTCGAAGCGGCGATCAAAACGCTCGCAGCCGGCGGCTCGTCGCCGACGCAGGGAATCCAGGGTGGAGCTCGTCGATTCTCCGGGCCGGTGACTACGATGGGCCGCCCGCCGGGCCGCGTCACTGTGGACATCCGCTAAACAAACTCAGGGTAGCAGACTGGACAGCCGCGACAGGAACGGCGCGATTTCGGCGGCGTCTTCCTCGGCCTCGTCGACCAGCGCCTTGACGTGATCGCCGAAGGCGGGCGTGCCGTGCGTGTTCTCGAGCTCGCGCAGCAGATCGAGCAGGCGGTCGCGCTGCGGGCCGCTGCTGCTGGTCTCGACCGCCGCGCGGATCTCCGCGATCAGGGCCTCGTGTTCGGCGTCAGCCATCGGTCAATGCCTCGTGTTGGGGCGCGCCGGCGATCCCGTCCCGGCGCATCCGCACCGGCGCGAAGCTGGTGCGATGGTGCGGCGTCAGGCCCAGGCGATCGAGCGCGTCCAGGTGTTCGCGGCTGCCATAGCCGCGATTGCGTTCCCAACCATAGCCCGGAAACGCCTCGGCAAGCTTGGCCATATAACGGTCGCGCGTCACCTTGGCGAAGATCGAGGCGGCGGCGATCGAGTAGGAATGCGCGTCGCCGTCGACAATGGTCTCGGCGCGGCAGGAGAGGCTGGGCGGCACCTGGTTGCCGTCGATCAGCACGATGTCGGGCCGGGCGCCCAACGCTTCCAGCGCGCGGCGCATGGCGAGGAACGTCGCCTGCAGGATGTTGACGCGGTCGATCTCCTCGACGCTGGCCTCCGCCACCGCGAACTGCACGAGGCCGGAGGCGACCATCGCCTCGTAGGCTTCCTCGCGGTTCTCGAGCGCCAGCTTCTTGGAATCGTCGATCAGCTTCAGCAGGCGCCGCTTGGCCGCCGTGCGGTCGATCACCGCCGCCGCCGCGACCACCGGCCCGGCCAAGGGACCACGGCCGGCTTCGTCGATGCCGGCCACGCAGCCTTCAAAGCGCAATTCGTAGCGGAAGCTCGGCATATCCCCCGACCGGTGGGCTAGAGTCCGTCGATGTCTGTTGTCGCCGACATCATCGCCCAGGACCCTGTGGGCATGAAACAGCTACGTTGCGTCCGCTCGCTCGGCCTGCCCGACTGGTGCATCGCCGCGGGCTTCGTGCGCAACCGGGTCTGGGACCATCTGCACGGCATTTCGCCGCCGCGTCCGTCGCCCGATATCGACGTGCTGTTCTTCGACGCGGGCGATATCTCGAAGGAACGCGAGCAGGGCTACGAGGCGCGCCTGGCGGAGATGCATCCGGGCGTGTCGTGGGAAGTTCGGAACCAGGCCCGCATGCATCTTGTCCGCAAGAACGTGGCGCCGCACCGCGACACCGCGGACGCGATGACCCATTGGCTGGAGACGGTGACGGCGGTCGGCGTGCGGCTGGAGGCCGACGACACGCTCACGGTGGTCGCGCCGCTCGGCACCGACGACCTGCTGGGCCTCTGCTGCCGGCCGACGGCTTCCGGCCGCGCGCGCCGCGACCAATATGACGCACGGATCGCGGCCAAGCGCTGGCGCGAACTGTGGCCCCGCGTGCGGTTTCTCGGCTAAAAGGCGCCGCGATGTCTTCCCGGCCCCGCTCGCGAGAATGGTTTTTCCGCACGCTGCTCGTCTGTGCCAGCGTGCTGGTCGGTCTGTTCGTCCTCGAGCTCGGCGTGCGCATCGTCGACGCGGGGCCACAGGGCAGCCTCACCGACTGGCACAACATCATTCGCCAGGATCGCGTCTTCACCCGGACCTATACCGAGGCCCGCGCGCGCTACGACTCCGCCCTGGGCTTCACCGGCACGCCCAACCGCAGCGAACCGGACTTCCACTACGACGCGCAGGGCTTCCGCGTCACCCCGGCGCCGGCAGGCGTGACGCTCGCCGAGCCGCCGATCCTCGCGGCCGGCGGGTCGTACACGCTGGGCGACGAAGTCGCCGACGACGAGACCTTTCCCTCGCAGCTGCAGGCCCTGACAGGACGGCGCACCATCAACGCGGGCATGGAGGCCTATGGCCTCGACCAGATGGTGCTGCGCGCCGAGGTCGTGGCGGCCGAGGAGAAGCCCGCGGCGATCGTTCTGTCGTTCGGCGCCGACAACTTGAGGCGCATGGAGATGAGCCGGGTCTGGGGCATCGAGAAGCCCTACTTCGAGCTGAAGAACGGCCAGCTCGTGCTGCGCAACGTGCCGGTGCCGGTATCGCCCGATCCCGCGACGACCCTCGATATCTGGCAGCGCCTGTTCGGCCGCTCGATGCTGGTCGACCTGATCCTGCGCCACTTCGGCTGGCAGTACGAATGGTCGGTCGACCACGTGCGCATGCTGCCCCGCAACGAGAGCGTCAAGCTCTCCTGTCCGCTGTTCAAGCGGATGGCTAAGCTCGGCGCTCCCACCATCGTCGTGGCGGAATACGATCCCTACCTCTGGACCGATCCTCCTTACATGAAGGAGCAGAACGCGCTCACCGACGCGGTGCTGGCCTGCGCCCGGGAAGCGGGCTTCGTCACCGTCAATCCGTTCGATGCCATCGATCAGGGCATGCGCACCAAGGGCCGCGAGCTCTACTATCGCAAGGGCGAGCATCCCAGCCCGGCCGGCCACGCGCTGGTCGCAAAGATGGTGGCCGACGCGCTGCAGCAGCTCGAGCTGCAGGCCAAGGCAAAACCCTGACGCGGCGCTAGCCGGGCGCCGCCGACCAGACCGCCAGTTCGTAGCCGTCCGGATCCTGGAAATGAAAACGGCGGCCGCCGGGAAAGCTGAAGACCGGTTTCACGATCTTCGCGCCCGCACCTTCCAGCCGCGCCTGCGCCTGGGCGAGATCGTCGGCGTAGACGATGACCAGCGGCCCGCCCGGCGCGACCGGCCCGTGCGTGGTGAGGCCGCCGGTCAGCCGGCCATCGGTGAATTCGGTATAGGTCGGGCCGTAGTCGGTGAAGGTCCAGCCCAGCGCCTGGCCGAAGAAGGCCTTGGAACGGGCGATGTCGCTCACGTTGAACTCGATATTGTCGATCTGCCGGTCGGCGCCTCTGGTGCCCATCATTCCTTCCCTTCAAAAAAGCCGCATCTGCCGCGCATCGCGCCTGGCATCGACCAGCGCGGTGCGGGCGGACTCGGGCACCGCAAAACGCTGGGTGTCGAGCCGGTAGCGGATCCGGTTGAGGCCGAGCCGCTTCACCCCCGCCTGGAAGCGCGCGGCGATGAGCTGCGCGATCGGGCCCTCGCCCCGCATGCGCGTGCCGAACTCGGCCTGGTAGAGCGCGCCGCCGCGCATCTGGCGGACCAGCGACAGCACGCGCTCGGCCCGGTCGGGCCGGTTGGCGCGCAGCCATTCGTCGAACAGGTCCTTGATCTCGAGCGGCAGGCGCAGGACCGTGAAGCCCGCGCGCGTGGCGCCGGCCTTGGCCGCGGCCTCGAGGATCGCCTCCATCTCGTGGTCGTTCAGGCCCGGGATCATCGGCGCGGTCATCACGCCCACCGGCACGCCGGCATCGGCCAGCCGCTTGATCGCGTCGAGCCGCCGGTGCGGCGCCGATGCGCGAGGCTCCATGTCGCGCGCGAGATCCTTGTCGAGCGTCGTGATCGACAGGAAGACTTCCGCGAGATTGCGCCTGGCCATGTCGGCCAGGATGTCGATGTCGCGCGTGATCAGGTGACCCTTGGTGACGATGCCGACCGGATTGTTGAAGTCGCTCAGCACCTTCAGGATCGACCGCGTCACCTTGAGCTCGCGCTCGACCGGCTGGTAGGGGTCGGTGTTGGTGCCCATCGCCACGATATCGCAACGGTACTTGGGCGCCGCGAGTTCGGCCGTGAGCAGCTTGGCCGCCTCCGGCTTGAACAGGATCTTGGTCTCGAAATCGAGGCCGGGCGAGAGGCCGAGATAGGCGTGGGTCGGCCGCGCGAAGCAGTAGATGCAGCCGTGCTCGCAGCCGCGATAGGGATTGATCGAGCGGTCGAACGGGATGTCCGGCGAGGTGTTGCGCGCCAGGATCGTGCGCGTGGCGTCCCTGGTCAGCGTGGTCTTGAGCGGCGGCAATTCGTCGTCGATGTCCCAGCCGTCGTTCGTCCTGATCTTCCTTTCGTCGTCGAAGCGGCTCGACGCGTTGGACAGCGCGCCCCGGCCGTTGTGCTGCGGCTGGGCGATCTCGTCGTCGGGATAGAGCGGTTCGGCCGGGTTTTTCATCGGCGACATACTGGAACAAATCAGGAACGAGTCAAGCCGCTGCCCCTAGTGGTAAGGGAGGATCATGAGCACCATCACCTTGCGCCCCGCGACCGCCGACGACCGAACCTTCATCGAGAGCCTCTCGCCGCGCCTGTCGAGCGTGCCGCGTCCGGCCTGGCACGATCTGGCGGCCATGGAAGGTTTCCAGGATCGCCACATGGCGGCGTCGTTCGCACCCGTCGAGGGCGCGTCGACCGTGATCGCCTGCGCCGAAGACGGACGGCGGCTGGGCTACATCCATCTCCGCCCCGGCAAGGACGGCGTGACCGACGAGCCCTGCGGCTACATCTCGCTGATCGCCACGACGAAGGACGCCGAAGGCACCGGCGTCGCCACACGACTGATGGGCGCCGCGGAGGACTGGGCGCGCGGCCGCGGCTACCGGCTGCTCAGCCTCGACGTCTTCGCCGACAATCGCCGCGCGGTGGATTTCTATCGCCGCGGCGGCTTCAAGACCGAGACGCGGCGCATGGTGAAGCCGCTATAGCCACTCGCTGCGGATCGCGCGGATCGCGTCGAGCTCAAAGCAGTGGTCGATCCGCGAATCGATGTGCGCCTTCATGCGCGGCTCGAGCCCGCTGTCGCTCCACTGGCCGGCGTTCGCCGGATCGCGCGGGCTCCGCGTCTCGACGCGCCAGCGCGCCATGAACAAGGTCGTGCGCAACCAGGTCAGCCGCCGCATCGGCATCAGCCACGGCGCCAGGGCCCTGGCCTTCTCGCGCGTGAGCAGCGCGAGATAATCGTCGTAGAAACTCTGCACCTCGGCCCGCGTCAGCAGCGCAGCCACATCGGGATGCCAGAGGGTCGAGGTCGGCAGCGTCGCATGCGCGAGATCGATCGCGGGCGAGCCGACATGCACCTTCTCCAGGTCCACGAACCACGCGGTGCCCCGGGCGTCGACGATGAAGTTGCCCGGATGCGTGTCGGCCAGCGCGACGGCGAGCGGCTGCGGTCCCAGGCCCGACGCAAGCCCCCGCACCGATCGAAGCTCTTCCAGGATCTCCGTGCGCGCTTGCGGATCGGGCACGGCCTTGTCGAGAAATCGTGCCGCGTTCACTTCGATCGCCTGCAGCGTCTCGAGGAACGGGTTGTCCTGCCGCGGGATCGGCGATGTCGCGGGCGGCAAGGGCAGCGCATGGATCGCCGCCAGAGACTCGGCCACGGCATCCAGCTCGTCCGGCAGGCGCGGTGCATGGCCTTCGATGAAGTCGACGATCAACGCGCCGCCCGGCAGTCCCGGCCGCGGTTCGACGATCTCGTGGAGACGCGGCGTGCAGCTCGCGGGCTCGAGGTATCGGAATGCCTCGGCCTGCTGGTGCAGCCGCGCCGCCGCCGTCGGGTCGTTCTCGTAGGCATAGGCGATGCGCGCCAGCCGGCCGTCGCGCAGCTTCACATGACCGTGCGCCGTCCCCGTCGCCGGCAGCGGCTCGCCGTCGAACGGATCGACCACGGCTCTCAACCGCTCCGGGGCATCTTGCCTTCGTTGAGGCGCGGCATCAGCTCCGCGAAGTTGCAGGGACGGAAGCGGATGTCGAGCTGCTGGCGCAGGATGTCGTCCCAGCCGTCCTTGCAGGCGCCGGTCGAGCCCGGCAGCGCGAAGATGTAGGTCGCATTGGCGACGCCCGCGGTGGCGCGGCTCTGCATCGTCGAGGTGCCGATCTTCTGGAAGCTGATCCAGCGGAAGGTCTCGCCGAAGCCGTCGATCTTCTTCTCGAACAGCCCTTCCATCGCCTCGGGCGTGACGTCGCGGCCGGTCACGCCGGTGCCGCCGGTCGAGATCACGACCTCGATCTCCGGATCGTCGATCCACTTCTTCACCTGGGCGCGGATCTTGGCCACGTCGTCCGTGACGATGGCGCGATCCTTCAGCACGTGGCCGTCGCGCGCGATGCGCTCGACCAGCGTGTCGCCCGACTTGTCGGTCTCCAGCGTGCGCGTGTCGGACACCGTGAGCACGGCGATGTTCACCGGCTTGAAGGGCTTGCTGTCGTCGATCTTGTTCATGCGAAAACTTATCCTTCGGAGTGGCGGAAACGAAGATCGATTTTTCCTCCGGAGAGTCGCTCGCGATCAAATTTGCCGTTTATCGCGAGGCGACGATCCCTTGCTTGATGTGGCCTTCCACGGCGCCTAGATCAACCGCATGACCGACTGGAAACACGACGGCGTGCGGGTGATCCCCGCCGGCTCGCTCGACACCAATACCGCCCAGACCCCGGGCATGAACCGCGCGGCCGCGATCAACTTCGCCCGCGTCGGCGCCCAGAAACTGTGGGCCGGCACCGTCACCATCCACGCCCACGCCAAGACCGGCGCGCATCACCACGGCCATCTCGAGAGCGTCATCTATGTGGTGAAGGGCAAGGCGCGCATGCGCTGGGGCGACCAGCTGCAGTTCATCGCCGAAGCGGGCCCCGGCGACTTCATCTACGTGCCGCCCTACGTGCCGCACCAGGAGATCAACGCCTCCGACACCGCGCCGCTGGAATGCGTGCTGGTCCGTTCGGACAACGAGGCCGTGGCGATCAATATCGACATCGAGCCGGCCGAGAAGGTCGAGACGGTGTACTGGGTCGATCCGACCCATCCGCATCCTCATAAGCACTGATCCTGTCGTCCTGAGCGCAGCGAAGGACCTAGCGGATCGAACAAAGCACTGCGCTGAAGCGCGAGATCCTTCGCTGCGCTCAGGATGACAGAGAACGAACCTCCGCCGATCGGTCCCACAGGTTGGGCACGATCCGGTTGGTGTAGCCGGAGATGAAGAGGTCGGGCTTTCCGGTCGCGGGATCGAAGGTGAAGCGTTTCACCGCACCGATGTTGCCGCCGTAGACGTGGATGCTGATCGAACCGCAGTCGGCCAGCGCGTTCGTCACTTTATGAATGTCGCCGATCGACGGCCGCAGGATCTCGACGTCGCCGGGCTTCAGGGCCGAGCATTCGCCCAGCGTCAGCGCGCCGGTCACCTCGTCGCGCTTGTAGGCCTGCGAGGTCTCGGAGCCGCGCAGCATGCCGACAAGGCCCCACATCTGATGGTCGTGCACCGGCGTCTGCGCGCTCGGCGCCCACACGAAGCTCACGACAGAGAAGCGCTCGAACGGATCGCACCACAGCATGTTCTGCGCGTAGCCGTGCGGCGGGCAGACCGCCATCGAGTCGGGCAGCCAGTCGTCGTGCTTCACCAGTTCGCCCAGCAGGCCTGCACCGACCTCGACGACCGCGGCCTCGTCCTTGTCCTGCCAGGCACCGCCCACGAGCGAGGTCATGTCGCCGATGAAGCGGCGCAGGCGGGCGAGGTTGGTCACTAGTGCGTCGCGCCCTGGGACGGCGCCACGTAGCGCGGCCATTCGTGCGCCGCGATCTGGTCGAGCGACGGCGTCGGCTGGCCGAGCCTGAGCGAGTACATCCAGTAGTTCGCCAGCACGCGCTGCACGTAGTCGCGCGTCTCGTTGAGCGGGATCAGCGCCACATAGAGCAGGGGATCCTGCGAGGCGTTGAGCGTGTTGTCCCAGCGCATCACGTTGCCGGGCCCGCCGTTGTAGCCGGCCGCGGCACGCACCAGATTGCCGTCGACGCTGTCGAGCAGGGTCGCCAGATAGGCCTGGCCCAGTGAGATGTTGGCCGAGGGATCGTACGGGTTCGCGCCCGCCGTCTCCGGGGCATACTTGTTCGTGACCAGCCGCGCCGTACTCGGCATCAGCTGCATCAGTCCCATCGCGCCAACGATGGAGCGCGCCTTGGGATTGAAGGCCGACTCCTGGCGCATGAACGAATAGACCAGCGCCTTGTCCAGCGAGAAGCCGTTCAGCGGCTGCCATTGCGGCATCGGATACATGGCGCCGTCGTAGCCCTTGAGCCTGTGCCGCTGATCCCACGCGGCATTGCCGACGCGAATGGAAAGCGTGGGCAGCACCGCCTTGTGGGCGAGCGCCAGGATCGCCTCGATGAACTGCGGATCGGCATCGAGCGAGGCCGAGAACAGTTCGCGCTCCGCCGCCGTCGACGCGCCCAGCTGCAGCAGCGCCAGCGCGCGATGGCCGACCTTGTCGTTGTTCAGCACGCCCGCCATGGCGCCGTCGAGCGGCGGCACGTTCCAGTCGGGCTCGATGCGCATGCCGAGCACCTTCTGCGCCACCAGGCCGTAGAAGGTCCGGTTGAAAAGCGCGGCGCGCTTGAGATAGGGCGCGAACTTCTGCGGGTTGCCCGCGAGCAGATTGGCGCGCGCGGCCCAGAAGGCGCCGGCCGACAGAGTCCAGGACGACGCCTGGTCGGGCGCCGCGTCGGCCACCATCTCGAAGCGGCGGGCGGCTTCGGCCAGGTTGCCGCGCGTGAAAGCGGCGAGGCCCGCGCTCCAGTTGGCGTCGGGCGGCGCGCTGATGTCGACCGGGACCTGCACGCCCCTCTGCGAATCGGCCTCGAGCGCGCGGGTGCGGATGCGGCCGCGCCACAGCTCGACTTCCTGCGGGCCCAGGACGTCGACCGTGGTCTTGCGGTCGAGCAGCGCGAAGGCGGCGTTGAAACCGCCGTCGTTCGACATCTGCTCCAGACGGGCGCGCAGCTCCGATGCCTGGGCCGCATCGGCGCCTTTCACGGTGCGGGCCGCGGCGAAGGACGGCGACAGCGAGGCCTGGCTGACGAAGCTCGCGGGCGTGAGGTCGCCCGCGCCCTTGGGCTTGCGCGCCAGCGCGAGCTTGTAGATCGCGGGCGCATCGGGATGGTCGTTGTAGTCCTGCAGCCACGCCGCGAGCTGGTCGTAGCGCGCGGTGTAGGTGTGGGCGAGGAGACGCTGGGCGCCGACATAGCCCATCAAGGTCTTGTCGGTGAGCTTGGCGATCTCGGCATCGGCCTGCGCCCACTGGCCCGCCGCCTGCTCCTGGAAGATGCGGCGGTAGAGCGCGAGCGTATTGGCATCGAGCGCCGTGGGCAGCCCCGCGACCGGCGTGATCTCGTCCAGCTCGATCACCGGCGGCGGCGGCACGAACACCGTATGGCGGACAGCCGGCCGGGCCGGGGCATGGCTCGCGGCCGCCTGCTTGAGCGCCAGGCCACCCGCAGCCGGCGGATTAGCCAGCGGCGTCAGCGGGCTCGGCCGCAGCGGCTTCGGAGTCTGCGCCTCTGCCCCCAGCAGAGCGGACGAGGCGATCAGGCTCGCCGCGCCCAGCAGAACGACGTGAAGATTCCCTTTCATTGCCGTACCGTAGTTTGTCTTCCTATGGGGCGACAAGCGCCGGGTCGCTATACTGGCCCAAACGGGAGGATTCCTATGGTTTCGGTGCAGGACGTCAAGGCGATGCTGAAGTCGAACGAGGTCTTTGCCTTCTTCGACGTGCGCGAAGAGGGCGAGTTCTCGATCAAGGGTCATCCTTTGTTCGCGACCCCCCTTCCCCTGTCCCGCCTGGAGCCGCGGGTTTTTGCCCTGCTTCCGGATCCCGCGACAAAGATCGTGCTGATGGATGCGGGCGACGAAGGCGAGAACGGCCGGGCCAACCGGGGCGCCGCCCGCCTGAAGCAGATGGGATACGGCAATGTCGCCGTGATGAACGGCGGCCTCAAGGCCTGGGCCGACGCTGGCTGCGAGGTCTTCACCGGCGTCAACGTGCCCAGCAAGGCATTCGGCGAAGTGGTCGAGCACGACAACGACACGCCGCGCATCGATGCCGCCGACCTGCAGAAGCTGATCGATGCCAAGACCGACATGGTGATCCTCGATTCGCGGCCGATGCCGGAATTCAACAACATGTCGATCCCGGGCGGCATCGACTGCCCCGGCGCCGAGCTGGTCTATCGCGTGAAGGATTTCGCGCCGCGTCCGGAGACCCTGGTCGTGGTGAACTGCGCCGGCCGCACGCGTTCGATCATCGGCGCGCAGTCGCTGATCAACGCAGGGCTCCCCAACAAGGTGATGGCCTTGAAGAACGGCACGATGGGCTGGCATCTCGCAGGCCTCAAGGTGGCGCGCGGCGAGACCAGGAGCTTCGGTCCGCAAAGCGCCGAAGCCGCGAAGTTCGCGCAAGGAGCCGCGGCCAATCTCGCCAAGCGCATGGGCATCAGGAAGATCGACATGGCCGGGCTGAAGAAGCTCGAAGGCAACGGCCGGCCGCTCTACAAGCTCGATGTCCGCGATCCGTCGGAGTATGCCAAGGGCCATATAAAGGGCTTCCGTCACGCCGCGGGCGGCCAGCTGGTGCAGGCCACCGATCAATATGTCGGCGCACGCAACGCCACGATCGTGCTGCACGACAATGACGGCGTGCGCGCCACGATGACCGCGCACTGGCTGCTGCAGATGAACTGGAACGAGACCTACGTACTCGACCACAAGCCCGCTGCGTCCGAGCTCACGACCGACGCCGAGCCACGTTTCCCCGCGGGCTTCGCGATGCCGAAGCCTGCGTCGGTAACGGCGGCGGAACTCGACAAGGCGCTGAAGCAGACGCTGGTCGTCGACCTCGACACCAGCCTCAAGTATCGCGACGGCCACGTGCCGGGCGCCTGGTTCGCCGTGCGCGCCAATCTCGCGAAGACGTTGCCTGAGATGCTGAAGCAGCAATCGGGCGTGACGCGCGTTGTCCTGGTGTCGCCCGACGGCGAGATCGCGGCCTTGGCCGCGGCCGAAGCCGCCGCGGCGACGACTGGTTTGCCGGTCGCAATCCTGTCCGGCGGCATGAAGGCGTGGCGCGATGCCAAGCTTCCGGTCGAGACCGGCCACACGCAGATGGCCGATCCCCCGACCGACGTCTGGTACCGTCCCTACGACTTCAAGGAGGACGTCGAGGCGGCGATGCGG
The DNA here is from genome assembly GCA_903915535.1 of Enhydrobacter aerosaccus. Lineage (GTDB taxonomy): Bacteria > Pseudomonadota > Alphaproteobacteria > Reyranellales > Reyranellaceae > Reyranella > Reyranella aerosaccus_C. The sequence goes on from CAIWTJ010000081.1 coordinate 16,152, forward strand.
CAGTACCTCGACTGGGAGGTCGACCTCGTCCCGCAGGTCAAGCGTGACGGCGACGCCAGCTTCGCGGTTCTGAAGCCGGAAAAGCGTGCGTAACCGGTTGATCCACAAAGGCAATCGGCTTCTTGACTTGATATCGCCCAGCCCCTAGACATCCGCCCGCGTCAGGGCGGCAGAAGCAGTGAAGCAACGTCGCCCGGAGGCATAGGCAATGAGCACGCAGGATCGCGATCCCGAAGGGGAGCGGCGGCGGTTGGACGAGCTGGACGCCCGCCTGAAAAAGGCGCGTGGACCGGAGGTCAAACCCTCGCAGGACATGCGGGTGTCGCACCGGGAAACCGGCGTTGCCTATCGGGTGCTGGTCGATATGATCGCGGGCCTGTTGGTCGGGGGTTTTTTCGGCTACTGGCTCGACCGTTGGATGGGCTGGGCGCCTTGGTCCCTGATCGGGGGCCTGATCGTGGGGTTCGCGGCCGGCGCCAACAATGCGTGGCGTGCCATCCGGGTGTACTCGGAACAGGCGGGCAAAGGGGAGAACAGGCTCCCCTAGCCGACAGGCGTAAGTGGGAGTGGGGACGATATGCATAGCCCGATGGAGCAGTTCGAAATCAAGCGTTTGCTTGCTTTCCATATCGGCTCGCTCGACGCCTCCTTCACCAATTCTGCCCTGTGGATGCTGATCGCGGTCGCGCTGGCGACCGTCGTCTTCGTGTTCGGCATGAGCCGCAAAGCCATGGTGCCGGGCCGCCTGCAGTCGGCCGCCGAGCTCGGCTACGAATTCATCGCCGGCATGGTGCGCGACAACGTCGGCAGCGCGGGCAAGAAGTACTTCCCGTTCATCCTGACGCTCTTCATCTTCATTCTCTTCTGCAACCTGCTCGGCCTCGTGCCCTACGCCTTCACGCCGACCAGCCACATCATCGTGACCTTCGCGATGGCGGCGACGGTGTTCGTGGGCGTCACCATCATCGGCTTCGCCAAGCACGGCCTGCATTTCGTCAGCTTCTTCGTGCCCAAGGGCGTGCCCTTCGTGCTGCTGCTCCTGCTGGTGCCGATCGAAATCATCTCCTACTTCGTGCGTCCCTTCAGCCTCTCCATCCGCCTGTTCGCCAACATGCTGGCCGGCCACACCATGCTGAAGGTGTTCGGCGGCTTCGTGGTGATGCTGGGCGTCTACGCCGGCTGGGCGCCGCTCGCCTTCATCGTGGCCTTCACCGGCCTCGAGCTTCTGATCGCTTTCCTGCAGGCCTACGTCTTCGCGATCCTGACCTGCCTGTATCTCAACGACGCCATCCACCTGAGTCACTGACGGCGGCGCTTTCCTTCAACTCGACTCGACACTCGAAAGGATATTTTCCATGGACGCTTCTGCAGCCAAGCTCATCGGTGCCGGCCTCGCCACCATCGCCCTCGCCGGCGTCGGCGTCGGCATCGGCAACATCTTCGGCAGCTTCGTCTCGGGCGCCCTGCGCAACCCGGAAGCCGCCCCGCGCGTGTTCGGCAACGTGCTCCTGGGCTTCGCGCTCACGGAAGCCGTGGCGCTGTTCGCGCTCGTCATCGCCTTCATGATCCTGTTCGTGTTCTAAGCCACCAAGGCTTAGGACCAACGATCATGAAGAAATCAGTCTACAGCGTGCTGACGGCGGCTCTCGCCGTCGGCGCAAGTGGCGCAGCCCAGGCGGCCGAAGGCGGCATGCCGCAGCTCAACTTCCACGACTTCGCCCCGCAGCTGATCTGGCTGCTGATCGCCTTCGTGGTGCTGTACCTGATCATGTCGCGCCTCGCGGTTCCCGCGATCGCCGACACGCTCGAGAAGCGGCAGGCCAAGATCCAGGGCGACCTGGATGCGGCCGAGAAGGCGAGCGAGGACACCCGCGCCGCCGTCGACGCCTACCAGAAGCGTCTCGCC
>CAIWTJ010000082.1 GCA_903915535.1 Enhydrobacter aerosaccus
ACCGGAGCAAACCAGGCGGTTGCCGCCTTTCATTTCCTCTTTGGCTCCGCCGCCCAGCTTGGGCGCGATGGCCACGATGCGGCCGTCCTTCACGCCGATATCCGTCACCGGCTGATCGGCCTTGCCGTCGGGCAGCCGCACATCACGCAACACCAAATCGAAATCCATCGCGATTCCTGTCTATCCCGGACTGGCCTGCATGTTGCACCATGCGCCCCGGCATTCATAGCCTGCGGCGGTTCAGGGGACTCTCATGATTTCACGACGGACACTTCTTGCGAGCGCGGCGCTCGCGGCTCCCGGCCTTGCTGTCGCGCAGCCTGCCGGCTGGCCCACCAAGCCGATCCGCTGGATCGTCAACTTTCCGCCCGCTGGTGCCGCCGACATTCTCTCGCGCTCGCTGGCCGATTACTTCGGCACCAAGCTTGGCCAGCCGATCGTGGTCGAGAACAAGCCCGGTGCGGGCGGCCTGGTGGGTGCGGATATCGTCGCCAAGGGCCGCGGCGACACGCATCTCGTGATGATGTCGAGTGCCGCGTCGCACGGCATCGGGCCGGTGCTCTACAAGGACGTACCCTACGATCCGCTGGCCGATTTCACGCACATTCATCTCGTCGGCACGTTCCCGACGGTGCTGGCGGTGAATGCCACCTCGCCGATCACCAGCGTGAAGCAGCTGGTCGAGATGGCGAAGGCCAAGCCCGGCGAGGTCAACTACGGCTCGGGCGGCAACGGCACGATGAACCATCTCACCGGCCAGTTGCTGGCGCGCGCGACCGGCATGTCGTTCACGCACATTCCATATCGCGGCTCGGCGCCAGCGATGAACGACCTGATGGGCGGACAGATCGTAGCGCTGATGGAAAGCCTGCCGACGGCGATCGGCTATTTCACCTCGGGCAAAATGCGAGCGCTGGCGGTCAGCGAAGACGTGCGCTCGCCGTCGCTGCCGGATGTGCCCACTTTCCGCGAGGCGGGATTTCCGGACGTGGTGACCACCAACTGGTTCGGCTTTTCAACGGTGGCGGGCCTGCCGCCCGAGCTGGCCAAGCGCTGGGAGAACGAGATCGGCACGGCGCTCAAGAGCGATCAGGTGAAGGCGGCCTTCGCCAAGATCGGCGTGAGGCCCGGCACCCTGGGCCCCGAGGGCTACACCAACCTGATCAAGGGCGAGCTGGCGCGCTGGAAGGAAGTGATCGCCGCGGCCAACATCAAGGCAGACTGACCGCCTTCCCTCCGGCAAGATGGGTGCCGGAGGAAACAAAAATGGCGCACGCGCTTCGCGACAAAGCCGCGATCAGCGGCATCGGCGAAACGGAATACACGCGCGGCACGACAAAGTCGGGCCTCGCGCTGCAACTGGAGGCCAGCCTCAAGGCGATCGACGATGCGGGCCTCAACCCACGCGACATCGACGGGATCATTCCGTATTTCCCGGGCGGCGGCATCGCGGAAGACTTCATCGCCAACCTCGGTCTGCCCGATCTCACTTTGTCGGCCTTCATCCCGATGGGCGGCGCCACCTGCGTGGCGGCGATCCAGACGGCGGCGATGGCGGTGGCGACGGGGGTTTGCAAGAACGTCCTGATCTCGGTGGGTCGCACGGGTTACTCCGGCGCGCGCGTCAGCGACCGTCTTCAGTCGTTCCCGCAATTCGCCCTGGCCAACGAGTTCGAAGCGCCGATCGGCATGTTCGCGCCGGCGCAACTCTATGCGCAGGGCGCGCGGCGGCACATGCAGCTCTACGGCACGACGCCGCGGCACTTCGCCGAGGTGGCGATCACGATGCGCAACCACGCGATCCTGAACGGCAACGTGGTGATGAACAAACCGCTCACGGTCGAGGATCATCACGGCTCGCGCATGATCTCCGATCCGTTCCGCCTGTTCGACTGCAGCCTGGAGAGCGACGGCGGCGCGGCGATCATCGTGAGTGCGAGCGATCGTGCGAAGTCCTTGAAGAAACCTCTGGTGACGGTCATGGGCGTGGCCGAGGGGCATCCCGAGTCGCCGGCGTCGATCGCGCAGCGGCCGGACCTGCTGGAGTTCGGCCTCGTTAAGGCCGCCGTGCGCGGCTACGACATGGCGGGCGTGAGTGCCAAGGACATGCACGTGGCCGAGATCTACGACTGCTTCACCTTCACCGTGATCCGCCAGCTCGAAATCCTGGGCTTCTGCAAGGCCGGCGAAGGCGGACCGTTCGTGATGGATGGCCGCATCGGCGTGGGTGGCGACCTGCCGGTCAACACGCATGGTGGACTGTTGAGCCAGGGCCATGTCGTGGGCCTCAACCATGTGATCGAACTGACGCGCCAGCTGCGCGGCGAGGCGGGCAAGGCACAGGTGAAGAACGCGGAGATGGGTCTGGTCACCGGCTACGGCGACATGGGCGACGGCTCGCTCGCGATCCTGCGGAGGGCGGCATGAGCCTCGCTCCGTCTCCGGCGCCCGCGCGGCCGCTGCCGACGCCGACGCGCGAGAGCCAGCCCTATTGGGACGGCCTGCGCGAGGGCAAGTTCGTGCTCCAGCACTGCGCAGCCTGCGGCAAGGTCCGGCACTATCCGCGTCCCGTTTGCCCGCACTGTTTCTCGATGGAGAGCGTCTTCAAGGAAGCGCCGGCGGGCGGCACGGTCCACACCTGGACGGTCTGCCATCATCCCTTCAACTTCTTCTTCAAGGCACAGGCGCCCTACATCGTGGCGCTGGTCGACATGGATGCGGGCGTGCGCGTGAACGCGCAGCTGAAGGGCATTGCCGAAAGCGACCTCAAGATCGGCCAGCGGGTGAAGCTCGCCTTCGAACCGGTGACACGGGAGATAACCTTGCCGTTTTTCACGCCATGAACCGCCTCTCTTTTCTCGCCGCGCTGGCGGCGACGTTCGTCTCGTTCGGCGCCTCGGCGCAGACCGACTGGCCGACCAAGCCGATCTCGATGGTGGTGCCCTATCCGCCGGGCGGCGTGAACGATGCCGTGGCGCGCGTCTACGCCGAGAAGTTGAGCCAGGAATTCGGCAAGGCGGTGATCGTCGACAATCGCGCGGGCGCCGCCACCACCGTCGCCTCGAACTTCGTGGCCCACGCGGCGCCCGACGGCTACACGATTTATGCGGGCGGCACGTCGCTGGTGATCAACCCGACGCTCACCGGCAACGTCCAGTACGATCCGCACAAGAGCTTCGAGCTGGTGTCGCTGATGTCGTTCACGCCCTTCATCCTCCACGTCACGGCAAGCTTCCCCGCCAAGGACATGCAGGAGCTGATCGCCTACGTGAAGGCCAATCCGGGCAAGTTCAACATCGCGAGCTCGGGCATCGGGGCGATGAATCACATGTCGGCGGAGCTGTTCAAGGCGCGCACGGGCCTCAAGATCGCCCACGTACCCTATCGCGGCGGCGCGCAGGCGGGACAGGACGTGGCGGCCGGCAACGCGCAGATGATGTTCTCGGCGGCCCTCGAGGCCAAGCCGGTACTGGCCTCGGGCGCGACGCGCGCGATCGCGATCTCCAGCCTCACGCGATCGGCGGCGTTCCCGGACATTCCGACGGTGGCCGAGTCGGCCAACCTGCCGGGATTCCAGTCGATTTTCTGGCAGGGCATGGTGGTGCCGGCCGGCACGCCCAAGCCGATCGTCGACAAGCTGCAGAAGGCGATCGCCAAGGTCGCGGCCGACCCCGAGGTGATCGAGCGCTTCAAGGTCCAGGGCGTGGAGATCCGCTCGTCGACCCAGGCCGAGTTCAAGACCTTCTATCTCGAGGAAGAGAAGACCTGGACGACGCTGATCAAGGAGCAGGGCATCAAGGCCGAGTAGCCGTCACTGGTTCTTGAGGAACTTGGCGATCGCGTCGGCGGCTTCCTCGCCGTAGAGGTCGGGGAAGAAATGCCCCGAGCCGTCGATCACGACCCTCTGCACCTGGCTGGGCAGCTTTTTCTCGAGATCGGGCACGATCTCGTCCTTTCCCGCCACCACGACGAGCGTGGGATGTGTCGTCTCCGCCGCGAGCTGCGGCAGCAGCTCCTGATAGGCGTCGAGGAACGTGGCGCCCAGGACCGGTGCGTCCTTGCACAGCAGGAAGTCGGCGTTGAATTTCTGCAGCGGCGACTTGCCCGCGGCCGCCAGCGGTTCGGCGAGCGAATGACCGAAGGTGCGCTGATAGCTGGCGGCCTGCTCGGCCTTGGTGGCGAAGGCGGGCGCCATCAGCACGACATGCCCGACCCGCGAGAGCTTGGGCGTGAGCGCCGCGATCTGGGCGCCGCCGCGCGAGAAGCCGATCAGGTCGATGGTCTGTGCGCCGTCCGCCCGCAGCCATGCCATCCAGGCCGCGACCTCGCGCTGTGCGCCCGCCAGCGCATAGTCGTGCAGCAGGCCGCAGGCGCGCGGGCCTTCGCGATTGTCGATGCCGAGCGACAAGGTGATGGCCAGCGAGCCGATGCCGCGCGCCTTGAGGTTTTCCTGCAGCGCCGCGACGGTCTCGTGCCTGGCGTGGCTGAGGGTGCCATGGAGGATCAGCGCGACGCCGTCGGCGACCTTCTTGCCGGCGGGCAGCTCGAGATTGCCGTTGAGGCGGAACTGGCCCGACTTCAACTGGGCGGGTTCGGCCCACGCGCGTTGCGGGGCCGGCAGGGACGCGAGCGCGAGGCCCGCCACCATTGCCGCCCGGAGAAAGGCTCCCGTCATGCGATCCTCTTTTGAGTGCCGGACAATCTATCACTTGAATAATGTCAAAACGTCAGCAATCTCCGCTTCATGAAAGCTGCGACGGCGATATCGGTAGCGAGTGTTCTCATCCTGACTGCGGGAGGAGCGCGGGCGCAATCGGCCGAGAGCGGTGAACGCACGTTCAACCAGCAGTGCAAATCCTGCCACACCGTCGAGAAGGGCGGGCCGAGCCCGCTCGGTCCCAATCTGTTCGGCGTGATCGGCCGCAAGGCCGGCAGCGCGCCGGGCTTCGCGTCGTCGGACGCGATGAAGAAGTCGGGCATCACCTGGGACGAGGCGAGCCTCGCGGACTATCTCAAGGACCCCAAGGCCAAGGTGCCTGACGGCAAGATGGTGTTCGCGGGTCTCAAGCGTCCGGCACAGCTCGCCGATGTGATCGCCTATCTCAGGAAAGCCACTCAATGATCGCGGTCGCGCGTCTGGCGCTCGCGGCTGTCTTGCTGGCGGGTCCCGCCCTTGCGGAAGCGCCGCTCGAACTCGAAGGACCCGTCTCGCCGCAGCCGTGGCAGCGCTACGGCGACTGGAACAAGGCGCGCTGGGACAATTACAACACGCTGGCCAAGCGCGACGTCACGCCGCCCAAAGGCAGCGAGATCGAGCTAAAAGAAGTGAAAGGCGACGCCGCCACCGGCCAGAAGCTCGCCTTCGACCGCAGCCGCGGCGGCGGGTGCCTCGCCTGCCACGTCATGGGGCCGAAGACACTGGAAGTGCCGGGCAATGTCGGTCCCGATCTTTCGGAGATCGGCACTGCGGGCCGCACCGACCAGTGGTTCTACAACTACGTCTTCGATCCGCGCGTCTACAATCCGCAGTCGATGATGCCGCCGTGGGGCAAGCACGGCTTCTACAAGGACGACGAGATCAGGGACATCGTGGCGTTCCTCAAGACCCTGAAGACGCCGGCGAAGTTCACCAATCCGATCGACGATCCCGAGAAGCGCGCCAAGCCGGTCGAAGACCGCGATGCGCTCGATCCCTTCGTCAATCCCGCGGCGGAGCGCATCGATGTCGGCGCCTCCCTGTTCAAGAAGCCCGGTCCGAACGGTCAGGCCTGCATCGCCTGCCACGCCGATCCCAAGGCCGCGTTCAAGCGCTGGGCGGTCGAGATGCCGAAATGGGAGCCGCGCCTCAAGAAGGTGCTGGGCGCCGAGGAATTCATCGCGCGCCACGCCAAGGCCACGACCGGCGCCGACGTGCCGATGGAAACGCGCGACAACATCGACCTGTCGATCTATCTGCACAATCTGGCCAACGGCCAGGCGATCAAGGTCGACCTGTCGAGCCCCGACGCGCAGGCCGCCTACGAGCGCGGCGTGGCGCTGTCCAGGACCAAGGTCGGCCAGTTCAACTTCGCGTGCACCGACTGCCACGAACTGGGCGCCAACAAGTGGATCCGCGGCCAGTGGCTGGGCGATCCCAAGGGCCAGTACGACCATTTTCCGCTGTGGCGCACCAGCCGCAACGAGAACTGGGACATCCGCAAGCGCTTCCAGTGGTGTAACGTCCAGGTGCGCGCCAACGAACTGCCGCCCGACGCGGTTGAATATGGCGAGCTCGAACTCTATCTGCGTAAAGCGAACGAGGGGCTGACGCTCTCTGCCCCCAACATCCGGCACTGAGGCTTAGATGAACACTCTTCTTACACGGCGGACGGCGCTGGCGGCGATCGCGAGCGTGATCGCCACGCGCAGCGCCTTGGCCACTCCCGAGCAGGCCAAGGAGTGGCTCGCCGCACAGGCGAAAGGCACGCCGACAGAAGGCAAGATCACGCTGAAAGCGCCGGAGATCGCCGAGAACGGCAATGCGGTGCCGATCACCGTCTCGGTCGAGAGCGAGATGACGGAGAAGTCGTACGTGAAGGCGATCTATATCGCCGCCGACGGCAATCCCAATCCGCCGGTCGCGACCTACGAATTCACGCCGCTCGCCGGCAAGGCCGAGGTCCAGCTGCGCGTGCGGCTCGCCCAGACGGAAAAACTGATCGTGGTCGCGGAGATGAACGACGGCACGCTCTACACGGCGAGCCGCGAGATCAAGGTCACCATCGGCGGCTGCGGCGGTTGAGGAGTAAATCATGGCTGACGACATCAAGCCGCGCCTGCGCGTGCCGACCACCGCCAAGAAGGGCGAGGTGATCGAGGTAAAGACCCTGATCACCCATCCGATGGAGAACGGCCAGCGCAAGGACGCGGCCGGCAACGTGATCTCGCGCCAGATCGTGAATGCGCTAAAGGTCACCTACAACGACAAGCCGGTCGTGAACGTGAAACTCGACACGGCGGTCGCGGCCAATCCCTTCATGTCCTTCTTCGTGAAGGTCGAGGAGAGCGGCACGCTCAAGTTCACCTGGACCGACGACGACAAGAACAGCTGGACGGCCGAGAGCAAGATAGAGGTCGCCTGACCACATGAGCGTTAGCCGGCGCGAGCTGCTTCAGGTCGCGGGCGCGACGGCGGCGCTCGCCGCGGCGAGCCCGGCGCTGGCCCAGGGCAGGGCGCCGACCCAGGACGATCTGCTGCGCTTCAAGCCGGTCGGCCAGCTCACGATCCTGAATTTCACCGACCTGCACGCCCAGCTCGTGCCGCTCTACTTCCGCGAGCCTTCCGTCAACGTGGGCGTCGGCGCGGACAAGGGCTTGCCGCCGCATCTCGTGGGCGAAAAACTGCTGGCCGATTTCAAGGTCGGGCGCAGCAGCGCCGAGGCCTATGCGCTCGCCTCGACCGATTTCGAATCACTGGCAAAAACCTACGGCCGCATCGGCGGTCTCGACCGCATGGCGACCCTGATCAAGGCGATCCGCGCCGAGCGTCCGGGCAAGGTGCTGCTGCTCGACGGCGGCGACACCTGGCAGGGCAGCTACACGGCGATGCAGACCAAGGGCGCCGACATGGTGCGCGTTATGAACGCGCTCAAGCCCGACGCCATGACGGGGCATTGGGAGTTCACCTACGGCGCCAAGCGGGTCGAGGAACTGGTCAAGCAGCTGAAGTTCCCCTTCCTCGCCGGCAATGTGAAAGAGGCCACCTGGGGCGACGAGGTGTTCGAGGCCAGCACGATCGTGTCACGCGGCGACCTCTCCATTGGCGTGATCGGCCAGGCCTTTCCCTACACGCCGGTCGCCAACCCGCGCTACATGATCCCCGACTGGTCCTTCGGCATCGAGGAGGAGAAGCTCGCCGCGCGCGTGGCCAAGCTGCGCGACAGCGGCGTCGATCTGGTCGTGCTGCTGAGCCACAACGGCTTCGACGTCGACCGCAAGCTCGCGAGTCGTGTGAAGGGCATCGACGTCATCCTCACGGGTCACACCCACGATGCGATCCCCGATGTGACGAAAGTGGGCGATACGCTGCTGGTCGCAGCCGGCAGTCACGGCAAGTTCCTGGCCCGCCTCGACCTCGAGGTCGCCGGGCGAAAGGTCGTGAAATACGCCTTCCGCCTGATCCCGGTCCTGTCCGACGTCATCGTGCCCGATCCCGAGATGGCCGCGATGATCAAGGACATCCGCGCGCCCCATCAGGAGGCGCTCACGAAGGTCCTTGGCCGCACCGAGTCGCTGCTGTACCGCCGCGGCAACGTCAACGGCACGTTCGACGACCTGATCTGCCAGGCGCTGCTCCAGGAGCGCGATGCCGAGATCGCTTTGTCGCCCGGCTTCCGCTGGGGCTCGAGCCTGCTGCCGGGCCAAGAGATCACCGGCGACGATCTCTTCAACCAGACCGCCATCACCTATCCCGCGGCCTATCGCTCGCAGATGACGGGTGAGGCGCTGAAGGCCGTGCTGGAAGACGTGGCCGACAATCTCTTCAATCCCGATCCCTATTACCAGCAGGGCGGCGACATGGTGCGCGCGGGCGGCCTCGCCTACACGCTCGACGTCACGCAGAAGGTGGGCCACCGCATCTCCGACATGACCCTGCTCAGGACGGGCGAGAAGATCGACGCTGCGAAGACCTACACGGTGAGCGGCTGGGCCTCGGTCAACGAAGGCACGGAGGGGCCGCCGGTCTACGACGTCGTCGCCCGCCATCTCCAGAATGTGAAGACCGTGCGGCTGGAACCCAACCGTCACGTGAAGCTATTGAACGCCGACCCGGCCGGCTACGAGCCGGGATAGGAGAACCGTCCATGAAACGCTTCCTGCTTGCGGCCGCCCTCGTGCTCGCTGCCGCCGCGCCCGCGATCGCAGCCGACAAGGACAAGATCCATCGCCTGGCGCTGCAGATCAGCGACGAGTCGCCTGAGAAGATGACGACCGTGCTGAACAACGCGGCCAACGTCTCGCGCTACTATTCGGAGAAGGGCGAGGAAGTCGAAATTCGCATCGTCGCCTTCAACGCCGGCGTCAACATGATGCGCACCGACAAGTCGCCGGTGCTGGAGCGGCTGAAGTCGGTGACCGAGAGCCTGCCCAACCTCACGCTGGAGGTCTGCGGCAACACGCTGGACAACATGGCGCACCGCGAGAACAAGCAGGTGAGCGACATCCCGCTCTACAAAGGCTCCAAGATCGTGCCGGCGGGCGTGGTCGAGCTGATCGAGCTCAACGAGAAGGGCTACACGATCGTTCGGCCCTGATTTTTGTCCGGCAGAGGCCTCGGACGAGACCAAATCGCGCACCTGGCGGAGGCATCAGTTTTAAGCCGGCCTTCATTTTAGCTCCAGTAACGACCGTAATCGGTGAATCCGGCCGACGCGCCTAGTTTCGGCGCATGACAGACTTCGACTTCACGGGCATTCCGATTGCCCCACCCCCGCCGCCGATCGATCCCAGGATCGCCCGCGAGGAAAAGATCGCCAACGACACCCGCGTCGAAAGCGAACTGAACCGCTTCATCGCCGCCAAGCAGGAGGCGTTGTTCGAGGCGCCCGATGCCTACTATCGCAAGCAGGGCGTGGATGCGGTCGATAGCGCGCCGCACGCGATCCAGCGTCTCAACGGCATAAAGGAGGGCCTGCTCGATGGCCTTGCCAATGACTACCAGCGCAAGAGGCTCGGCGCCGCACTCGATGCGCAGATGGCTGTCGCGCACGACGGCATCTCCCGTCATGCGACTGAACAAAGCAAGGTATGGCAACGGCAGGTCGCACTCGACCGGATTGACCTGCTTGCCAAAGAAGCAGCACTCCATCACAGCGATGACGACCTGATCGATATACTGGGTGCCGCAGCTGAGAATGCCGCCCGCGCCCATGTGCGAGTTGGCGGCTCGATCCTAGACAGCGAGATTGAAGAGGCGGCAGCTGCCTCTGCTCGCCGTCGAGTGGTCGATGCTTCCCTCCAAGCGCGGATCGCCGCCGTTAATTCGAAAAATATTGGCCAGCTTAGAGATGAACCGAGCGAACCATCAGAGAATGCTCACAACAGCCGGCCCGACAACGTCCAAGTCGCGGCGACTCGTGAAAGTGCCTATGCGCAATGCACTGCGGAATGTGCCGAAAAATATGCAACCATTGGGCTTCCACGGCCAAAATGGTTCTCAGGCTCTGACATGCCAAGCTTGATGCGCATATGCATTCGAGCTTGTTTGGCTGAAAGGGGAGATCTTAATTTCTAGGATCTACCAAGGAGAATGGCGATGAAGCGTGAAGTGGCTGAAACCATAATTAAGACGATGAAGAAGGTAGATTTCGCCATCGATGAATTGGACAAGGCGATACGGCCAATTGAGGATGAACAAGAGCGGAAGAAGATGCTCGTCTTCATCGCAAACGTGATTCACGACCTTCACGTGAAGATCACTTTGCCGGTTGTACAGCATCATCCGGATTTGCATCCGGATGTGCCGAGTTCACGCGATTATTGAGCGGGGATCAGAACCGAACGACGTCGTCCCATTAATTTTCCATTTATTTAATGGAAGCGTTGTCCGGCGAGCGCGAGTAGGGGATGAGGCCGAGCAAGAGTCCGCCTGCCAGCGTCGCGAAGACGTAGCGGTAGGCGAGGTCCGTCGCGCCGTAGGCGTCGACGATGTAGCCGGTGACGGCGGGCAGGACGGTGAGGCCCAGGCATTGCGCGAGGTTCACCGTGGTGACGGCGCGGCCGCCGAGGCGGTCGGGAAAGAGCGTGCGGCCCTGGGCCACGATCACGGTGCCGAAGGCGCAGAAGAAGCAGGCGCCCACCAGCAGCACGACGGCGAGCCAGAGCGGCGGATGGGCGACGAACGCGAGCGTTCCCAGGAAGAAGGCGGAGATCAGCGCGCCGCCGAACACGACCTTCTTGCGCGAGTGCAGAACGCGATCCATCGGACCGTAGGCCAGGATGCCCAACGTCTGCGCCACGCCCATCACCAGCAACACGTTGCCGCGCGCGACGCCGTCCAACTTGTAGACGTCGAAGAGATAGGGGCCGCCCCAAATGCCGAGGACCGTGAGCATGGTGGCATAGGCGAAGAAGTGCATCGCCAGCAGCGGCAGCAGGCCCGGCGTGCGCCAGACCTGCAGCAGGCCGCCGAAGACATCGCGTAGGGATTCGCGATGCGTTGTGGGCAGAGTGGATTGGGGCGGACGGTCGCGCACGATCGCATAGAAGAGCGCGGCGACGACGAGCGTCACGGCCGCGAGGCCGAGGAAGCCGTTGCGCCAGCCGAACGTGGCCGCGATCCAGGCGAGCGGGGTGGCGCCCGCGAGCGTGCCGAGGTTGGAGCCGGCGAAGACCCAGGAGAGCGCCGTCGCGAGCTTGGCAGGCTCGAACCATCGCGCGCACAGGAACACGACCGACATGAAGGAGGCGGCGCAACCCAGGCCCATGATCGCGCGTCCGATGATAAGGTCGCCCGCGTCGGCGGCATGGGCGGTCCACACGGCGCCGCCGACCGCGATCAGCGACACCACCGATACGGTGCGGCGTGCGCCGAAGCGGTCGAACCACAGGCCGACGGGAAGCTGCACGGCGAACAGGGCGAAGAAGAAGGCGCTGCCGGCCCAGCCGAGCTGGCGGGCGCTGAGGTGCAGGTCGCGCACCAGATCGGGCGCGATCACGCTGTTCGACACACGATAGAACTGGCTGAGGCAGGTGATGGCGATCAGCAGCGCGAGCAGTGGCAATTTCGACGCCATGGCCAGTCTGCTAGCATGGACCGTGCGCGCTGTCCTTCGGCGTGGACCGAACCATTGGAGGCATCTTCATGAAGACGCAGTGTTGCATCGTGGGCGGCGGCCCGGCGGGCATGATGCTGGGCTTCCTGCTGGCCCGCGCCGGTGTCGAGGTGATCGTGCTGGAGAAGCACGGTGACTTCCTGCGCGATTTCCGCGGCGACACCGTGCATCCCTCGACCATGACGGTGATGCACGAGCTGGGCTTCCTCGACGATTTCCTCAAGCTGCCCCATCACAAGATCGACAAGTTCGCGGGCTATTTCGGAACCAAGCGCGTGCAGATGGTGGACCTTTCGCATCTGCCGGTGCCCGCGCCCTTCATCGCCATGATGCCGCAATGGGACTTCCTCGATTTCATTGCCGCACGCGGCAAGGCGCTGCCGCGCTTCAAGCTGCTGATGCATGCCGAAGCAAAGGCGCTGATCTCCGAGAGCGGCAAGGTCGTGGGCGTTCGCGCCACGGTCGACGGCAAGGAGGAAGAGATCCGCGCCGATCTGGTGGTCGGCTGCGACGGCCGCCATTCGATAGTGCGCGAGCAGACCGGGCTGAAGCTCGATGTGCTGGGCGCACCCATGGACGTCATGTGGTTCCGAATCACCCACAAGGATGGCGACGCCAACGAGGTGATGGGCCGCTTCAACGCCGGTGGCCTGATCGTGATGCTCGACCGCGGCGACTACTGGCAGTGCGCCTATGTGATTCCCAAGGGGGCGGCCGATCGCGTGCGCGCCCAGGGCATCGACAAGGTGCGCCAGACGCTGGCCGGAATGATGCCGGGCTTCGAGCAACGGCTGTCGGAACTCACGACCATGGACGACCTCAAACTGCTCACCGTCGCGGTCGAGCGGCTGGAGACCTGGTGGAAGCCGGGCGTGCTGTGCATCGGCGATGCCGCACACACCATGTCGCCGATCGGCGGCGTGGGCGTGAACATCGCCATCCAGGACGCAGTCGCGGCCTCGAACATCCTGGCGGCACCGCTGCGGGAGAAGCGGCTAAAGGACTCCGACCTCGACGCCGTCCAGAAGCGCCGCATGTTTCCGGCGCGCGCCACCCAGGCGATGCAGGTCGCGATCCAGAACAACATCATCGCGCCGGCGCTCGCCGGCACCGGCGAGGTGAAGGTGCCCTTCGCCGTGACCTTGATGCAGTGGTTCCCGGTCCTGCGCCGCATTCCCGCGCGCCTCACGGGCACCGGCGTGCGGCCGGAGCACGTGCAGACGCAAGCGGTTACTTGACCGCGGCGGCTGCCTTCGCCTGACGGACCGCGAGCGCAAGGGAGGCGCCGAGATCGGCCAACAACTTGGCGCCCGCCTCGTCGGTGAATTTCCCGTCGACGAACTTGGTGTGCACTGCGCCGATCATCACCTCCGGCTTGTTCACCGGCCGGCCATCGAGGAAGACCATCATCTGCCGCAGGTGATATTGCGCGCGCGCCGTGCCCACCGGACCGCCGGATGCGCCGAACATGGCGACCGGCTTGGCCGCGAACGGCTGGGGCGTCATGCGTGACAGCCAGTCGATGGCGTTCTTCAGCACGCCCGGTATCGAGTAGTTGTATTCCGGCGTCGCGAACACGATGCCGTCGGCCGCCAGCATCGCCTGCTGCGCGGCGGTGGCCTGTGCCGGAAAGCCCTTCGCCTGGACATCGGCATCGTACAGCGGCCAGTCGCCGATCTCGATGGTCTGCATCGTGCAGCCCGCCGGCAGCTTCTCGGCGAAGAGGTTCAGCGCCATGCGGTTGAAGGAGGCTTTGCGCAGGCTGCCACAGAAAGCGACGAGTTTGATTGGCTCGGACATTGCGTAAGCTCCTTTGTCAGACGGTGGGCAGACGGCTAGATAGAAGCCCTCGAGGAGAATGGCAAACGCATGCCGCTACGCGACATTACGCTGGACGATATCGAATCGCTCGCCGTGGGCGCCTGGGTGCTGGGCACCGGCGGGGGCGGCAGTCCCTATCTCGGCCTGTTGAACCTGCGTTCGCTCTATAAGGACGGCTATCAGGTTCAGCTCATGCCGGCGTCGGAACTGGCCAACGACGATTGGGTGGCGCCTGTTTCGAATATGGGTGCACCGCTGGTCGGGCAGGAACGCCTCAGCGATCACCGCACCGCCGCACGCGCCGTCGACCTGATGGAGCGCCACACCGGCTACAAATTCCGCGGAATCATGTCGCTCGAGATCGGCGGTGGCAATTCATTGCAGCCGCTCATGGCGGCGGCGCACCTGAAAAGACCGGTGATCGATTCTGACATGATGGGCCGCGCCTATCCCGAGGCGCAGATGACCTCCGTAGCGGTCGGAGACCTCAAGCCGTGCCCGCTGACGACCGTCGATGTGCGCGGGCTCGAGTCCGTGGTCGAGAAGGTGCCGACGTGGAAGTGGATGGAGCGGGTGAGCCGCAAGATCTGCGTCGAGTACGGCTCGACCGCCTCCACCTGCAAGGCGCCGCGCACCGGCGCCGAGGTCAAGAAGTGGGGCATCCACGGCACGACCACCAAGGCGATCGCCATCGGCAGCGCCGTGCGCGAGGCCCAACGCAGGCACGAGGATCCGGTCGCGGCGATCCTGAGCGTCGAACCCGGCAAGATCCTGTTCAAGGGCAAGGTGGTCGACGTCGAGCGCCGCGCCACCGAAGGCTTCCTGCGCGGGCGATGCCGCTTCGACGGCATGGACGAGTATCGCGGCTCGAGCCTCGAACTCAACTTCCAGAACGAGTGGATCGTGGCGTGGCGCGACGGCACGCCGATCGCCATGTCGCCCGACCTGATCTGCGTGCTCGATTCGGTGGCGGGCGAAGCGGTCGGCACGGAAACCATCCGCTACGGCCAGAGGGTGACCGTGCTCGCGCTGCCGCCGCCTCCGGTGTTCCTGACGCCGAAAGGCCTGCAGCACGTCGGCCCGCGCGCCTTCGGCTACGACATCGAGTTCAAGAGCGTGTTCGCATGAGTCTGCGGGAGCTCACCGCCGACGATATCGAATCGCTGGCCGTCGGCGCCTGGGTGCTGGGCACGGGGGGCGGTGGCAGCCCGTACCTGACGCTGCTCAACATGCGCGCCCTTTATCGGGAAGGTAAGCGCGTGCAGCTCATGCCGGCGTCCGATCTCGACGACGACGCCTGGGTCGGCATCGTGGCCAGCATGGGGGCACCTTTGGTCGGCCAGGAGCGCCTCACCGACAGCCACACCATCACCCGTGCCGCCCTCCTGATGGAGAAGCACAGCGGCCGGAAGTTCGACGCCGTCATGAGCGTGGAGATCGGCGGCGGCAATGGCGTGCGGCCGTTGATGGTGGCGGCGCACATCGGCGTGCCTGTGGTCGATTCCGATACGATGGGACGCGCCTATCCCGAGGCGCAGATGAGTTCCGTCGCCGTGGGCGAGCTCAAGCCCTATCCGCTGACGGCGGTGGATGTGCGCGGCATCGAATCGATCATCGAGAAGGTGCCGAGCTGGAAATGGGCCGAACGGGTCGCGCGCAAGATCTGCGTCGAGTTCGGCGCGGCGGCGTCGACCTGCAAGCCGCGCACCGGCGCGGAAGTGAAGGAGTGGGGCATCCACGGCACCACCAGCAAGGCGATCCGGATCGGACACGCCGTGCGCGAAGCCCAGCGCCTGCATGAGGATCCGGTCGACGCGATCCTCGCGGCCGAGCCGGGCAAGCTGCTTTATCGCGGCAAGGTCGTGGACGTGGAGCGGCGCATCACGGAAGGCTATTTGCGCGGCCTCGCGCGCTTCGACGGCCTGGACGCGTATCGCGGCGCGAGGCTCGAACTCAATTTCCAGAACGAATGGATCGTGGCACGCCTCGACGGCGAACCGATCGCCACCTCGCCGGACCTGATCTGCGTCCTCGACACCGAGTCGGGCGAGGCGATCGGCAGCGAGACGATGCGCTACGGCCAGCGCGTCACCGTGATCGCGCTGCCGTCGCCGCCGGTGTTCCTGACGCCCAAGGGCCTGCAGCATGTTGGGCCGCGCGCGTTCGGTTACGACCTCGAGTTCAAGAGCGTGTTTGCATGAAGATTTGCGAATGAGTGGGCGTGAGATCACTGCCGACGACATCGAGTCGCTGGCTGTCGGCGCCTGGGTGCTGGGCACCGGAGGCGGCGGCAATCCCTATCTGGCGCTCCTCAACATGCGCGCGCTCTACAAGGAAGGGTATCGCGTCAATCTTATGCCGGCGTCGGACTTGGTCGACGATGCCTGGATCGCGACCGTGGCCGGCATGGGCGCGCCGCTGGTCGGCATGGAGCGGCTGAACGACAGCAAGACGATCGCGCGCGCGGTGCGGCTGATGGAAGAGCACACCAGGCGAAAGTTCGACGGCATCATGGGCATGGAGATCGGTGGCGGTAACGGCGTGCGCCCGCTGATGGCCGCCGCGCACACCGGCCTGCCGGTGATCGATACCGACACGATGGGCCGCGCCTACCCCGAGGCGCAGATGACCTCGGTCGCGGTCGGCGGCCTCACGCCCTATCCGCTGACGGTGGTCGACGTGCGCGGCCTCGAATCCATCGTCGACAAGGTGCCGACCTGGAAGTGGGCCGAGCGCGTGGCGCGCAAGATCGTGGTCGAGTACGGCTCGACCTCGTCGACCTGCCAGCCGCCGCGCACCGGCGCGGAAGTGAAGAAGTGGGGCATCCACGGCACGACAACCAAGGCGATCAAGATCGGTAAAGCGGTGCGCGAGGCGCAGCGCTCGCACAGCGACCCGATCGAGGCGATCCTCGCGATCGAGCCGGGCAAGGTTCTCTATCGCGGCAAGGTGATGGACGTCGAACGCCGCGTCACCGAGGGTTATCTGCGCGGCATCGCGCGTTTCGACGGGCTGGACGATTGCCGCGGCTCGAAGCTCGAGATCAATTTCCAGAACGAATGGATCGTGGCCCGCCGGGACGGCGAGGCGCTCGCGATGTCGCCCGACCTGATCTGCGTGCTCGACGCGGACACGGGCGAGGCGGTGGGCAGCGAGACGATCCGCTACGGCCAGCGGGTGACCGTGATTGCGCTCCCGCCGTACCCGGTTTTTCTGACGCCCAAGGGCCTGGAGCATGTGGGCCCCCGCGCGTTCGGCTATGACTTGGATTACAGGAGCGTGTTTTCATCATGAGACGCATCGGCATCGACGTCGGCGGCACCAACACGGACGCAGTCCTCATCGAGGACGGCAAGGTCATCCGCGCGGTCAAGGCGCCCACCAGCGAGGACGTGACCACGGGCATCCTCGACTCGCTGAAGAGCCTGGGCTCGACCGGCGCGCTGAAGGACAAGAAGGTCGACGGTGTCATGATCGGCACCACGCACTTCATCAATGCGGTGGTCCAGCGCCGGCACCTCACCAAGGTGGGCGCGCTTCGCCTCGGCATGCCCGCGACCTCGACCCTGCCGCCGTTCTGCGACTGGCCGGAGGATCTCGCGACCCTGGTGCGCGGCGGCGTGTGGATGGTCGAAGGCGGCCATGAATACGACGGACGACTGTTCATGCCGCTCGACGAGGCCGCCGTCACCAAGGCAGCCGAAGAGATGAAGGAGCTGGGGCTGAAGTCGGTCGCCATCTCGGCGATCTTCTCGCCGCTCGACAATACGCACGAGCGGCGCGCCGCCGAATTGGTCACCAAGGTGATCCCCGACGCCGTCATCACCTGCTCGTCGGACCTGGGGCGCATCGGCCTGCTGGAGCGCGAGAATGCCGGGCTGCTGAACGCGGCCCTGGCCGACCTCTCGCGCGAGACGATCGCGGCCTTCGAGAAATCGATCCGCGATTCGGGCATCGCCGCACCCCTGTTCATTACCCAGAACGACGGCACCGTGGCCGAAGCGAGCCAGGCGCGGCGCCTGCCGGTCTACAGCTTCGCCTCGGGCGCCACCAATTCGATGCGCGGCGCGGCCTATCTCTCGGGCCTGCAGGACGCGATGGTGATCGACGTGGGCGGCACCACGACCGACGTGGGACAGCTCAAGAACGGCTTTCCGCGCGAGGCCAACTCGGTCGTCAAGGTCGGCGGCGTGCGCACCCTGTTCCGCATGCCCGATCTTCTCTCGATCGGCCTGGGCGGTGGCAGCCACGTGCAGCTGGATCCCCTCAAGGTCGGGCCGCTGTCGGTCGGCTACAAGCTGCTGAAGGACGGCATCGCCTTCGGCGGCAAGCAGCTCACCACCACCGACATCGCCATCGCCTCCGGCGTGCTGTCGCTGGGCGACAAGAGCAAGGTCGCGCATCTCGATGCCGCGACCTGCAAGAAGGTGTTCGACGAAGCCGCGCGCCTGTCCGAAGAAGCGATCGACCGCATGAAGACCGAAGCGGGCGACATCAAGCTGATCGCGGTCGGCGGCGGCGCCTTCCTGATCCCCGACAAGATGGCGGGCGTCAGCGAGGTCATCCATGTCGAGCACGGCGATTGCGCCAATGCGGTGGGGGCGGCCATCGCCCAGGTCTCGGGCGAGTGCGACCAGATCTTCAAGGACATGACGCGTGTCGAGGCGATCGCGGCGGCCCAGGGCATCGCCAACGATCGCGCGGTGGCGGCGGGTGCGGCGCGCGACACGCTCTCGACCATCGAGAGCGAGGACATGCCGCTGGCCTATCTGCCGGGCAATTCGGTGCGCGTGCGGGTCCGCGTGGTGGGCGACGTGGCGGCCACCTAAACCGCGCAATTCTGTTGCGCGGGGGGGTGGGGCGGGTTTGGGACAAATCGCCTAAAAGCCTTGCGCCATCGCTATCGGAGGTGTCCCGGGAGTTCGGGACATTTCTGGGACACCAACCCCTAGACGACCTCGGCGGGCGCCAGCCGGCAGGCGTGCTCGGGATCGCCCTGCTCGACCTGCACGGTGACGTGGCCGATGCCGAACGTCTCCTGCATGTCGTGGCAGACGCGGCCCAGCAGCTCGTCGTCGAGGCCGGCGCCGGGCCGTACCAGATGGGCGGTCAGCGCCACCTCGGTCGTGCTCATCGCCCAGATGTGCAGGTCGTGCACTTCGGTCACGCCCGGGAGGGCCGCGAAATAGGCGTCGATCTTCTGCGGGTCGATGTTCGCGGGCACCGCGTCGAGCGCCAGGTTCACCGAGGCCGACAGCAGCGACCAGGTGCTCCAGGTGATTACCAGGGCGATGACGATGCTGACCGCGGGGTCGAGCCACAGCCAGCCGGTGAACATCACGGCGACCGCGGCGATGACCACGCCCAGCGACACGGCGGCATCGGCCGCCATGTGCAGGAAGGCGCCGCGGATGTTTATGTCGTCCTTGCCGCCGCGCAGGAACATCAGCGCGGTGGCGGTGTTGATCGCGATGCCGATGGCGGCGACCGAGATCACGGTCGTCTCGGCGACCGGCTCGGGCGCAGCGAGGCGCTGCACCGCCTCCCACAGGATCATGCCGACGGCGACCAGCAGCAGCACGGCGTTGAACAGCGAGGCCAGGATCGAGCTGCGTTTGAGACCATAGGTGCGGCGCGCGGTGGGGCGGCGCTTCACCAGCACGGCCGCGCCCCACGCCATCAGGAGGCCCAGCACGTCGCCCAGATTGTGGCCGGCGTCGGCCAGCAGTGCGAGCGAGTTGGCGAGGAAGCCGTAGACCGCCTCGACGATCACGAAGCCCGTGTTCAGCGCCACGCCGATGGCGAAGGCGCGGTTGAAGTCCTTTGGCGCATGGCTGTGGCTATGGCCGTGCCCATGCCCCTGCCCATGCCCATGGCCGTCATGGTCATGAGAATGACCGCTGTGATCATGATGATGTGTGTGGGTTGCCATGGGTGCGCCGTTATAGCGTTACAGAACTCTCACTCTTGCGTGATCTTGGCGCGAATGCAGCCGTTTGACCATCGACGCGTTTACACTTTCCCGGAGACCAACAAACAGGAGGAACAACCATGAAGATCGCATTGCTGGGTGCTGCCGCCGTTCTGGCATTCACGCCCGCCGCGTTCGCCGAAGTGATCAACTACAAGGCCGATCTCAAGGCCTCGAGCGAAGTGCCGGCCAACGACAGCAAGGGCTCCGGCGCCGTCACCGCCACCTACGACACCGCGACCAAGAAGCTGACCTTCACCGCGACCTACAAGGATCTGACGGGCCCGGCGACGGCCGCGCACTTCCACGGTCCGGCCAAGGCCGGCGCCAATGCCGGCGTCGCGATCCCGGTGAAGGACATGACGCCCAGCCCGCTCAAGGGCGAAGCGACGTTGACTGACGAGCAGGCCAAGCAGCTTGCGGACGGGCTCATGTACTTCAACGTGCACACCGCCGCGAACAAGGGTGGCGAGATCCGCGGTCAGGTCACGAAGTAGGACCTACTTGCTGCGCCGGTAGGCGAAGCAGTTGTCGAGCTGGGGCATCTTGATGCCCTGGTAGAACGTGAGCGCCCCGGGCGCCGACAGAAGCAGCGTGGTGGTGACCTCTCCGCCCGCTGCTTTTTTCGTCTCTTCGATCAGGCGCTTGCCGATGCCCTGGCCCTGGCAGGCCTTGTCGACGGCGAGGTCGGAGAGATAGCAGCACCAGCAGAAGTCGGTGAGCGAGCGGGCGAAGCCCACGAGCCTGCCGTTCTGGCGCGCCGTCACATGCAGGTTCGAGTTCTTCAGCATGTGCTCGATGCGTGGGCGGTCGTCGACCGGCCGGTTGAGGCCGGACTTGCGGCAGACGTCGATGAATTCGTCGGCGGGAAGGAAGGGCTCGACGGCGTACACGGTGTTCATGGGCTCAACCATCTCCTCAGGGCACTGGCTAGTTCGACGGGCTTCTCGAGCGGCGCCATGTGGCCGCACTGATCGAGGACCACGAGTTGCGAATGCGAGATATCGGCGGCCATCTCTTCGGCGCGCGCCAGCGGAACGGTGCGATCCTGGCGGCCGGAGATCACGACCGTCGGCACCTTGATGTCGACCAGCAGGGGGCGGCTGTCGGGCCGCGCCATGATCGCCCGCTGCTCGCGCGCGAAGCCGTCGGCACCAATCACCTGTGCCATCTCGACGATCGGCTGGGTCACCGACGGATCGGACAGCCGCGACGGATGTATCAGGCTCGGCATCAGGGTCGAGGTCACGCCATGGAAGCGGCCGATCTTGCTCTGGTCGACGAAGGCGCGGCGGCGCGCCGTCGATTCGGGAGGATCGGGAGAGGCCTGCGTGTCGATCAGCGCCAGCCGTTCGACGCGCTGCGGTGCCTGCCGCAGAATTTCGAAGGCGACGTAGCCGCCCATCGAGAAGCCGCCCAGCGCGAAACGCTCCGGTGCGAGGCCGAGCGCTGCTTCCGCCATGTCCTCGATCGACTCGCAATGATAGAGCTCCGGCACGACGACGGTGGCGGCATCGCCCAACTCGGCGATCAGCGGTGCGAACACGCGCGCGGTGTTGAGCAGGCCCGGCAGCAGGACCAGGGTCGGCCGTGCCACGGTCTTCTAGACCTGCACCTGGTTGCCGAGCTCGATGGCGCGGTTGGGCGGGATGCGGAAGAAGGTCTTGCTGGTGGAGGCCGAGTGGGCAAGCGTGATGAACACGTTGCGCCTGAGCCGGCCCATGCGGGAATGCGTCGCCGGCACCAGGGTCTCGCGGCCGAGGAAGAAGCTGGTCTCCATCTCGTCGTAGGCGATGCCGTGCGGACGGCAGCTGCGCAGCGCGGCGGGCACGTCGGGCTGCTCCATGAAGCCGTAGTGCACGATCATCGAATAGAAGCCCTTGCCCAGCCGCTCGATCTCGACGCGGCTGGTGTCGGGCACGCGCGGCACGTCGACGGTGTCGATCTGCAGCACGATCACGCGCTCGTGCAGGATCTTGTTGTGCTTCAGGTTGTGCAGGAAGGCGAGCGGCGTCGAGGAAGCGTCGGCGGTGAGGAACACGGCCGTGCCCGCGACACGCAGCGGCGGATGTTCCATGCGGGCCAGGAAGGTCTTGAGCGGGAGCGCGGACTGGCTCTGCTCCTCGATCACCACTGCGCGGCCGCGGCGCCAGGTCGTGATGGCGAAGAAGACGCAGGCCGCCACGAGCAGCGGCAGCCAGCCGCCGTCGGGAATCTTGAGCGCGTTGGCGATGAAGAAGGCCATGTCGGGAATGGCCAGGATGCCGAAGACCGCAAAGGCGAGAACCGGCTTCCAGCGCCACACCAGCAACGCCACCATCGTCGCCAGCACCACGTCGACCAGCATGGCGCCGGTGACCGCGAGGCCGTAGGCGCCGGCCAGCCTGTCGGACGAGCCGAAGCCTACGACCAGCGCCACGATGGCGCCCATCAGGATCCAGTTCACGCGCGGGATGTAGATCTGGCCGATCTCGGTCTCCGAGGTGTGCTTGATCTCCATGCGCGGCAGGTAGCCCAGCTGGATGGCCGCGCGCGTCAGCGAGAACACGCCGGAGATCACCGCCTGCGAGGCGATGACGGCCGCCAGCGTCGACAGGATCACGAGGCCCAGCACCATGTTTCGCGGCACCATCTCGAAGAAGACCTGCTTCACGACCAGCGGATTCTCGATGATCAAAGCGCCCTGGCCGAAGTAGTTCAGCATCAGCCCGGGCAGCACGATGAAGATCCAGGCCAGTCGGATGGGCTTGCGGCCGAAATGGCCCATGTCGGCGTACAGCGCTTCGGCGCCGGTGACGGCCAGCACGATCGCGCCGAACGCCCAGAAGATGCCGAGGCCGCGGTCGAGGATGAGATTGACGCCGTAGATCGGGTTGAGCGCCAGCAGCACGTGCGGATACTTGGCCACCTGCCAGGCGCCCAGCACGCCCAGTACGAGGAACCACAGCAGCATGATCGGCCCGAACAGGCGGCCGACCCGCTCGGTGCCGCGCGCCTGCAGCATGAACAGCCCGACCAGGATGGCGAGCGACATCGGGACCACGTAGCCGGCCAGGGTGGGCGCCACGATGTCGAGGCCTTCGACGGCGCTCATGACGGTCATTGCCGGGGTGATCATCGCGTCGCCGTAGAAGAGGGCGAGGCCGATGACGGCCAGCATGGTGATGGTGTTGCGGATGCGGCGGCTGCCGCCGTTCAGGCCCTTGGTCGCGAGCGTGGCCAGCGCCATGACGCCGCCTTCGCCCTTGTTGTCGGCCCGCATGATCAGGGTGACGTACTTGATCGTCACCGTGAGCGTGACCGCCCAGAACAGGATCGACAGCACGCCCATCACGTGGCGCGGCGTGGGCGTCATGCCCGATCCGTGGGTGAAGGTCTCGCGCAGCGTGTAGAGGGGGCTGGTGCCGATGTCCCCGAACACCACCCCCAGCGCTCCCACGACCATGGCCGACACCGCCGATTTGACAGGCGATGGGGTCAGAGCGGGAGCGTCGAGCAGCGGTGTGGAGCGGCCGTCGTCTGGAGCCATGATGTGAAATGCCGCCGAAGTCGGCGGCGGGCGAGGGTTTGCGCCTGCCCTCTCCACCTGTCAACGCGCCAAATCCCTACGTGTTGCAAGGAAATGGCTTGACTTGAGGAGGCTGGGGCCGGGCCCTTACGCTCCGCGCTTGATGGTTTCGACGCCGGCCGCAAAGGCCTGCTGCAACAGCCAGACGTCGCCCGCGATCGACACGAAATCGTAGCCCAGCTTCACGAACTGGGCGGCCTGTTTTGCGTCGACGGCGAGCCGGCCGACGGACTTTTTGTGCTTCTTGGCGGCCGCGATGGTTGCGGCCTCGGCCTGGGCGAAGGCTGCATCCTCGAAGGCGCCGGGCTTGTTCAGGGCCACCGACAGGTCGTTGTGGCCGAGCCACAGCATGTCGACGCCGGGCAGGGCCGCGATGTCGTCGGCCGCTGCAGCGCCGCGCGGGTCTTCGACCTGCAGGATGATGGCGGTGCGGGCATTCTGTTCGGCAAAGCGCGGCAGCAGCCCTTCACTCCGCACAGCGAAGCGTTCGTGCGCCAGGCCCAGCGCCACGCCGCGCGTGCCGTCGGGCCAGTACTTGGCGGCGTCGAGCACGGCCTTGGCCTGCTCCACCGACGAGACGATCGGGACCATGATGCCGTCGGCGCCGGTGTCGAGGGCGCGCGAGATATGGTGTCTCTGCTGGCTCGGCACTCGCACGATCAGGGGCAGCTCCGCCGCCTGGCAATAGCGCACGACCTGGCGGACGGTATCGAAGGAGAAACCGGTGTGCTCCATGTCGAGCACCGCGTAGTCGGCGCCGGCGGCCTTGAGGATCTGGCCGATGCCGGGCGTGGCGAACTCGAAAAGGAAAGTCCCGATCTTCGTTGTGGGCGTGTTCACGAAAGTGCGCAGGTTCGATCCCGCCATTGTCATTTCCCCCTCTTTGTCCGGATGCTAGCGTCCCGCGTCCAAATTTGACACACAGCAACAAGGGAGTTGGCAATGAAGCTCTATTACATGCCCGGCGCGTGCTCGATCGGCATTCACGTGATCCTCGAAGAGATCGGCAAGCCGTACGACCTGCAGAAGATCGACGGTGCCAAGCAGGAGCAGTACGGCGAGGCATTCGTGAAGCTCAACCCGAAGTCCAAGGTGCCGACGCTTCAGAAGGATGACGGCGCGGTGCTGACCGAGTTCCCCGCGATCGCCACCTGGCTCGCGCGCAAGAACGGCGACAAGGGCCTGCTGCCGTCGGACGCCGACGGCGAGGCGAGCGTGCTCGAGGCGATGGACTACGTCGTGTCGACCATGCACATGCAGGGCTTCAGCCGCATGTTCCGTCCGATGAACTTCGCACCGACCGAGGCCGACCACGACAAGGTCAAGGCACGCGGCAAGGAGATCATGGAGAAGGGTCTCGCTCTCATGGACAAGAAGCTCGAGGGCAAGGAATACATCGCCGGCAAGTTCTCGATCGCCGATGCGGCCCTCTTCTATGTCGAGTTCTGGGCGGCTGCCCGCATGAAGATGACCCTGCCCAAGAACGTTGCGGCGCACTATGAACGCATGAAGGCTCGTCCGGCCGTGAAGCGCACGATCGAACAGGAAGGTCTCCAGGCGGCGTTCGCCTAAGCCGCGAACAGATATGTTGACCGCCGCGGACAAGCGCTCTTAATCGGGGCGCATGTCCGCGGCGTTTCTTTATGGACTGGTGATCCTGTCGGCCATCGCCCACGCGACGTGGAATGCGATGATGAAGTCCGCGGGCGATCGCACCCTCACCATGATCGCGATCCGCGCCGTTGGCCTGGCGATCGGCCTGGCAGCGCTTCCCTTCGTCGACTGGCCCGACGCGGCCGGCTGGAAATGGCTGGCGGCGACCTCGGTCGTGCAGTTCGCCTACTACGCCCTGCTGATCCGCTCCTACGACATCGGCGACATGAGCGTGGTCTACCCGCTCTCGCGCGGTCTCGCGCCGGTGCTAACGACGGTCGTGGCGTTCCTGTTCGCGGGCGAGGTGCTGGGCCCCGGCCATCTGCTGGCCGTGACGTCGATCTCGCTCGGCATCATGGTCTTGTCGTTCCGCTCGGGCGCAAGCGGCCCCGCCGTGGGCTTCGCGCTCGCCACGGGCGCTAGCGTCGCCGCTTACAGTTTCCTGGGCGGCATGGGCGTGCGCGCGGCGGGCACCGTGCTGGGCTTCCAGGCGTGCCTCGAGATTGTGAACGGCCGCGGCATGGTCGGTTTCGCGCTCGCCACGCGGCGTCGGGCATTCGCGGCTTACCTGATCGCGAACCGGTGGGTGTGCCTGCTGGCCGGGCTGATGTCGGTGGTGGGGTTCGTTGCCTTCCTGATCGCCGCGAAAGTGTTGCCGCTCGGACCGACCACGGCCTTGCGCGAGACCAGCGTGATCTTCGGCGCGCTGATCGGCACGCTGGTGCTGAAGGAGGCCTTCGGCCTTCGACGGATCGTCGCCGCGACCTTGGTCGTAGCGGGCATCGCGGTCCTCGCGACCCTGCACTGATCCTTATTGCGGCTCGATCTTCGCGAGCTTGATGTACCTGTCCCACAGCACGCGCTCGCGCTTCACGAAGGCGTCGGACTTGGCAATATCCCAGTCCGCCGGCGGCGGCGTAATGCCGATCTCGAACAGCCGTTTCTGAATGACCGGGCGATGCAGGACTTCCATGACCCAGCCGTTGACCTTGCGCTGGATCTCGATCGGCACCTCCTTGCGGAAGGTAAAGGAAAGGAACGAGATCGCAACGACGCCGGGATAGGTCTCGGCGACGGCCTCGAGATCGGGGAATTGCGGTGCGCGTTGCGGAGAGGTGACGGCCAGCGCTCGCACCTGGCCCGAGCGCACGTAGCTCTCGCCGATGACGACATCGGGAAAGGTGACATGGATACGCCCGCCGATCAGGTCCTGGATCGCGGGCACCGCGTCCTTGTAGGCCACTTCTTCGAGCGGCACGCCGCTCTGCTCGGCGAACAGGGCCGACGGCACGCGCGAAGAGGTGTTGCCATAACCCGAGAAGATCGGCTCCTTGCGCGCTTTGGCCCAGGTCACGAATTCCTTCACCGTTTTGTAAGGCGCGTCCTTGGCGACCAGCATGAAGCCCGGGATCGTGCCGTCGACCGCGACGGTGGTGAAGTCGTCGGGGTCGTAGCTCATCTGCTTGTAGAGGCTGGGATTGGCCGCGAGGCTCGAGGTCGAGCCGTGCAGGATCGTGTAGCCGTCGGGCGGCGCGTTCTTGACGATCGCGGTGCCGATCATCGCCGTGGCGCCGGGCTTGTTCTCGATGATGAAGGGCTGCCCGGCCAGGGCTTCGAGTTCGTGGCCCACGATGCGCGAGACGATGTCGCCCGAACCGCCGGGCCCGAACGGCACGACGATCTTCACCGGTTTGGCGGGCCAGGTTTCCTGCGCGCGAGAGGTGCCGTGCAACAGCGCGGCGCTGCCGAGCAGGCCGCCACTGAACAAGCCGAGAGCGTTTCTTCTTTTCATCCCGCCAGCGGAGACCGCCGGCCAGAGAACGTCAATGGGTCGGCGTCAATGGAGCTGGTAGAGCCCCGACGCGAACTTGAATTCCGCCGGCTTGATGAGCTTGGTGTTGGCGACCGTCACCTTGTGCAGCTTGCCGTCCAGGCTCTTGTCCCAGAAGTCGAGGAATTTGGTGAGGTTGGGGAAACGGGGGGCGAGATCCAGGTTCTGCCAGATGTAGCTTTGGAGCACGTGCCGATGATCGGGCATCCAGTAGAGGATTTCGGCCGTGGTCACTCTGTAGTCGTTCAGCTGCGCAACAAAATGAGGGTCCATTGAGCACTCCTTGACGCGACGCAAGTAAAGGAATAGTCACGCACCCTTAACGAAAATTCATTAAAAAACGTTCCACATCAATGGCTTAGCAGCAGTCCAGTCGGATTGCTGCTATTGCGAGATGACTTTGTGAATTTGGGCGGAACCTTTTGCCGGTCGCCTTGACTCCCTCCCTCCATAACCCTACATCCCGTCCGCCATTGGCACTCATCGACTGAGAGTGCTGACAGGTCCGTTTTTCGCGTGGGGCCGTTCCGGTCCCGCAGGGTTCAACTGGGTAATTTGGAGGAAGCAGCATGAAGTTCCGTCCGCTTCACGACCGGGTCGTGGTCAAGCGCGTTGAAGAAGAAGGCAAGACCAAGGGGGGTATCATCATCCCCGACACCGCCAAGGAAAAGCCGATGGAAGGCGAGATCGTGGCCGTTGGCCCGGGCGCTCGCGACGAGAAGGGCAACCTGGTCCCGCTCGACGTCAAGAAGGGTGACCGCATCCTGTTCGGCAAGTGGTCGGGCACCGAGATCAAGATCGACGGTACCGATCTGCTGATCATGAAGGAGTCGGACATCATGGGCATCATCGACGGCGCTGCCTCGATGAAGAAGGCCGCCTAACCAGCGCCTCCCATCCATCCAATCAATCGCAACAGCTCAAGAGGAATAGAAAATGGCAGCCAAGGAAGTCCGTTTTAGCGCGGACGCACGCGAGCGCATGCTGCGCGGCGTCGACATTCTCGCCAACGCCGTCAAGGTGACGCTGGGTCCGAAGGGCCGCAACGTCGTCCTCGACAAGTCGTTCGGCGCCCCGCGCATCACCAAGGACGGCGTCACCGTCGCCAAGGAGATCGAGCTCGCCGACAAGTTCGAGAACATGGGCGCCCAGATGGTGCGCGAAGTGGCCTCGAAGACCAACGACATCGCCGGCGACGGCACGACGACGGCGACCGTTCTCGCCCAGGCGATCGTCCGCGAGGGCGTGAAGTCGGTCGCGGCCGGCATGAACCCGATGGACCTCAAGCGCGGCATCGACATGGCCGTCGAAGCGGCCGTCGAGGACATCAAGGCGCGCGCCAAGAAGATCACGGGCACCGATGAAGTGGCCCAGGTCGGCACCATCTCGGCGAACGGCGACAAGTCGATCGGCAAGATGATCGCCGAAGCGATGAAGAAGGTCGGCAACGAGGGCGTCATCACGGTGGAAGAGGCCAAGAGCCTCGACACCGAACTCGACGTCGTCGAGGGCATGCAGTTCGACCGCGGCTATCTCTCGCCGTACTTCATCACCAACGCCGACAAGATGATCGCCGAGCTCGACTCGCCGTACATCCTGCTGTTCGAGAAGAAGCTCTCGGGCCTGCAGGCGATGCTGCCGGTTCTCGAGGCGGTCGTGCAGTCGGGCAAGCCGCTGCTGATCATCGCCGAG
>CAIWTJ010000083.1 GCA_903915535.1 Enhydrobacter aerosaccus
ATCGGCACCGGCTACGGGCACATGTCGCGCCTGGGCCCCGGCATCAAGCCCGGCGTCTCGGTGCGCCAGGGCCAGGTGATCGGCTTCGTCGGCGCCACCGGCATGGCGACCGGCCCGCACCTGCACTACGAGTTCTATCGCGCCGGCCATCCGGTGAATCCCCTCGCGCAGAAGTTCGCGATGCGTGCCGCGATGAGCGGCAAGGATCTCGTGGCCTTCAAGGCGATGTCGCAGCGCTACCAGGGCCAACTCAAGAACGCGCCGCAGATCAGCGCGATCACCGCGGCCGCCGACGCCAAGAAGCCGGACGCACCGCCGACGCCGCAGGTTGCGACCGGGCGCTGAGGCTATATTTAATAAACATCCGATAAACATGATTGGTCCCATGTCGGGACCATTCCCGTCTCGTAAACGGGCGATAGACGATCCTGTCGTCCTGAGCGCAGCGCAGGACCTCACGCCCGCTACGCGCGACGTCCGGGCTGGGATGCTACGTCCTGCACTGCGCTCAGGAGGACCAAGTTCGCGAATCATCGCGCCAGCCTAGGCGCGTCTTTCCGGAACGCCTATTACGGTCGTTACTGACGCCAAAAGCTCGTATTTCCTCGCTCGTTTGCGAGTCGCCGGACAAAAAAAGGGCCGCCCCAAAGGGCGGCCCCGGACTCTTTTCGGACTCTTTTCTCAGTCGGCGGCTTCGCTCAGCACGCGCTGGCCGCCCACCGTCAACTCGCCGCTCTCGACTCCGACCTCGACGGTGTCGCCGTCCTTGATCTTGCCTTCGAGCAACTGCGTCGCCAGCGGATTCTGCAGGCTGCGCTGGATGACCCGCTTCAGCGGACGCGCGCCATAGACCGGATCGTAGCCGCGGTTGGCCAGCCACTGCAGCGCCTGGCTGTTCACCTCGAGACCGATCTTGCGATCGGCCAGGAGCTTGCGCAGCCCGCCGAGCTGGATGTCGACGATGTCCGTCATGTGCGCGCGGCTCAGCCGGTTGAACATCAGGATCTCGTCGAGGCGGTTCAGGAACTCGGGCCGGAAAGCGCGGCGCACCTCTTCCATCACCTGCTCGCGTACCATTTCGGTCGGCTCGCCATCCTTGAGCGCCGCCAGATGCGAGCTGCCCAGGTTCGACGTCAACACGATCAGCGTGTTCTTGAAATCGACCGTGCGCCCCTGTCCGTCGGTCAAGCGACCGTCGTCCAGCACCTGCAGCAGCACGTTGAACACGTCCGGATGGGCCTTCTCGACCTCGTCGAACAGGATCACCTGGTAGGGACGCCGGCGCACCGCTTCGGTGAGCACGCCGCCCTCGTCGTAGCCGACATAGCCCGGCGGCGCGCCAATCAGGCGGCTGACGGAATGCTTCTCCATGAACTCGCTCATGTCGATGCGCACCATCGCCTGGTCGTCGTCGAACAGGAATTCGGCGATCGCCTTGGTCAGCTCGGTCTTGCCCACGCCGGTCGGTCCCAGGAACAGGAACGAGCCGATCGGCCGGTTCGGGTCCTGCAGGCCCGCCCGTGCGCGACGCACGGCATTGGCGACGGCGACGATCGCCTCGTCCTGGCCGATCACGCGCTTGTGGATCTGCTCTTCCATGCGCAAGAGCTTGCCGCGCTCGCCCTCGAGCATCTTGTCGACGGGCACGCCGGTCCAGCGCGACACGACGGCCGCGATGTCCTCGGGCATGACCTCTTCCTTGACGCCCTTGCCGCCGGCCACCTCATGGCCCTCGGCCTCCTTGAGCTTGCGCTCGAGGTCGGGGATCACGCCGTACGCCAGCTCGCCCGCCTTGCCGAGTTCGCCCTTGCGCTGGGCGATCTCGAGCTCGGAGCGCGCCTTGTCGAGCTGCTCCTTGATCTTCTGCGAGTCGGCCAGCTTGTCCTTGGCCGACTTCCACGAGGCCGTCAGGGCTGCCGACTTCTGCTCGAGCCCGCTCAGTTCCTTTTCCAGCTTCTGCAGCCGGTCCTTGGACGCCGTGTCAGACTCCTTCTTCAACGCCTCACGCTCGATCTTGAGCAGGATGATGCGCCGGTCGAGCTCGTCCAGCTCCTCGGGCTTGCTGTCGACCTGCATGCGGATGCGGCTCGCGGCCTCGTCCATCAAGTCGATGGCCTTGTCCGGCAGGAAGCGGTCCGAGATGTAGCGGTTGGAGAGCGTTGCCGCCGCCACAAGCGATGCGTCGGCGATACGCACGCCGTGGTGCAGCTCGTACTTCTCCTTGAGGCCGCGCAGGATCGAGATCGTATCCTCGACCGTGGGCTCGGCCACGAAGACCGGCTGGAAGCGACGCGCCAATGCCGCGTCCTTCTCGATGTGCTTGCGATACTCGTCGAGCGTCGTGGCGCCCACGCAGTGCAGCTCACCCCGCGCCAGCGCGGGTTTCAGCATGTTGGAGGCATCCATCGCGCCATCGGCCTTGCCCGCGCCGATCAGCGTGTGCAGCTCGTCGATGAAGACGATGATCCCGCCTTCGGCGGAGGAAATCTCCGACAGGACGGCCTTGAGGCGCTCCTCGAACTCGCCGCGGAACTTGGCGCCCGC
>CAIWTJ010000084.1 GCA_903915535.1 Enhydrobacter aerosaccus
GCAACCGGGAGGTTTTTTCATGGGTGAGACTATCCGTCTTAAGTCTAAGGCCGGCGAAATCGACGCCTACCTCGCCACGCCGAAGGGCGACACCAAGGGCGGCATCGTCGTGATCCAGGAGATCTTCGGCGTGAACCAGCACATAAGGAAGGTCACCGATTTCTTTGCAGCACAAGGGTATCTCGCGCTGGCGCCGTGCTTCTTCGACCACATCAAGCCGGGCATCGAGCTGGGCTACACGCCCGACACGATGGCCGAGGGCCGCAAGTTCGTGATGGAGCTGGGCGTCGACAAGGCGGTGCAGGACGTCGATGCGGCGATCTCGGCGCTGAAGGCGCGCGGCCCCAAGAAGGTCGCGGTCACCGGCTTCTGCTGGGGCGGCACCATCACCTGGCTGTCGGCCACGCGCCTGAAGCCCGACGCGGCGATCGGCTATTACGGCGGCGGCATCTACGGCACAAAGAGCGAGAAGCCCACGGTGCCCACCATGCTGCATTTCGGCGACAAGGACATGCACATCCCGATGGCGCATGTGAACGAGATCCGGACGCTGCATCCCGAGGTGCAGGTGTTCGACTACCCGGCCGACCACGGCTTCCATTGCGACGAGCGCGGCTCGTACGACGCCGCCGCCTCGAAGAAGGCAATGGAACGCACGCTCGAGTTCATGAAGAAGCATGTTGGCTGACGCACGTCGTCGCCGCACCATAACTATCATCCCGAACGAAGTGAGGGATCCTTGGTTGGCGCCGCTTAAGGATCCCTCGCTCCGCTCGGGATGACAACGAGACTGAAATGCCTGCCAAACGCCCTGCCAAGAAGAACTTCACGCCCGAGGCCCGAGGCCCCCTGAACGGGGTCCGCGTGGTCGACCTGTCGCGGCTGGTGGCGGGCAATGTGCTCACGCTGCAGCTCGCGGATTTCGGCGCCGAGGTCATCAAGATCGAGCCGCCCGAGGGCGATACGCTGCGCTCGTGGCGCGTCAAGAACGTCGAGACGGCGTGGAAGGTCTACAGCCGCAACAAGAAGAGCGTGGCGCTCGACCTGCGGTCCGACGGCGGCCGCGACATCGTGAAGAAGCTCGCGGCCTCGGCGCAGATCCTGGTCGAGAGCTTCAGGCCCGGCGTCATGGAAGAAATGGGCCTGTCGCCGGCCGAGCTGCACGCGATCAACCCGAAGCTGGTGATTTTGCGCATTTCCGGCTGGGGCCAGGAGGGGCGCTATCGCCACAAGCCGGGCTTCGGCACGCTGATCGAGGGCTATTCGGGCTTCGCGTCGATGAACGGCTTCGAGGACCGCGAGCCGGTACTGCCGCCGATGTATCTCGCCGACTGCATGGCCGCCCTCAATGGCTACGGTGCCGCGCTGGTGGCGCTGCGCGAGGTCGAGATGAACGGCGGCAAGGGCCAGGTGCTCGACCTGCCGCTGTTCGATCCGCTGTTCTCGATGCTGGGGCCGCAGGCCGCCAACCACAAGCTCACCGGCGACGTGAAGGTGCGGAGCGGCAGCCGCTCGACCAACGCCGCCCCGCGCAACGTCTACAAGACCAAGGACGGAAGCTGGGTGTGCCTCTCGGCCTCGACGCAGGGCATGGCCGAGCGCGTGTTGGTCAAGATCGGCCGGCCCGAGCTGGTCAAGGATCCGCGCTTCGCCACCAACATCGAGCGCGTCAAAAACGGCATCGAACTCGACCGCATCATCGGCGAGTTCGTGGGCGCGCGCGATCTGGCGGAGAACCTGAAGTATTTCGACGAAGCGGGCGTCACCATCGGGCCGGTCTACGACATCTCGCAGATCACGCAGGACGACTATGTGCTGGAGCGCGAGGCGCTGATTGAGATTCCCGACGAGGAGATGGCGGGCGGGCTGATGCCGACGCACGGCGTGGTGCCGCGCATGTCGGGCACGCCGGGCGCGCTCAAGTCGGCCGCGCCGAAAATCGGCGAGCATAACGAGGCGCTGCTGAAGCCGCTGCTGGGCGGCGCCGAATACGACAAGCTCGTTCAGTCGGGCGTGATCTCGAAGGGCAAGAAGAAATGACGGTATCGCGTCCCCCCAATCCCGTCTGGCGCTCGATCCTCTACGTGCCAGGCAATGTGCCGAAGTTCATCGACAAGGCGCACGAGCGCGGCGCCGATTGCGTGCTGATCGATCTCGAGGACAGCGTGCAGCCGGCGCAGAAGCCCGACGCGCGCGCCATGCTGTCGGACACGATCAAGAAAGTGGCGCGCGGCGGCGCCGACGTGGCGGTGCGCATCAACCGGCCGCTGCGCATGACGATCCCCGATCTCGAGGCCGCGGTGCAGCCCGGCGTCACGGCGCTGTTCGTCACCAAGACCGAGAGCGTGCAGCACCTGAAGCTGCTCGACGAAGTCGTGACCGATCTCGAGAAGCAGCGCGGTTTGAAAGCGGGCTCGATCGGCTTCGGCGCGATGATCGAGCATCCGCGCGCGCTGTCGCAGATCCACGACATCGCCGAGCACGGCCCGCGCGTGATCGCCATGATGCTGGGCGGCGAGGACTTTGCCCTGGAGACGGGCTCGATCCCGAACGACGAGAGCCTGGAGTTGCCCAAGCGGCTGGTGGCCTTCGCCGCCCAGGCCTTCGACGTGCCGATGATCGGCATTCTCGGTACGGTTGCGGACTATTCCGACCCCGAAGCCTACCGCAAGAGCGCCGAGCGGGCGCGGCGCTTCGGCTTTTCCGGCGGCACCTGCATCCATCCCGGGCTGGTCGCCGCCCTGAACGCGGCCTTCACTCCGACGGCGGAGGACCTGGCCTATGCCCAAAAACTCATACAGGCCGACGCCCAGGCCATCTCGGAAGGACGCGGCTCCTTCCAGGTCGACGGCAAGATGATCGACATCCCGGTGATCGAGCGGGCCCGCAAGCTGATTGCGCGCGCCGACGCCATTCAACGGCGCCTGCAGCGCAAGTGAAGCGCACGATCTCCTAAGTCTGGCCCCTGATTCTGGCGGCTAATTCTAGCCTCTCTGGACAGAATCGGGTTGGACGGCCGGTTTACGAGGGATATAAAGCTTCCAGTGCCAATGCAGATTGTTCGGTCCGGTGTGCGGGCCGTTCGGGGACTTGGGAAATGCGTCATTTCATCGTGGGAGCCCTGCTGGTGCTGGCCGCTTTGGCCGTCACGTCCGTGACGGCTCAGCTGCTGGAGCAGGCCGCGATGAATCGCAAGGCCAGCGAAGGCACCACCGCGATCGTCGAAGGCCCGAGCTTCCAGCGTCGGGCAAGCCTGGCCGTTCGAGCGAGCTCATGCGTCAGGTTCTCCTGGTTTCACGTCGTTTGACCTCCGATCTGAAGGACTAAGTCATGCGCCATTTCACCTGGGCAGTTGCGTGGTTCATCGTCGGGCTTACCGTCACGCTGGGCACCGCGAGCGTGCTGCAGCAGGTGGTCACGACCCGTCAGGCGGCCGCCACTCCGGCGGTCCAGCCGACCCAGCTTCCCGACCCCGCCACCAAGCAGCCAGCCGTCGGCCGCGACCTGCTGGTGGCTTCGCGGCGTATCGGCCGCGATCGCTAAGGCAGCTTTAGTCCGGACATAAAAAAGGCCTCCCGCGGGAGGCCTTTTTCTTTGGTGCTGTCTCTCTCGGTCAGTGCTTGTCGGCCCACACCTGACGCTTAACGGCGTACATCAGGCCGGCCAGAGCAAGCAGGAACAGGATCACGCGCACGCCCATGCGGTTGCGATCCTCGAGATGAGGCTCGGACGCCCAGGCGAGGAACTCGACGACGTCCTTGGCTTCACGGTCGAGCGTCGCCTTGGTGCCGTCGGCGTACTGGACCTTGTCGTCGGCCAGCGGCGGCGGCATCGCGATGCGATGACCGGGGAAGTACTTGTTGTAGTTGTCGTCCTTCGTGACGCTCGCGTCCTTGATCTGCGCGGGCGTGAGCTTGTCGAACGGCACGTAGCCGACCAGTAGCGCGTAGATGTAGTCCGCTCCGCCGTCGCGCGCCTTGACGATGACGCTGAGGTCGGGCGGCGCCTTGCCGCCGTTGGCGGCCGCGGCGGCGAGGTCGTTGGCGAACGGCTTCTTGAACTTGTCCGACGGACGCGCCGGACGATCGATCGCGGCGCCATCGTCGCCGAGGTCGGGCACCTGGATCTCGGCGATCAGCCCCTTCACCTGGTTCTCGGTCAGGCCGAGATCCTGGAGGTTGCGGTAGGACAGCATGTTCAGCGAATGGCACGCTGCGCAGACTTCCTTGTAGACCTGGTAGCCGCGCTGGGCGGCGGCGCGGTCGTAGGTGCCGAACGGGCCATGGAAGTGCCAGTGTTGCTCCGGCAGCTTGATCTCGGTCTCGGCGGCGACGCCCAGCACGCCGCAGCCCAGCGCCGCGACGGCGATCGCGCCGGTAATGAACGACTTCTTGAAC
>CAIWTJ010000085.1 GCA_903915535.1 Enhydrobacter aerosaccus
CATCACGACGGTGGGCTTGCGCTTCAGGTTCTGAACGGCGGCGGCGGTGATGTTGACGTTCTGGCCCTTGGCGTCGAACTGGATCGGCCCGCCGATCATGACGTGCTGGTCGATCTTGAGGCCGCGCAGCGCCGGCATCAGCGCGTCGGCCTTTGCCGACTTGGCGGCCAGATAGGCCTGCGCCGCGATCAGCATCGCCTCGAAGGTGAAGCCGCCGTTGAGGTCGAGCTGGTCGTTCGGGAACTTGGCGAGGTGATGCTTCTCGAGCGAGGCGGTCATTGCCGACTTCGGGTCGAGCCACGGCACGTTCGAGATATGGAACTCGCCGTACTTGCCCATGGTCTTGAGGAAGTCCTGCTCGTAGAGGCCGGGCGCGCCCGGGTTCATCACGATCATCGGCTCCCAGCGCTGCTTCACCATCTCCTGGATCATCAGCTTGGCATCGTTGAGGCGGCACACCGGCATCAGCATGTCGGCCTTGGTGGCCTTGGCCTTCGCCACCTCGACCGAGAGGTCCTTGGCGGCGGCGTCGTAGCTGATCGTCTCGACGATCTCGTACGGCATGTTGAACTTCGGAAACATCGCCTTGATGCCGCCGATCATCGAGGTGCCGAACGTGTCGTTGATGCTGAGCAGGACCGCGGTCTTCGGCGTCTGCTTGGCGGCCTTGAAGATCTCCTTGTGAAGCTCGAAGGCGCCGCCGATCAGCATCGGCGCGGTCGGGAAGTTGCGCACGATGAACTTGTAGCCCTGCTCGGTGAGCTGGGGCGCGGCCGCGATGTTGACGATGAAGGGCACGCCGCGCTGTTCGGCGACCTGGGCGATGGCGATGCTCTGGCCCGAGTCGAAAGCACCGATCAGCATTGCAGCTCCGGCCTCGATCGCCTTCTCGGCCTGGGTGCGCGCGATGTCGGGCTTGGTCTCGGTGTCGTAGTTCACGATCTCGAGCTGGACCGGGATCTTCATGTCGGCGAGCACGAGGTTGGCCACGTCGGCGCCGCGCTTGCAGGCCTGGCCGATCTGCGCCTGGCCGCCGGAGGTCGGCAGCAACAGCGCGACCTTCACGCTGGCGGGCGCCTGGCCCAGCGCGTAACGCAGCGGCATCGGGGCGCTCAAAAGGGTGGCGCCGGCAACGGCGGCGCGACCGAGGGTTCGGCGGGTGAATTTCGTACGGTTCGACATGACGTCCCTCCCTGGGATCGGGTTGGCCGGACTATAGAGACGGCGGGCGGGGCGTGCTAGTTCGGCTGATATGACTGTCACGCTGTCCGACCTGAACAAAATGACGCTGCCGGCCTTTGCGGCGGCCGTCGGCGACACATTCGAACTGGCCCCCTGGGTCGCCGAGGCGGC
Organism: Enhydrobacter aerosaccus; assembly: GCA_903915535.1. Lineage (GTDB taxonomy): Bacteria > Pseudomonadota > Alphaproteobacteria > Reyranellales > Reyranellaceae > Reyranella > Reyranella aerosaccus_C. The sequence continues at coordinate 1,354 of CAIWTJ010000085.1, forward strand.
GGGGGCGAAGCGACCGTTCGCTAGCGTGGCCGACCTGCATCTGGGGATGATGGCGGCGGTCCGCGCGGCGTCCCGCGATGTGCAAATCAGCTTCCTTGGCCAGCACCCCGATCTTGCGGGAAAGGCCGCGCGAGCCGGCGAGGTCACCGATGAGTCGCGCCACGAACAGGCGAGCGTCGGGCTCGATAGCCTGTCGGAAGAGGAGTTTGCCCGCTTTCACCGGCTGAACGACGCTTACAAGGCCAAGTTCGGCTTCCCCTTCATCGTCTGCGTGCGCCGCCACACGCGCGATTCGATCCTGCAGCAGTTCGAGCACCGCCTGCTGAACGACGAAGGGCAGGAGTTCGCGACCGCCCTGCAGGAGGTCTTCTACATCACGCGGCTGCGCATCGCGGCCAAGGTGACGGGCGAGGGGATGCCTCTGGTGAACGGCCGTCTCAGCACTCACGTGCTCGATACGCACCTCGGCCGGCCGGCCCAGGGTGTCGCGATCGAGCTTTACGAACTGGCGGATGAGCGCTATCACCGGCTGGCTACAGCGGTGACGAACGCCGACGGCCGCACGGACCAGCCGTTGATCGGGGGGCGGCCGCTGCCGATTGGGCGCTACGAATTGCGCTTCTCGATCGGTGACCATTATCGCAGCAGGGGTATCGACAGCGGAACGCCGCCCTTCCTGGACATCGTGCCTTTGCGCTTTTCCATTGCCGAGCCGGAGGGGCATTATCACGTCCCGCTGCTCTGCACGCCCTGGAGCTATTCGACCTATCGCGGAAGTTAGAGAATAAACGGAGGAAGCCATGACGACTTACAGCGACGTCTCC
>CAIWTJ010000086.1 GCA_903915535.1 Enhydrobacter aerosaccus
AGGCTCCTGTGTTCCCTGCTCGGCGGTGCCCTGGCGCTGCTCGCCGCGTGTGCCGTTCCGGCCGCCCACCCGGCGGCGCAGGGCTCGATGGTGGCCGCCGCCAATCCCGCCGCCGTCGAGGCGGGCCTCGCCGTATTGCGGCAGGGCGGCACCGCCGTCGATGCTGCCGTCGCCGTGCAGATGGTGCTGGGCGTCGTCGAGCCACAGGCTTCGGGAATCGGCGGCGGCGGCTTCCTGCTCTATTACGACGGCGCCGCCCGCAGCATCGTCGCTTATGACGGCCGCGAGACCGCGCCGGCCGGCGCTACACCCGGCCTGTTCCTCGATCCCGACGGCAAGCCGCTGCCGTTTCCCGCCGCCGTGCTCTCCGGCCTGTCGGTCGGCGTACCGGGCGCCATGCGCATGCTCGAACTGGCGCAGCATGAGCATGGCAAGCTCGCTTGGAAGGACCTGTTCGCGCCGGCGATCGCGTTGGCGCGGGACGGTTTTTCCATGCCACCCCGCCTGGCCGCCGCCGTTGTGCAGATGAGCGCGGAGCCCGCCGCTCGGGAGATCTATTTCAACGCCGCCGGTGCGCCGAAGAAAGCAGGTGAACGCATCGTCAACTCGGCACTCGCCGACACCATGACGGCGATCGCCACGCAGGGTGCCGATGCTCTCTATGAGGGACCGATCGCGCGCGAGATGGTGGCGCGCGTGCGTGGCCATGAGCGGCCCGGCACGCTGTCGCTGGCCGATCTCGCGGGCTACAAGCCGATCAAGCGCGAGGCGGTGTGCGGCCCCTATCGCGTCTGGACGATCTGCGGCATGGGCCCGCCCTCGTCGGGCGGCGTGGCGATCCTGCAGGTGCTGGAAATGCTGCAGCCGTTCGAGCTGTCGCGCGACACCCCCGACAGCACCCGCGCCCTCCACCTGATCGCCGAGGCGAGCCGGCTCGCCTTCGCCGACCGCGACCGCTACATCGCCGATCCGGCCTATGTCCCGGTCCCGCTGCCCGGCTTGCTGGCGCCCGAGTATGTCGCCCAGCGCCGCACCCTGATCTCGATCGACCGCAGCATGGGACACGCAACGGCCGGCGTGCCGCCCGGTGCGCCGGTCCAGGTCGAGGGAGTGGCAAAGCCCGAGAAGGGCACCAGCAACATGTCGATCGTCGACCGCTGGGGCAATGCGGTGGTTTTCACCACCACCGTCGAATCCCCGTTTGGTGCGCACATGATGGTGCACGGCTTCGTCCTCAACAACGAGCTCACCGACTTCTCATTCCGACCGGAGATCGATGGCGTTCCAGTGGCCAACCGGGTCGAGCCGGGTAAACGGCCGCGCTCGTCGATGTCGCCCACTTTCGTGCTCGATCGCGACCGCGGCCTGTATGCGGGGCTCGGTTCTGCAGGGGGCGCGCGCATTATCGGCGACACGCTGCATGCCCTGATCGGCGTGCTGGACTGGAACCTGTCGATGCAGGCCGCTATAGACCTGCCGCGCATCGCCAACCTGAACGGCCCGACCGAGCTGGAGGACCGTCCTCCGCTCAACACCCAGGCCGACCGGTTGCGCGCGATGGGGCATGAAGTATCGGTCCGCCGGCATGACGGCGGGCTGACCGGGTTTCGTCGCGTCGGCAGCCGCTGGGAAGGTGGCGCCGACCGGCGCCGCGACGGCACCGCCGAAGGAGAGTGAAGTGGCCAAGAAACTGCCAAGCGTATTGCTGCGCGCCGGCGAAGATCACCGCGTCCGCGGCGGCCATCCCTGGGCCTTCTCCAACGAGATCCTGATGGACGCCGAGACCAAGGCGCTGCCGGCGGGCTCGCTGGTCGTGATGCGTGCGCCGGGCGGCCAGGCGATCGGTGTCGCCACTTTCAACCCGCATTCGCTCATCGCGGCGCGCATGCTCACCTCCAATCCCGAGGCGACCATCGACGCGCTGTTCCTCGGCCGCCGCATCGCCAACGCGGTGGCGCTGCGCGACAAGTTGATCGGCGTGCCCTACTACCGGCTGATCCACGCCGAGGCCGACGGCCTGCCGAGCGTGATCGTCGACCGTTTCGGCGACGCGCTGGTGGTCCAGGTCAACAGCGCCGGCATGGATGCGCTGACGCCGGTGCTGCTGGAGGCGCTCGAAGCGGAGCTGTCGCCCAAGACCATCGTGCTGAAGAACGATTCGCCGGTGCGCGAGCTCGAAGGGCTGAAGCGCGAGGTGACCGTCGTCAAAGGCGACGGCGATACGGCGATCGAGCTGATCGAGAACGGCGCGAAGTTCGTGGCCGATCTCTCGGGCGGCCAGAAGACCGGCTGGTTCTACGACCAGCGCGACAACCGCCGCTTCGTGGCGCGCCTCTCGAAGGATGCCAACGTGCTCGACACCTATTGCTACTCGGGCGGCTTCGGCGTGCTGGCCGCCAAGGAAGGCGCCAAGGCCGTGACCTGCATCGACCGCTCGGCAGCGGCGCTCGATCCCGCCCGCGAGGCGGCGAAGCTGAACGGCGTCGAGAAGATCGTGTCGTTCGAGAAGAGCGAAGTATTCGACGCGCTCGAGAAACTGGGCGGCACGCATCTGCGCAAGTTCGACGTCGTGATCTGCGACCCGCCGGCCTTCGTGAAGAGCCGCAAGGACATCAAGGTGGGCGTGCAGGGCTATCGCAAGCTGGTGCGCCTTGCCGCACCGCTGGTGTCGCGCGGCGGCTTCCTGTTCGTGGCCTCGTGCTCGCATCTCGTCGATCCGCCGATGTTCGCCGACCAGGTGCGCCGTGGCCTGCGCGACGTCGAGCGCAACGCCCGCATCCTGCGCACCTCCGGCGCCGCCCTCGATCATCCCGTGCATCCCGGCCTGCCGGAAACGGCGTACCTCAAGGCGCTGACGCTGCAAGTCGACTGAAGTCCATCCTTCGAGACGGCCCTGCGGGCCTCCTCAGGATGAGGACGTTGTTGTTCGATCGATCAAAGAAAACCTCACCCTGAGGAGCCGCGCAGCGGCGTCTCGAAGGGTGGGAACGAGCACTGATTTTCGGTAAGACTGCAGACAATGCTTCGTCCCGGCCCGCGCAACCTGATCACCGACGTCGACGGAATTCTTGTCGGCAACGCCGAGGATCATCGACTGCGCTCCGGTGTCAGCGTGATTCTGTGTGAGAGCCCGTCCGTCGCCTCGGTCGACGTGCGCGGCGGCGCGCCGGGCACGCGCGAGACCGATCTGCTCGATCCCTCGTGCCGGGTCGATCGCATCGACGCGGTGTGCCTCTCCGGCGGCTCGGCGTTCGGCCTGTCCTCGACCGACGGCGTGATGCGCTGGCTGCGCGAGCATGGAAAGGGCATCGCCATTGCCGACATCGTCGTGCCGATCGTGCCCTCGGCGATCCTGTTCGATCTGCTGAACGGCGGCGACAAGGCCTGGGACTGGCCGCCCTATCGCGAGCTTGGCTATCAGGCGACGGGCAATGCGGGCCGCGACTTCGCGCTGGGCAACATCGGTGCGGGTCTCGGCGCCAAGGCCGGCAATCTCAAGGGTGGTCTCGGCAGCGCCTCGGCGGTCGATCCGGCGACGGGCGTGCAAGTCGGTGCGATCGTGGCGGTGAATGCGCGTGGCTACACGACCATGGGCGACATGCCGCAATTCTGGGCGTGGGCGCTGGAGCAGAACGGCGAGTTCGGCGGCCTGCCGCCGCCGGCGCATGGCCTTGGCCTGCCGGTGTCGCACGACCGCGCCGATCTTACCCACGATCCGGCCGACGCTGCGCGAAAAGATCCGCGCGCCAACACGACCATCGCCGTGGTCGCGACCAATGCCAGGCTCGACAAGGCGTCGGCGCAGCGGTTGGCGGTGATGGCGCAGGACGGGCTCGCCCGCTCGATCCGGCCGGTGCACACGCCGCAGGACGGCGACACCGTCTTCTCGATTGCTACAGGAAAGCTCGACCTCGGCAACGATCCGCTGGCGCTCGCCGAGCTGGGCACATTGGCCGCCGATTGCCTGGCCCGTGCCGTGGCGCGTGGCGTTTATTCGGCCGCCACGCTCGGGGCGGCGCGCGGCTGGCGGGACGTGTTCGGCCGCTGATAGACTGCCGCTAACAAGACGGAGGAATTCAGTGACAGCACTTCATCGCCGCCATCTGCTAGGCGCCGCGGGCGCGCTTGCGACCGTGGGTCTGTTCGGTCCCGAGGTCTGGGCGCAGGCCAAGGAAAAGTTGGTGATCGGCATGTCGCTCGAACCGCCGGTGCTTGATCCGACCCGGAACGCCGCTGCCTCGATCCGCGAGCTGACCTGCCCGAACGTGTTCGAGAGCCTCGGCCGCATCGACAGCCGGGGAGAGATCGGCCCGGGTCTGGCGCAAAGCTGGACCATCTCGCCCGACGGCAAGGAATATGTCTTCAAGCTGCGCACCGGCGTGAAGTTCCATGACGGCGAGTCGCTCGACGCCTCGGTGGTGAAATTCTCGATCGATCGCCTGTTCGCGGCCGACTCGGCGGTGCCGGCCAAGTCGCTCTACACCGACATAGAGAAAGTCGAGGCGGTCGATCCCGCGACGGTCAAGATCACGCTGAAGTCGCCCAATTCATACCTGCTCTACAATCTCTCGCTCGGCGACGCGGGCATCATGCATCCCAAGTCGGCGCCAACCAATGACAAGCAGCCGATCGGCACCGGGCCGTTCGTGTTCAAGGAACGCAAGGAGGGCGACTCGATCAGCTTCGCGAAGTTCGCAGGCTATCGCGACGCCGCCTCGGTCAAGCTCGGCAGTGTGATCTTCAAGGTGGTGAAGGATCCATCGGCTCAGGTGAACGCGCTGCTGGCGGGCGACGTCGATGCCTTCCCGGGCTTCCAGGCGCCCGAGTTGGTGGCGCGCCTCAGGAAGGACGCGCGCTTCGCCGTCGTGGTCGGCACGACCGAAGGCGAAGTGATCATGGCGACCAACAACAAGAAGAAGCCGTTCAACGATCTCAAGGTGCGCCAGGCGATGGCGCATGCGCTCAACCGCGCCGAGCTGATCGAGGCGGAGTCGGGCTTCGGCACGCCGATCGGCAGCCACTTCCCGCCGCACAACAAGGCCTATGTCGATCTCACCAAGACCTATCCTCTCGACATCGCCAAGGGCAAGGCATTGCTCGCCGAGGCGGGCTATCCCAACGGCCTGGAGGCCAGCCTCAAGCTGCCGCCGGTCGGCTACGCCACGCGCGCGGGCGAGGTGCTGGTGAGCCAGCTCGGCAAGATCGGCATCAAGGTGACGATCACGCAGCTGCAGTGGCCGCAGTGGCTCTCGGAGGTCTTCAAGGAGGGCAACTACGACCTCACCGTCGTCGCGCACACCGAGGCCAACGATCTCGATCGCTATGCGCGCGACGGCTACTACTGGGGCTACGACTCGGCCGAATTCAAGGCCAAGTGGCGTGACGTCGTGGCGACCACCGACTTCGCCAAGCGCGACGAGCTGCTGAAGGAGTGCCAGCGCATCGTCGCGCGCGACGCCGTTAACGGCTTCCTTTACCAGCTCGCCAAGATCGGCGTGTGGAAGAAGGAGCTGATGGGCATGTGGGAGAACTCGCCGACGCCCTGCGTCGACCTCAGCGCCGTCTCCTGGAAGGCGTGATCGAGTTTCTCTCTCGTCGGCTGGCGGCAGCGCTGGTCACTTTGGTTCTGGCGACGATCGTGGTGTTCGCGGTCGTCGAGGTGCTCCCCGGCGATCCGGCACTGGTGATGCTGGGCACCGATGCGCGGCCGGATACCCTGGCGGCGCTGCGGGCCAAGTACGGTTTGGACCAGCCGTTGATCGTGCAGTACTTCCGCTGGATCGGCGGCTTGCTGAGCTTCGACCTCGGCGCCAGCCACGCCTACGGTACGCCCGTCGCCAAGCTGATCGGCGATCGTCTCGCCGTCACCTTGCCGTTGGCCGGCCTCGCGCTCGGTTGGGCGATATTGGTCGCCGTGCCGCTCGGTGTCTTCGCCGCCTGGCGTCAGGGCCGCCCCGGCGACTGGGGCGTGATGGGCTTCACGCAGATCGGCATCTCCATTCCGAATTTCTGGTTCGGCATTGTGCTTGTGCTGCTGTTCGCGGTGAGCTGGCAGATCTTTCCGGCCGGCGGTTTTCCCGGCTGGGTACAGGATCCGGCGAAGTCGCTACTGTCGCTGGTGTTGCCCGCCATCGCCCTGTCGTTGAGCGAGATCGCGATCCTGACGCGCGTGACCCGCTCGGCGATGCTCGACACCCTGCGCGAGGACTACATCCGCACCGCGCGCGCGAAAGGCGCGTCGGAGGGCAGGGTGCTGTTCCGCCATGCGTTGCGTAACGCCCTGATTCCGGTGACGACGGTCGCCGGCCTGATTGCGGGCTTTCTTGTAGCCGGTGCGGTCATCATCGAAAGCGTGTTCCGCCTGCCCGGCGTCGGCCAACTGGTCTACGACTCGATCAACAATCGCGACCTCGCCGTGATCAAGAACGTCGTGATCCTGTTCACCGCGCTGGTGCTGGTCGTGAATCTGCTGGTCGATCTCGCCTACACATTGCTCGATCCGCGGCCGCGGGTGGCGTCGTGAGCGCCTTCCTGACGCGCGCACGCCGTCACGTCGGCTTTCAGATCGGCGCGGTGCTGCTGTTGCTGTTCGTCGGCACGGCGCTGGTCTCGTTGGTCTGGACGCCCTACGTCGCCACCGACCTGCAGATGCGCTCCAAACTCCTGCCGTCGTCACCAGAGCACTGGCTGGGCACCGATCATCTCGGCCGCGATGTGCTGTCGCGCATCATGGTGGGTGCGCGCACGTCGCTCGCCGTCGGCCTGATCGCCGTCGGCCTCGGCATGTCGGTGGGCGTGACCCTGGGCGCCTGGGCCGCCGCACGCGGCGGGTGGGTCGACGAGGCTCTGTCGCGCACGTCGGACCTCGTGTTCGCCTTTCCCGCCGTGCTGATCGCCATCCTCATCACCTCGGTACTGGGGGCGAGTGCCGTGAACGCGATCCTGGCGATCGCGATCTTCAACGTCCCGGTTTTCGCGCGGGTGACGCGCGGCGCATCGCTTGCCATGTGGAGCCGCGACTTCGTGCGCGCCGCGGTCGCGCTCGGCCGTGCACCGCTCGGCATCACGCTGCGCCACGTGTTGCCCAATATCGCCGGCATCCTGATCGTGCAGGCGACCATCCAGTTCGCGGTCGCCATCCTGGCCGAGGCCGGGCTGTCATATCTCGGCCTCGGTGCCCAGCCGCCGACGCCGTCCTGGGGCGGCATGCTGCGCGACGCGCAGACCTACATCTATCAGGCGCCGGAACTCGCGATCTGGCCCGGCCTCGCCATCGCGCTCGCGGTGCTCGGGCTCAACATGCTGGGCGACGGGCTGCGCGATCTCCTCGATCCGCGGCTGCGCCTGATGCGGGTAGGCTAGGCGCGGCCCTCGAACTCGGCGTCCTTCTTCGGGATCAGGTCGTAAGGCAGCTTGAAGCCGGGCATCGCCATGAGGCGCTCCCGCCACGCGGCGAGGTGTGGCCGGTTGTCCGTCGACATGCCGCCTTCCGCCATGAACACGCTGCGGCCAAAGCAGCCGAGATCGGCGATGGTGCAGCTTTGGCCCACCAGCCACTGGCGGCCGTCGAGGCTCTTGTCGAGGAAGTCGAGCGCCGCCTCCGCGCCCGGGCGGAAGTAGTTCACGATGTCCTGCGACACGTCGGGCCGGAAGCGCGCGAAGTGGCGGACCCGCGCCACGTTCTGGATGGCGTCGTTTTCCCACGACAGCCATTCGCGGGCGTGGATCCTGTCCTGTTCGTTGGCGCCTTCGAATTTTCCGGTCGTGCGCGCGAGATAGTCGAGGATCACGTTAGACATGACGAGCGTCAGCCCGCGGTGCTGCAGCACCGGCACCTGGCCGTAGCGGTTGATCGCGAGGTGCGCCGGCTGCTTCTGCACGCCGTTCTTGAGATTGACCGTGCGGAACGAGAACGGCAGGCCGCCCAGCGCGAGGAACAACATCGGCTTGTAGGACGAACTCGAGGTGAAGCTGCCATGCAGCACGAGGCGGTCGGCATCGGTCATGTCGGGAGTCTCCTTGCGGTCCATCTTGCCGTCTCGAAGTCGGTCTGCCTATCTGGCACGGAGATCGCTGGGAGGGGAGATCGCTAGGAGGAACGCATGTCCGACGAACGTTACACGGTGATCCTGGGTGACCGGCGCTACGCCATCCATCGCAATTGGGCGAAGCTGCCGGCGGGCGAGAGCTTCGGCTTCCTGTCGGACCTGATGGTCGATCGCGAGGGCCGCGTGCATGTGGCGCAGCGCGGCACCGACCGGCCCATTCTCGTCTTCGATCGCGACGGCAGGCTTGCCGGGAGCTGGGGCGAGGGCACGCTCGCCGAACCGCATTACATCACCACGGCAAACGACGGGGCCATCCTGGTGGCCGACCGCGATGCCCATCAGGTGCTTCGCTTCGACCGCAACGGAAAGCTGCTGCAGTCGCTCGGCAAGCGGCATTGGCCGTCGCTCGACGCGCCGTTCAACCACCCGACGGCGGCGGCGCAGGCGCCCGACGGCGAAATCTATGTCGCCGACGGCTACGGCAATTCGAGCGTGCACCGCTTCTCGGCCGACGGCGCGCTGCTCAAGACCTGGGGTGGGCAGGGCGCTGGCCCGGGTAGCTTCACCACGCCGCACGCGGTGGCGATCGATGGACAGGGCCGCGTGCTGGTGGGCGACCGCGAGAACAACCGCCTGCAGGTCTTCGACCGCGACGGCGCGTTCCTCGAAGCCTGGGGCGACTTCTATCATCCGATGCAGATCTGGATCGACGATCGCGGGCTGGTGTTCGTGACCGACCAGATCCCGCGCATCAGCCTGCTGTCGCCGGACGGCAAG
>CAIWTJ010000087.1 GCA_903915535.1 Enhydrobacter aerosaccus
CGGAGAGCGAAGCTCCGTACGGCACGAGCCAAAAAATACGCAACAGGGCGATCTGGTCGGTCGCCCTTTTTGCTGCCTCCGTGGTGCCGGCGATCATCGGCGTCGGCATCATCAACACCACGGTCGACCAGGCCAACGTCGCCACGCCCTTCGCCTTCGGCCTGTGGGCGATCGGCGCGCTGTTCGCCATGGGGGCGGCCGTTCCCACCCTGCGCCACTGGGATCTCCTGCCCCAGCAGACGCGCTGGCTGGGCGCGGCGCCGATGCTCTGCGTGTCGCTGTTCCTGAGCCTTGCCCTGATCGTCGCGGCCTTCGTTCGCCCGTAGTTGCGAATCGCTCGCAACGACAGTCACGCAGACGTGTTTGATATCGCTCAATGCAGTGTGACCGTCCGCGACCAAAATGCGCCTGTTGAACACAGGAAAGCCGACTAATATCGCCGCCGGGGGACAGGACAGAATGGACTACGAGGCGTTCTTCACGGGCCATCTCGATCGCCTGCGCGACGAGGGACGGTATCGCGTCTTCGCGGAGCTGGAGCGCGTCGTCGGCGCTTTTCCGCGCGCGCGCTATCACAGTGCCGGCGCGGCCCCGCGCGAAGTGACCGTCTGGTGCAGCAACGACTATCTCGGCATGAGCCAGCACGCCTCCGTGGTGAAGGCCATGCAGGCCGCGATCGGCGCGCAAGGGTCCGGCGCCGGCGGCACCCGCAACATCGCGGGCACCAACACGCTGCACGTGGCGCTGGAGCATGAGCTTGCCCGCCTGCACGAGACGGAAGCGGCCCTCGTCTTCACCTCGGGCTATGTCGCCAACGAGACCACGCTCGCGACCCTGGGCGCGATGATGCCGGGCTGCGAACTCTATTCCGACGCCTTCAACCACGCCTCGATGATCGCGGGCATCCGCCACTCGGGCGCGGTGCGCAAGATCTTCCGCCACAACGACGTGGCCCACCTCGAGCAGCTCCTGGCCGCCGCCGATCCGAAGACGCCCAAGGTCGTGGCCTTCGAGTCGGTCTATTCGATGGACGGCGACATTTCCCCGATCGGCGAGATGTGCGACGTCGCCCACAAGTACGGCGCCCTCACCTATCTCGACGAGGTCCATGCCGTGGGCATGTACGGCAACCGCGGCGCCGGCGTCGCCGAGCGCGACGGCGTGCTGGCCAAGGTCGACATCGTGCAGGGCACGCTCGCCAAGGCGTTCGGCGTGGTCGGCGGCTACATCGCCTCGACCGCGGCGACGGTCGACTTCGTGCGCTCCTGCGGCAACGGCTTCATCTTCTCGACCTCGATGCCGCCCGCCATCGCGGCGGCAGCACTCGCCAGCGTCCGCCATGTCACCAACCATCCCGAACTGCGCGTCCGCCACCAGGAGCGCGCCGCCACACTCAAGCGCCGCCTCGCGGCCGCCGGTCTGCCGGTGATGCCGTCGGTCTCGCACATCGTGCCGGTCTCGGTGGACGACGCGGGACTCTGCAAGCAGGCGAGCGACCTGCTGCTCGACCGCCACGACATCTACGTGCAGCCGATCAACTACCCGACCGTGCCGCGCGGCACGGAGCGGCTGCGCATCACGCCGACGCCGCTGCACAGCGACGAGGACATGACCCATCTTGTGAACGCGCTGCAAAGCGTGTGGCAGGAGCTGGGCCTCGGCAAGAAAGCCGCCGCCGAGTAGCAGCGCTCCTCCCCTCTTCTATTCGACGGTTCGCATCGACCACAGCCGCGAGCGCACCAGCACCACCGTCACCAGCACCAGCATCGACAGCGCCGGCACGGTGAGCGCGGCCTTCGTGCCCCACACCGCGGCGATCGAGCCCGCGAGGAAGGCCCCGATCGGGCCACCGCCGCTCAGGCCCAGCTGGAACAGCGACATCAGCCGCGCGCGATGCGTGGGCGGCGCCACGATCTGGATGATCGTGCGCCCTTGCGTCATCGAGATTCCGGCGCCGATGCCCCACACGAAGTTGAGCGCCACGAAGAGCGGGAATGGCGGTTGCGTCGCGAGCGCCAGCAGCACCCCGGCGCCTGTCATGATCGTGAGACCGATCAGGCGGCCCCGGAGGGTGAGCCGGCGTCCCAGCGCCGCGAAACCCATGGCCGCCACGATGGTCGCGGCCCAGAAGGCGAGATTGACGTAGGCAAGTTCCGCCGAGCCGCCGTGATAGAAGTCGCGCACGACCAGCGGCAGGACCGCCATGAACGGCCCGACATAGAACAGCCCGACGCCGAAGTTGAGCAGCAGGACCGGCCAGAGCTGGTCGGACTTGGCTGCTTCCGCCACGCCATCGGCGACGCTGCGCCAGAAGCCCGGATGCTCGGCCGGAGGATGCGGCGGCGGGTTGGGCAGGCGCCAGACCACCGCGATGCCCAGCAGCGCCAGCGCCGCATGCAGGATCAGGAGCGGCGGCGCGCCGATGCGGTCGGCCATCGAGGCGCAGGCGATGCCGATCAGCTGGCCGATGAATTGCAGCGCCGTCGCCAGCGCCACGGCGCGCGGCAGGTTGCCCCCGGCCACCGTCGGCAGCAGCGCATCGCGCGTCGGCACCGCGAAGGCGCCGATCGAGCCCGCCGCCAGCCCGTAGGCGATCAGCAGGGGATAACTGAGCCCGCCCATCGCGAGCACGCCCGCCAGCACGAGCGGCGGGATCGCGTAGAGCACGTGATAGCGCAGCAGCAGCTTGCGCGGATTGCCGCGATCGGCGGCGAGGCCGCCCAGCGGCAGGAACAGCAGCGACGGCGCCATCAGCGCCATCTGCGCCACGCCCACGGCGAAGGCGTCCATGCGCAGCACGACCGCCACCAGCCACGGGAAAAGCACCATCTGGATGCCGAACGGGACGAACCAGGTGCCGAGCCCCGTCAGGTAGGCGGCGAAGGGCGAAAATCGAATTGTCACTTTTGGAGGCCGCCTCTATCGTGGGGAGGTTAAGTGCCGCTTGCTCAGCGAATAGTCAAAGACACAAGTCGCGCGATCCACCCCCTGGAAATGCGACGGCGGAGCGGGAGACCGACGATGGCAAATTTCAATCGCGCCACCCTGGCGAAGGTCCTGGAAATCCTCGAGAGCAGCCACACCGGCGAAGCGCTGGCCGCGGCCAAGCTCGCGTCGGCCATGGTGCGCGAGGCCGGCCTTACCTGGGACGATGTGATCGCCAAGGACGTGCAGCCGCGCGTGGCGGCCCCCGCTCCGGCGCAAGCCACCGGCCACGGCCCGTTCGGCTACCGCAAGGACCGCGAGCTCTCGCCGCACGAGCAGTTCTTCATGGTCCTGCTCAGCCCGCGCACGCCCGTCGAGCTGAAGCGCCGCCTGCGCGACTGGGAAACCCGCGTCCTCGACGGCGAGATCACGCCG
>CAIWTJ010000088.1 GCA_903915535.1 Enhydrobacter aerosaccus
CTCGATCAGCTCGATCGCGGTATCGCCGTCGCCTTTGACGACGGTCACTTCGCGCGTCAGCCCATCGAGCTCGCGCACCGGCGAATCGTTCTTGAGCACGATGGTCTTGGGCGACAGCTCGGCCTCGAGCGCTTCCAGCAGCACCGGCGTCAGCGCATCCATGCCAGCACTGTTGACCTGGACCACCAGCGCATCGCCGAAGCGGTCGACGATCACGCTCGGCAGGCCGTCGGCCTCGGCATGGATCAGCCGGTAGTATGGCACGCCGATCAGCTTGTCGCGGAGCGCAACCGCATTGGCGATGCGGCGGCCGAGGAACAGCGCGTCGATGGTCGCCTCGGGATTCGAGGTCAGCATGCGGGCTGCGATCAGCGAATGCGGATTGAAGGTGGCGACGCCGATCGCCTGACCGCCCGGCGCGCGCATCACGACCAGCGAGCCCGCGGGCAGCGCCTTGGTCTCGGCGTCCATCAGAATTTCGTTGGAGAAGGCCCAGGGATGGCCCGAGCGCACGCGGCGATCCTCGCCGGCTTTCAGCAAAACACTGGGGAGTTTGTCGGCCAAGCTAGTCTCCTTTGGCGACGCCATCGCGCCGCGGATCGGCGCCCCCTCCCCAGCCATCCCCCTCGCGGCGGATGGCCGTCAGGCCGCCTTCATGCCGGCGGACTTGTACTTCATGGCCCAGCGCGCGCAAGCGCCCTGCCTGGGCGGGCAAATCGCCCTTTTCCTCCAATTCCGTGGGACCGTTCATGTTGAGGATCCGGGGCACATCGAGCGCGGCCTGTGCGGAAAGGTTCCAGTCGAGCATGCCGATCAGCGCCTGGAGCGTATCGCCGATGATCCGTTGCCCCCCGGCCGAGCCCACGGACAGCACCAGGTCCCGATTCCGGTTCAGCACGAAAGTGGGCGACATAGAGGACCGCGGCCGCTTGCCGGGCTCCGGCCGGTTGGCGACCGGCTGGCCGTCACGCTCCGCCACGGCCGAGAAATCGGTGAGTTCGTTGTTGAGGATGAAGCCTCCCACCATCATCAGCGACCCGAACGGCGCTTCGATGGTGGTGGTGAAGCTGACGGCATTGCCCTGCCGGTCGACGATCGTCATGTGGCTGGTGCCGTGCTCGACATAGCCCGGCGGCACCGATCCCTGAACGCCCATGCTCTTGTCGAGCGAGATCAACGCACGACGCCGGGCGATGTAGGCCGGCGCCAGCAGCTTCTCGACCGGTACGGGCGTAAAGGCCGGGTCGTCGATGTAATGCGCCCGGTCGGCGAAGATCAGACGGCTGGTCTCGGCGATGAGGTGCAACGCGCGCACGTCGTTGGGCTTGTCGTCCGACAGCTTGAATGGTTCGAGGATCGCCAGCGCCTGCAGGATCGCGATCCCGCCCGACGACGGCGGGCCCATGCCGCAGACCGTCCAGACGCGATAGGGACCGCAAACCGCCTCGCGCCTGATCACCTTGTAGTTGGCGAGATCGGCGAGCGACAGGGTGCCGGGCCGTATGTGCGACCGTACGCGCGCAACCATCTCCTCGGCGATCGGGCCTTCGCGCAGGACGGCGCTCCCCTTGTCCGCGATGAGCTGCATCGTGTCGGCCAGGGCTGCATTGACGACGATGTCGCCCTCCTTCTTGGGCGATCGATCGGCGTTGTAGTAGGTCGCGCGCGCCGAGGGCTCGTCGGCGAACGGCTTCACCGTGTCGAGCCAGGCCGCGAGCCGCGCGGAGACAGGAAAGCCGTTGCGCGCCGCCTCGATCGAGGTGGCGAACAGGCTGCTCCACGGAAGCCTGCCATGTTCCTTGTGCGCCGTCTCGAGCAGCGCAACGGCACTGGGCACCCCCACTGAAATCCCGGAGGCAACGGCCTGACGGAACGGCAGTGGCTTGCCGTCGGCGCCGAGGAACATCGTGGGCGTCGCGCCCGCAGGCGCAGCCTCGCGGCCATCGTAGACAGTGATCGCGTGGCTCGTGCCGTCGTAATAAAGGAGAAATCCGCCGCCGCCGATGCCCGAAGCCTGCGGCTCGGCCACGCCCAGCATCATCTGCACGGCAACGGCGGCATCGACGGCCGAGCCGCCGCGGCTCAGCACTTCAAGACCGGCCTGGACCGCGAGCGGATGAGCGGCGGCCACCATCTGCTGCGGCTCGGCGTGCGCGCGCCCGACGCCGCCGACCAGCAGCGCGAACGCGAGAGCGGCGCTGAGGCGCCTCACGCGCGGCGAGCCACGATGAACATGCGGCGGAAGGGGAACAGTGTGATGCCGTCGGCGCGCGTCGGATAGGCCTTGGCGATCATGCCGGCGTAGCACTCGTAGAACGCCTTGCCCTCTTCGGGACTGAGCGCCTCGAGGAACGGGCGCAGGCCGGTGCTCGAGGTGTATTGGGCGACTGGATCCTTGCCGGTCAGCACCTGCTGGTAGATCGACTCCCAGATGTCGAGATCGGCGCACAGCGGCTTGAGCCTGTCGTAATATTGCGCGGGCTCCTCGACGCGGATGACACCGCCCACGTTCTTGAGCTTGTCCCGCCACGGCCCCGCCTCAGCGGCCTCGCGCATCAACGCGTGCGACGGCGCCTCGAGATTGCGCGGCATCTGGATCGCAAGCTGGCCGCCCGATGGCAGCGTCTTCAGAAGGCCCGGGAACATCTCGATATGGCCCGGCAGCCATTGATAGGCGGCGTTGCTGTAGAGGATCGAGGGCGGCGTGCTGGGCCTGAAGTGCGCGAGGTCGCCCTTCTCGAAGGTCACGCGTTTGTCGACCGTCTGGCTGCGCGCCTTGGCAAGCATGTCCTCCGACGAATCGATGCCGATCACCGGACGCTCCGGGAAGCGCTCCGCCAGGATGCGCGAGATGTTGCCCGCGCCGCAGCCCAGATCGTAGATCGCATGACCCGGCCGCTCGGCGTTGGCGGGATCGAGGCGGGCCATCAGGTCCATGGCCGGCCGCATGCGCGCATCGGCGAACTTCAGGTAGAGATTGGCATCCCATTTCGTCGATGCTTCAGCCACGTCTACTTCTCCTCGAACGCTTTATCGACCGGTACGCGATAGGCCTGGGCGATCTTGTTGCCCTTCTGCGCCGCCAGCACCACGGCCATGAATTCCTCGTGCATCTCGACCGTCATGCCTTTTTTGGCGGCCATCGCGCCGTGCGAGGCGATGCAATAGTCGCACCCGTTGGCGATCGATACAGAGAGATAAACTAACTCCTTGGTGAGCGGATCGAGGCTGCCCGGCCCCATGGCAGCCTTCAGCTCCTCTGCGAACCGCTCCATCACGTCGGGATGGACGGCGAGCGCCTTCCAGACGTTGTTGATCTCGTCCGGCTTGATGCTGCGGCCGCGCGCGATGGTATCGACGACGGCCTTGGCGCGGGGCGCCATGTCCTTGTACTCGACCAGTTTGGCCATGGCGGTCTCCTCTGTGTGCGCTGAGCTTAGTACATGTGCTGGCCGCCGTTGATCGACAAGGTCGAGCCGGTGATGAAGCCGGCATCGTCGGCGATCAGGAACAGCACGCCGCGGGCGATCTCGTCGGCTTTGCCGAGCCGGCCGACCGGAATCTTGGCCACGATCTTCTCGAGCACGTTGGCCGGCACCGCCGAGACCATGTCGGTGTCGGTGTAGCCGGGCGCGATCGCGTTCACGGTGATGCCCTTGGACGCGCCTTCCTGGGCCAGCGCCTTGGTGAAGCCGTGGATGCCCGATTTGGCCGCGGCGTAGTTCACCTGGCCGTACTGGCCGCCCTGGCCGTTGATCGAGCCGATGTTGACGATGCGGCCGAAGCCGCGCTGGTTCATGCCGTCCCACACTGCCTTGCTGACGTTGAAGCAGGAACCGAGGTTGGTGTCGATCACGGCGTCCCACATGTCGCGGCTGAGGCGGCGCATCGTGCTATCGCGCGTGATGCCGGCATTGTTGACCACGATATCGATCGGCCCGAGGTCCTTCTCGATCTGCGCCACCGCCTTGGTGACCGCCTCGTGGTCGCTCACGTCGAACTTGTAGACGGCGATGCCGGTCTCTTCCTTGAAGGCCTGGGCCGCCACGTCGTTGCCGGCGTAATTGGCGGCAACGGCATAGCCGCGCAGCTTCAGCATTCGCGAGATCGCGGCACCGATACCGCGCGTTCCACCCGTCACCAATGCAACACGACCAGCCATTTTTTCCTCCCTTATTGAGAGGATACTTTAGCCGGAAATCAGTCGCAGGCCATCTCCGGCTGGCTGATCAAGGCCACTGCGCGCGACATCCAGATCACCATCGCCTGCACCGCAAATCCCGCAACTGCGAGATAGAGGCACGCCTCGGCACCGTAGAGGCCGCCGACCAGCGCACCGAGGCCGGCGCCCAGCGGCCGCGCGCCATAGGCCATGATGTTGATCGCCGACACGCGGCCCAGCAGGCGCGGCGGCGTCACCGACTGGCGAAGCGTCGTGGTGCTGATCACCCAGATGATCGGCCCGGCGCCCAGCAGGAAGAAGCTGAGGCCTGCCAGCACCGGCGTATGGATGAGTGTCGTGAGCGCCATCACGCCCGCGGCGGCGAGACCCACGACGGGGCCGAGGCCGATCACGCTGCCGAAGCGGAACCGCTTCATCACGCGAGTGGCCAGCAGCGCACCGAACACCATGCCCACACCGTACATGCCCATCACCAGGCCGACGCCAGCGGCGGAGAGGCCGAGCGAGCGCACGGCATAGGGCACGAAGACGGCCAGGATCAGGAACCACGCGGTATTGAAGATGAACTGCGTCACGAACACCGGCCGCAGCAGATCGTGGCCGAACACGAAGGTCGCGCCCTCTTTGATCTCCTGCCAGGGATGCCGGCGTGCAAGCTTGGCGCGCACCGGTTCGTAGATGCCCGACAGCAGCACGACCGCGAGGATCGAGAGTGCCGCGGCAAAGCCGAAGGCGGGACCGGCGCCGATCCAGCCGACCAGCAGGCCGCCCAGCGCGGGGCCCGCGGCGAAAGCGACGGTACGGGCGAGCTCGATGCGGGCATTGGCGGCCGGCAGCATCTGCGGCGGCACCAGCGACGGCACGAGCGAAGGTGCCGCCACGCTGTAGACGACGGTGCCGCAGACCGCGACGAAGCCCAGGAGCGCCAGCAGCGGGAGCGTCAGCCAGCCCGTCACGATCAGCAGCAGCACGCCCAACAGCGCCCCTGCCCGCAACGCCTCGGCCGCGGCCATCAGCCGGCGCCGCGCCATCCGGTCGGCTAAAAGGCCGGCGGGAATGGCGAACAGCACGAACGGCAGGGTGAGCGCCGTCTGTAGCAGCCCGGTCTCGCCCTCGCCCGCGCCCAGCAGCAGCACGGCCACGATGGGAGCCGCCGCCAGCGCCACCTGCTCGGCCGACTGCGCGACCAGGTTCGACCAGGCGAGACGATTGAAGGTGGCGGGAAGGATGTCGGACATTCGGGGCTCCTGTGTTCGCTGTCCCGAACCTAGGGAGCCCTGCGCACTGCCTCTATCCGGCAGCCGCCCCGCATTGTCGTCTCACCGTCTCACGTCCTAGCGTTGGAGACGATGAGACTCATATTTTCCGGGCGTTTCGGCGTCAGTAACGATCGTAATAGGGGTCTGCCGCCGGCTCGGCTAAAATAGCGCCAAGCTGATCCACCCCTTAGGAATCGGGAGGGGAGAGTCATGTCTTTTTCTTTAGTCGGCCGTGAAGAACGCGGATTAAGCGCAGCCGTTCATCGGCAGGGCGAAGCCGAGGGCAGCGGCGAGTAGGCATAAAAAAGCCCTGAACCAGCGCAGGATTAGCCTGAGGTTGTACCCGACGGCGGTGAGCACGA
>CAIWTJ010000089.1 GCA_903915535.1 Enhydrobacter aerosaccus
TACAAGGGCGAGCGGGTCGCCTGCCATCTGCTGGGCGGTGCCCGCGGCCGCCACACCACCGTGACCGAGCACATGCCGAGCTCGCATCGCCGCCACGCTGGCTGGACCCACGAGCGCATCCAACGCGACGCCGCCACCATCCCCGACAGCCCACCCGAGGAATAAACAAGGACGCATGAAGGCCCCCGCGGGGGCCTTCATGCCATCAGCCGTGACGCACTTTTACTCCGGCCAGCCGATGCATTTTTACTCCGGCGTTGACAGGCGCGCGTTGGCTCGCAACAGGTATATAGGGGCAGGCAGGAATCGGCCGCGTAGGTTTGGCGGCTGATGCAGTAAATGACCGGTGGTCTGGGCTGGAAATGGCCGACCCGGTGAATGCCGGGGCTTTATGTCGATGTTTCTATCGACCTATACAGCGGCGCAGGGCTAGGCGGTCGAGCCCTTTTTTGCGGGCCAGGACTGGGCGTTTTCCCCTATCCACTCGATCTCCGGAAAACGAACATCGTGCAGGGTTTCTTGTCTGGCGAACAGGCTCATGGGTTGGAGCAATTTTGCTTTCCCTCCAGTTTCAAGCCTCTAGCGACGGAGTGTTCCTGGGAGGCAAGCGGGCTCGCCTGCGGCCTTTTCCTCGGGTACGATTGCTCAAAGGAACAAGTTCGCCATGACCGGGGATTCCACGCCACAGGCTGGACAAAGGGGAGGCTGGCACAGCGGTCGCTTCGCACACACTTTCGCTGCCATCGATCTCGGCACCAACAATTGCCGGCTTCTGGTGGCGCGGGCATCGGTCTCGGGATTCGAGGTGATCGATGCCTATTCCCGGCCGGTCCGGCTGGGCGAAGGTGTGGTGCTGAACGGGACGCTGTGCGGCGATGCCATCGACCGCACTTTGGGGGCTCTCGAAGTGTGCGCGGCCAAGATCGACCGCCATCGCGTCACACGCGCGCGCCATATCGCGACAGAGGCCTGCCGACGCGCCTGCAACGGCGAAGACTTCTTGGCCCTGGTGAAGGCGCGCACTGGCCTCAGCTTCGATGTGATTGCGCCGGAGGAAGAAGCGCGGCTTGCGCTCGCGAGTTGCGAGAACCTGCTCGATCCCGAAATACCCTATGCGCTGCTGGTCGATATCGGTGGCGGTTCGACCGAAGTGAGCTGGATCCGCATCGGTCGACGCGGCGATAGTACGGGAGCGGTATCGGAGCTGATCGACATGACGTCGGTTCCGTGGGGCGTGGTCACGCTCACCGAGTCCTGCGTCTCCAACCAGCCGCGCGAGACGCCGGTCGGCCGCGCGCGTTACGACGAGATGGTCGAGCGCATCCGTAGCGACCTGAGGCCGTTCTGCGCGCGCCACTCGATCGGCAGTGCGATTGAACGCGGCGACGTCCAGGTGGTCGGGGCATCGGGCACGGTGACGACCGTGAGTGCGCACCATCTCGGCCTCAAGCGCTACAATCGCACGATGGTCGACGGCACTTCGATCGGCCGCGAGCACATCCTGCGGATCTGCGAAGAGCTTTCCGTGATGTCGGTCGCCGAGCTCACCGCCTTGCCCTGCATCGGCGACGATCGCGCCGATCTCGCACTAGCGGGCGGGGCGATCCTCGAGGCGGTGTGCCGGCAATGGCCCGCGCCGACGGTGCGCGTCGCCGATCGCGGCCTGCGCGAGGGCGTGCTGATGGACCTGATGCGCCAGGCCGACCGCGATGCCGATCCCCTCTCCCAGCCAATCTGTCGCCGCAACGATTGAATTCATGAGCAAGGACAAGGGCAAGAAAAGCGGGCGTGGCAGCAGCGTGCCGACGGGACGGCACGCCACCGTGCGCGTGAAGACCGCGCGCGGCCGCACGGTGTCGCAGCAGCGCTGGCTGCAACGCCAGCTCAACGATCCCTATGTCGTCGAGGCCAAGAAGCGCGGCTATCGCTCGCGCGCCGCCTTCAAGCTGTTGCAGCTCGACGACCAGTTCCGCCTGCTCAAGCCCAAGGCGCGCGTGATCGATCTTGGCGCGGCACCGGGCGGCTGGACGCAGGTGTCGGTCGAGCGGACAAAGGGCGGCGTCGTGATCGGCATCGACCTGACGCCGGTCGATCCGATCGCGGGGGCCACCGTGCTGGCCAAGGATTTTTACGACGACGATGCGCCGGAGGTGCTGACCAAATTGCTCGAGGGACCGGCCGATGTCGTGCTGAGCGACATGGCGGCGAAGGCGACCGGCGAGACGCAGGTCGACCATATTCGCATCATGGGATTGGCCGAGGCGGCGCACGACTTTGCGCGCTCCGTTTTGAAGCCGGGCGGCGCCTTCGTCGCCAAGGTTCTGCGCGGCGGCACCGAGCGCACGTTGCTCGATCGCCTGAAGAGGGACTTCGAGAAAGTCCGCCACGTGAAGCCCGAGGCGAGCCGGGCCGACAGCGCGGAAATGTATGTCGTCGCGACGGGCTTTCGCGGCTAGATTTCGCCTTTCAGCCCACCCCAGAGGAAATGCAAATGGCTTTCGGAATGTACGCCGCGTCGGTGCCGGTCTATCAGCGCCAGCTCAACGCGATCTCCAAGGTGCTCGACAAGGCGCAGGCCTGGGCCGCCGCCAAGAAGGTCGACGAGGCCGTGCTGGTCGGCACGCGCATGACCCCCGACATGCTGCCGTTCAGCCGCCAGGTGCAGATTGCCTGCCGCTTCGCCGAGGAAAGCACCGCGCGCCTGGCCGGCGCCGAGATCCCCAAGGCGCCCGAGAACGCCGAGAAGAACCTCGCCGAGCTCAAGGCCCGCATCGCTGCGGTCCTGGCCTACATCGGCGGCTTCAAGGCCGACCAGATCGACGGCAGCGAAGACAAGGAGACCACGATCACCATCGCCGGCAACCCGATGACCTTGAAGCGGGCCCAGTATCTCGAGCATTTCGCCAAGCCGAACTTCTATTTCCACTGCACCACCACCTACGCAATTTTGCGGCAGGCAGGCGTCGAGATCGGGAAACGCGATTTCATCGGTGGTGTGTAGGGGCTTTCTGGCCCCTGTGAATAAACGCCAAGCGCCATAAGGCTTGGTTTGTCCGCCGTAATGTGTATAACGGCTCGCCAACCCGGCGGCCCCGACCAGGGCCGCCGGTTTTGTTTTATCTGGAGGTTGGCATGCTGATTCAGGAAGCGCTCACATTCGATGACGTCCTCCTGAAGCCGGCTGCGTCCTCGGTCCTGCCGAACCAGACCGACACCCGCACACGCCTCACGCGCACGATCGATCTCCGCATCCCGCTGATCTCCGCGGCGATGGATACCGTCACCGAGGCGGCCATGGCGATCGCGATGGCCCAGGCCGGCGGCATCGGCGTCATCCACAAGAACCTCACCGCCGAGGCCCAGGCCAACGAGGTCCGGCGGGTCAAGAAGTTCGAATCCGGCATGGTGGTGAACCCGGTCACCATACACCCCGACCAGACGCTGGCCGATGCGCTGGCGTTGATGTCGTCGCACCAGATCTCCGGCATCCCGGTGGTCGAGCGTAACGGCAAGCTCGCGGGCATCCTGACCAACCGCGACGTGCGCTTCGCGACCGACAGTGCGACGCCGGTGAGCGCGCTGATGACCAGCGAGAAGCTCGCCACCGTGCGCGAGGGCGTGAGCTCGGCCGACGCCCAGCGCCTCTTGCACCAGCGCCGCATCGAGAAGCTGCTGGTGGTCGACGCCGACTACCGCTGCATCGGCCTGATCACGGTGAAGGACATCGAGAAGGCCAACAAGTTCCCCGGCGCCAGCAAGGACGAGAAGGGCCGACTGCGCGTCGCGGCCGCCACCGGTGTCGGCGAGGACGGTCTCGCCCGCGCCCAGATGCTGATCGACGCCGACGTCGACGTGATCGTGGTCGATACCGCGCATGGCCATTCCAGGGGCGTGCTCGAGGCCGTGACGCGCGTGAAGAAGCTCAGCAATTACTGCCAGGTGATGGCGGGCAACGTGGCGACGGCCGAGGGCGCCAAGGCGCTGATCGATGCCGGCGCCGACTCCGTGAAGATCGGCATCGGGCCGGGCTCGATCTGCACCACCCGCATGGTGGCGGGCGTGGGCGTGCCGCAGCTCACCGCGATCATGGAGGCGGCCGAGGCCTGCCATGCCGCGGGTATTCCCGCGATCGGCGACGGCGGCATCAAGTATTCCGGCGACTTCGCCAAGGCGATCGCGGCGGGCGCCGACTGCGCCATGATCGGCTCGCTGCTCGCGGGCACCGACGAGGCGCCGGGCGAGGTGCTGCTCTACCAGGGCCGCTCCTACAAATCCTATCGCGGCATGGGCTCGATCGGCGCGATGGCGCGCGGCTCGGCCGACCGCTACTTCCAGCAGGAAGTGGCGAGCACGCTCAAGCTCGTGCCCGAAGGCATCGAGGGCCGCGTGCCGTACAAGGGACCGGTCGGCAACATCCTGCACCAGCTCGTGGGCGGCCTGAAGGCGGCGATGGGCTACACCGGCAACGCCACGATCAAGGACATGCAGGGCAATTGCCAGTTCCTGCGCATCACCGGCGCCGGCCTGCGCGAGAGCCACGTGCACGACGTCGAGATCAGCCAGGAAGCGCCGAACTATCGCGGCGGGATGTGACGTCGGTCGAGCTCGGCGGCGATTTCCTCGGCGATGAGGCGATAGCCGCGCGGGCTGGGATGCCAGGCGCGATAGACCTTGTCGCGGCCTTCGGCCCGAATGGCGCTGGCGGTCTTCTCATAGAGATCGATTGGGATGAGGCCCGCCGCTTCGGCGCATTTCAGCACCACGCCTGAGGCGCGGCGCTGCTCGGCACCGAACTCGGCATTCTGCCAGACGTAGAAATCGTATTGCGCGACCACCAGCGTGGGCACGCCGAGCTTCGCGAGCCGGGGCATCAGCGCGCAGGCCACGCGCTCGCCCGTGCCGGCCAGCACCGCGCGCTTGTGGTCGACCACCCATTCGTATTGCAGCCCCTGGTGGATCAGCACGGTGTCGAGCAGGACCGACCAGCCGAAGGCCCGCTGCCAGAAATCGAGCGTGTCCTCCGGGCGCGGCGAGGGCGGGACGGGCACGTTGCGCAGCTCGAGCGCGCCGTCCTTCAGGGCGAAGTAGGGCTTCTCCGTGCCCCAGGCGCGGCTCAACTCGGCGCGGCGCAGGTCGTCGGCGATGAAGCCCACGACGATCGCCGCGGGCTTCAGCCGGGCCGCGAGCTGCTCGGTGCGCAGCACGGTCTGGTCGAAGCCGTAGGCCGCGACGCCGGCATTGATGGTGCGCCGGCCGGTGAGGCCCTGCAGCACGGCGGGCCAGGCTTCGCCGTCGGTCACCTCGTCGCCCAGCGTGTAGGAGTCGCCGGTGGCCAGGATCGGCGGTCCGTCGCTCATGCCGGCGGTCGGCGGCACGTTGCGGAAGCCGTTCCGGTCGTAGGACATGTCCGGCGCGGTAAATCCCGGGGTGGGCACGACGCCGAGCAGGGGATCGTAGTCGAAGCGGGCGCCGATGTTGTTGCCCGCCATGGCACGGCGCTGCTCGAGCACGATGTTCTGCCAGTGCAGCAGCGAGTCCGTGCCGCGCACCGCCCGGCAGCCGACCTCGAGGAAGAGCAGGCCGAACAGCACCGAGCCCAGGACGAGAAGAACGCGCCCGATCATCTGAGCGCTCCGGCGATCGCGTCGGCAACCAGCGCATTACCCTTGTCGTTCATGTGCCACTGCGCGTAGAGGCCGACCGGGTCGCCGCTCTTGGCGATGGCGTCGAACGTGTCGAGCACCTTGAGGCCGCGCGCGCGGGCGCAGGCGAGCAGGCGGGCGGTGAGGACGCGCTGCTCCTCGCCGAACGCGGGCGTCTTGAAGACATAGGGATCGTACTGCGCCACCAGCAGCAGGGGCACGCCGCTCGCCTGTTGCAACGCGTGCAGCCGGTCGGTGAGCAGGCAGGCGATCTTCTCGCCGGTGCCGGCGGGATGGACGCGGATATGGTCGCCGAACCAGTCCTCGAGCAGGTTGAGGCGCCGCATGATGAAGTCGAAGAGATAGGAATAGCCCAGGGTCTTCTGCGCGAAGGAGAGCGTGCGGCGCGGATCGGTGCGCGGCGGCACGGGCACGTTGCTCAGCACGAGCTTGCTGCCGTCGATATCGAAGTAGGGCTTGTCGGCGCTCCACAGCCGGCTCGACTCGGCGCGGCGCAGGTCGTCGGCGATGAAGGACACCACGACAGCCGATGGACGGAGCGCCGGCACGAGCTTCTCGGCGCGCAGCACGATCTGGTCGAAGCCGTAGCCCGCGACGCCGGCGTTGAGCACGCGCCGTCCCGTGAGCCGTTGCAGATGCGCGGGCCAGGTCTCGGCGTCCGCCACCTCCTCGCCGTAGGTGTAGGAATCGCCCACGGCCAGGATCGGCTGGCCCGCGAGCGCCTCGCCGGTGGCGCGCAGGCCATCGGATCCTATATGCACGTCGGCCGTCGCATATCCGGGGCGGGGCACGTAGCCCAGCGTGTCGTCGTGGACATACTGGCTGGCCTGGAGGCCGGTCAGGACCGTGCGCGCGGCGAGCACGAAGTTGGGCCAGGTGCCCAGCCAGCCATTGGCCGCGCGCAGGCCCAATTCGAGGGCTATAAGACATATCGCGAGGGAAACGATCACCAGCCCGGTTTGACGGGTCCGTTCGCGAAGAGACGTTGTCGGCACAGGCCCTCCAATAAGTGTATTTTGGCGGGCTTGCCAGAGAGAAGGAATTCGACGTGACCCCGGGCGCCCGCATTGCCGCCACCATGGAACTGCTCGACGAGATCACCGGCCGCCAGGAGCGCCCGGCCGACCTGGTCGCCAACGCGTTCTTCCGCGCCCGCCGCTTCATCGGCAGCGGCGACCGCCGCGCCGTGGCCGACCGCGTCTGGAGCATCCTGAGGCGCTACGGCCAGCTGAAATGGTGGCTCGAGCGCACGCGCCATCCCGAGCGCGGCGGCCGCGCCATCGTCTCGGCCGACCTGATCCTGAGCGAGGGCATGGACATCGCCGGCCTCGAGAACATCTGCGACGGCGGCACCTATCGCCCCGGGCCGCTGCACGAGACCGAGGTCCGCGCGCTGCGCCAGATGGAAGGCCACTCGCTGCCGCATCCCGAGCAGCCCGACTGGGTCCGCCTGAACGTGCAGGAATGGGTCGCGCCGCATCTGATCGAGGCCTACGGCGACGCCTGGGGTCGCGAGATCTCCGCGATCGAGAACCCGCCGCCGGTCGACCTGCGCGTCAATCGCCTCAAGGCCACCGTCGAGCAGGCGCGCCGGGCGCTGGCCGACGAGGGCATCGACACCGAGCCGATGCGCTTCTCGCCCGATGGTCTGCGCCTGAAGCGCCGCCTCTCCGTGGTGACCGGCAATGCGTTCCAGAGCGGCCTGATCGAGATCCAGGACGAGGGCTCGCAGCTGGTGGCGGCGTTGGTAGACGCCAAGCCCGGCATGCAGATCGCCGACTATTGCGCCGGTGCGGGCGGCAAGACGCTGGCGATGGCCGCGGGCATGAACAACAAGGGCCGCGTCGTGGCCATGGACGTCTACGAGAGCCGCCTCGACCGCTCGGCGCAGCGCCTGCGCCGCGCCGGCGCGCACAATGTCGAGCGCCGCGCGCTGCCAAGTGAAAGTGGGGGCGGCGATAACGCGAAGTGGCTGAAGCGCCAGAAGGGCGCCTTCGACCGCGTGCTGGTTGACGCGCCCTGCACCGGCACCGGCACGTGGCGGCGCAATCCCGACGGCCGCTGGACCCTGAAGCCCGAGGACCTGGCCGAGCTGGTGCCGAAGCAGGCCGCCATCCTCGACGCGGCCTCCAAGCTGGTGAAGCCGGGCGGCGGGCTGATCTACGCCACCTGCTCGGTGCTGCCGGCGGAGAACGAGCGCCAGATCGAGGCGTTCCTGGAGCGCCATCCCGAGTTCAAGGCCGTGCCCGTGCTCGACCTGTGGCAGGACGTGATCGGCACCGAGCCGCCGTCGCAGATCGGCGAGAGTCCGTACCTGCGCCTGTCGCCGCTGAAGCACGGCACCGACGGGTTCTTTGCGGCCGCGCTGGTGCGTGAGGAGAAGAAGCCCCCGGAAAAGCCGCCGGAAGAGAAGCCCGCCGAGGCCGAAGCGGAGCCCGCCGCATGATGAGGATCCGCCGCGCCGCCAAGGACGACGCCGCCATGATCGCGCGCGTGCATGTCGAGACCTGGCAGTCGGCCTATGCCGGCCTGCTGCCCGACTCGATGCTGGCCGGCATGTCGGACGTGCGGCACGCCGCGATGTGGTCGCAGACGCTCTCCGACAAGTCCGAGTCCCGCGGCGTGTTCGTGGCCGACGACGTGGACGCGGGCGTCGTGGGCTTCGGCAGCTGCGGCCCGGTGCGCGACACGCCCGAGGGCCTCGACGGCACCGAGCAGCGGGTGGGCGAGGTCTATCTCCTCTACGTCGAGACCGACTTCCAGAACCAGGGCGTGGGCCGCCGCCTGCTCGACGCGCTGTTCCGCCAGCTCCGCGCCGACGGCTTCGACACCGCCATCCTGTGGATGCTGGCCGACAACCCCACGCGCTTCTTCTACGAGGGGCTGGGCGGGCAGCAGGTGGGCGAGCGCACGGACACGTTTGCCGGCGCCGACGTCGACGAGGTCGCCTACGCCTGGCGCGACCTCGAGGCCCCCGTGGTCCGCCGGAAACTGGCGCCGGACGAGGCGTAGCCGGGCGGACGCACGCCCTGCGCCACCCCAAGACTGTCATCCCGAGTCGGCGAATTCACATTCGCCTTAAGCGAGGGACCCTTCGCTTTCATGGCGCCGCAGGCAGTCATGATTGCCTGCGGCGCTATGAAAGCCGGCTGGGGCACCCGCATCTCTTCTGCACGGCGCGGGTTGGCGTTTTCGCGCTGAAGCGCGAAAAGCGCCGACTCGCGCCTCTGAAGGCGCTGCCGCCCGCCGGCGATAGGCGCTACGCGCCAATCGCCCTATCCACATTGCAGCCGCCGAAAACGTCGCTTATATCCCCCCATGGCAGACCGTTTGCTGATCGTCGATTTCGGGTCCCAGGTGACCCAGCTCATCGCCCGCAGGGTGCGCGAAGCGGGGGTTTACTGCGAAGTTCACCCCTTCCAGCAGGTCGACAAAGCCGACATCGAGAAATTCGACCCCAGGGGCATCATCCTGTCCGGCGGCCCGGCTTCCGTGACAGAGGGCCAGTCGCCGTCTGCCAATCCCGCCATTTTTACCGCCAACATCCCCGTCCTGGGCATCTGCTACGGCGAGCAGACCATGGCGAAAGAACTCGGCGGCCAGGTCGAGGGCGGCCACCACCGCGAGTTCGGCCGCGCCGAGGTCGAGGTCAAGCAGACCTCCGCCCTGTTCGACGGCGTCTGGCAGCCGGGCGACCGCAAGCAGGTCTGGATGAGCCACGGCGACCGCGTGACCAAGCTGCCGTCGGGCTTCTCGGTGATCGCCGCCAGCGACAACGCCCCCTTCGCCGCGATCGCCGACGAGAGCCGCCGCTACTACGGCGTGCAGTTCCACCCCGAGGTCGTGCACACGCCCGACGGCGCCAAACTGCTGCGCAACTTCGCGCTCAACATCGCGGGCTGCAGCGGCCAGTGGACGATGGCCGCCTTCCGCGAGCGCGCGATCGCCCAGATCCGCGCCCAGGTCGGCAAAGGCAAGGTCATCTGCGGCCTGTCGGGCGGCGTCGACTCCTCGGTCGTGGCCGTGCTGCTGCACGAGGCGATCGGCGACCAGCTGCAATGCGTGTTCGTCGACCATGGGCTGATGCGCAAGGACGAAGGCGAGCAGGTCGTGCGCCTGTTCCGCGACAGCTACAACATCCCGCTGATCCATTCCGACGCCTCGGAGCTGTTCCTGAAGGCGCTGGCCGGCGTCACCGATCCCGAGACCAAGCGCAAGACCATCGGCAGCCTGTTCATCGACGTGTTCGAGAAGGAAGCCAAGACGATCGGCGGCGCGCAGTTCCTGGCGCAGGGCACGCTCTATCCCGACGTGATCGAATCGGTGTCGTTCACCGGCGGCCCGTCGGTCACGATCAAGAGCCACCACAATGTCGGCGGCCTGCCCGCGCGCATGAACATGAAGCTGGTCGAGCCATTGCGCGAGCTGTTCAAGGACGAGGTGAGGGCGCTCGGCCGCGAGCTCGGCATGCCGCCCGACCTGGTGAACCGCCATCCGTTCCCCGGCCCTGGCCTGGCCATCCGCATCCCGGGCGACATCACGAAGGAGAAGCTCGACCTCCTGCGCGAGGTCGACGCCGTCTATCTCGACGAGATCCGCAAGTCCGGCCTCTACGACGACATCTGGCAGGCCTTCGCCGTCCTCCTGCCGGTGCGCACCGTGGGCGTGATGGGCGACGGCCGCACTTACGACCAGGCCTGCGCGCTGCGCGCCGTTACCTCGACCGACGGCATGACCGCCGACTACT
Organism: Enhydrobacter aerosaccus; assembly: GCA_903915535.1. Classification (GTDB taxonomy): domain Bacteria; phylum Pseudomonadota; class Alphaproteobacteria; order Reyranellales; family Reyranellaceae; genus Reyranella; species Reyranella aerosaccus_C. The sequence continues at coordinate 10,411 of CAIWTJ010000089.1, forward strand.
TCCCCTTCGACCACGCCTTCCTCGGGCGTGTGGCGAGCCGCATCATCAACGAGGTGCGCGGGATCAACCGGGTGACGTACGACATCACGAGCAAGCCGCCGGGGACGATTGAGTGGGAGTAGTGGCAACCACTCATCTTGAAGGCGTTTGCCGCGATTGCGGCTCCGCAGTTTGTTACTAGTCGGTCAACAACACTAGGGTCGATCTCGGGCGGGAGCGTAGCGCTACCCCGCTACCGCCTCATGCTCTTAACCGCACAACCTCATCCTGAGGCGGCCCGCAGGGCAGTCCAGGCAATTTGAGCGCGCTCAAATTGCCCAGAAGGATGGGCAACAAAGAGGGTGCTCGTTCCCACTCTTCGAGACGCCCGCTGCGCTCGCTCCGCAGGGTGAGGTTATTTCTGGAGCACGATGTGTGTCACTTCCCGCCAGGTGTCACCGTTGTTGGGACTCGATGGACGCCTGGTCCCTCGCCTGGGCATCCGGCGCCCTCAACGGTGAGGGTCCGCTCTCCGAAGAAGCTGCCGTCAGGTTTCGGGGTCAAGTAGTCCGCGCGTACCGATTTCACCGCGCTGGCCGCGTTCATGCGGTCGCAAAAGTAGGGGTAGGGTCCGCTCGTTTCCCAGCGGCCGTTTTTCCATCGGTACTCGAAAGCCGCCGGAGCGCCGGGATTGCGGGCGACGTCGCCGGAATTGTCCATGGTCACCACACAGCCGTTTACGTCGCAGCGGGTGGTGTATTCGACAGGGAATGTCCTGGAGTCCATCGGGGTCGCCACACCGTTGAACGTCTGCTTCGAGAAGTCGACGAACAGGTTGAAGGAGCCGTTCAGCGGCGGCGGTTGGCCCCGATCCGCGCAGGCGGTCGTAGTCACAATCGACAAGGCGATTGCAGCGAAGACGGCGTGGCAGCGAGTGCTCTTGTCCATATGTCGGCCCCCAGCTTACTTCGCCAGCACGATATGCGTCGCGCGCGCCGTCGGCACATGCTCGACGGTCCGGTATCCTAGCGCGCGGAGGTCGATGCCGCTGAACAGCGGCTCGCCCTGGCCGATCGCCACCGGCGCAACGGCGAGGTGGATTTCGTCGACGTGGCCGGCCTGGACGTACTGCCGCACGGTCTCGACGCCGCCCGCGATCTTGATGTCCTTCGTGCCGGCCGCGGCGCGTGCGCGCTGCAGCGCCTCCTCGATGCCGCCGGAGACGAAGTGAAACGTCGTGCCGCCCAGCATCTCGATCGGCGGCCGCGGATGGTGCGTCAGCACGAAGGTCGGCGCGTGATAGGGCGGGTTCTCGCCCCACCAGCCTTTCCAGCTGGCGTCCGGCCCAGTGACAGGCCACGGCCCGCGCACGGGGCCGAACATGTTGCGGCCCATGATGAAGGCGCCGAAGCCCGCCATGGCGCGCGTGCCGAAGTCGTTGTCGGGGCCGGTCTCGCCGCCGTCCTTGCCGATCATCGTCTGGAAGAATTTGGTCGGGAAGAACCACTGGAACATCTCCGGCCCGTTCACGCCCAGCGGATTGTCCAGACTCTGGTCGGCGCCCGCGCCGAAGCCGTCGAGGGAGACGCCGAAGCCGGCTACTTTTACTTTGGTCATGGAAACACTAAACTATATGGTTTAGTGTTGTGCAAGGTTCGGCGCGGACGATATACGGGGGCATGAAGATCATGAGTTTCCGCGCGTTTGCGTTCGCCGTTCTGGCGCTCTGCCTTTCCGTCACCGGTCCCGCCGCCGTGGCGCAGGACAAGGGGGCCGTCACCGTGGCCTCCGGCGTTCAGTACGAATTCATCGGCCGCTGGGACACCGACAAGCTCAACAAGATCCTGACCGAGGACACGCCCAGGTTCTTCGGCGTGAACGTGACCTACACGGCGGCGAAAAATGCGGTGAAGCTCTACCGCGTGACCTATTCATCGGTCGTGCCGGAGCGCGGCAACAAGCCGATCGTGGCGACGGGGCTGGTCGCCGTGCCCGATATCGCGGGCGACTCGTTTCCGACCGTGTCGTACCAGCACGGCACCGTGTACGAGAAGCAGCAGGTGCCGTCGTTCCCCGAGCAGTCGCCGGAGACGCAGCTGATGCTCGCGCAGTTCGCGGGGCAGGGCTACGTCGTGATCGGCGCCGACTATTTCGGCATGGGCGCGTCGACCGAGCCCGAGGGCTACATCGTCAAGGCGAGCCACCAGCAGGCGACCTACGACATGCTGATGGCGAGCCGTGCCGTGCTCGCCCACCTCAAGCTCGCGAGCGGCAAGCTGTTCATCGGCGGCTGGTCGCAGGGCGGCTTCGTGACCATGGCCTTCCTGGAGAAGCTCGAGAGCGCCGGCGTCAAGGTCGACGCCGCCGTGACCGCGAGCGCGCCGGTCGATGCCTTTGTCACGCTCAACGGCTTCCTGAACTTCCCGCGCAAGAACGACGCCAGCTGGATAAGCACGCTGTTCATCCTCTCGTCCTTTTCCTTCGAGAACTATTACGGCGTGCCGGGCCTCGCGCGGGCGCTGATCGCCGAGCCGTACTACGACATCGCGCGCAAGGCCTACCTGCGCGAGCCGTTCGATGCGGCGCAGGTGCCCACCGACCTGCACAAGCTCATTAAGGCCGAGTACTTCGATCCGCAGTTCTTCGCCCGGTCGGCCTACGGGCGTCTGCTAGCGGAGACGACGGCCTATCGCTGGGTGATCAAGTCGCCGGTGCGCAATTTCTACGGCGAGGCCGACGAGGCGATCTCGACCGGGCTCGGCCAGCTCGCGATGACCTACCAGCGCGCGATGGGCAACGGCAATCCGGCGGTCGAGGCGGTCTCGACCGGCCAGACCTCGCACCGGGGCACCTACGCGACCGCGGTGCCGCAGTGGAAGGCGTGGTTCGACGGGGTGCGGTGAGGGGCGCGCGGTGAGGGCGGGCGGGGTGAGGCTCCTGGGGGACAATCGGCCGCAAGGCTGTAACCGGCCTGTCGCTTGCGTTGCGGCGTCTTTCCCTTCAGCACGTGCGCCATGATTCGACTCGATAACATCAGCAAGCAGAACGGCCACCAGATCCTGTTCATCGACGCCTCGATGGGCGTCCAGAAGGGCGAGAAGGTGGGGCTGGTGGGCCCCAACGGCGCCGGCAAGACCACGATCTTCCGCATGATCGCGGGCACCGAGCAGCCCGACGACGGCGTGGTGACGATCGATCCCGGCATGACCATCGGCTACTTCAGCCAGGACGTGGGCGAGATGTCGGGCATGAGCGCGGTCGCGGCCGTGATGGATGGCGTGGGACCCGTGAGCGCGCTCTCCGTCGAGATGGCCCAGCTCGAGGCCGCGATGGCCGACCCCGACCAGGCCGACAAGATGGAGGCGATGATCGAGCGCTACGGCGAGGTGCAGGGGCGCTTCCAGGAGCTCGACGGCTATGCGCTCGATGCCCGCGCGCGCGAGGTGCTCGCCGGCTTGAGCTTCAGCCAGGAGCGCATGGACGGCGACGTGGGCCTGCTCTCGGGCGGCTGGAAGATGCGCGTGGCGCTGGCGCGCATTCTCCTGATGCGGCCCGACGGCATGCTGCTCGACGAGCCCTCCAACCATCTCGATCTCGAGAGCCTGATCTGGCTGGAGGAGTTCCTGAAGAAGTACGAGGGCGCGCTCTTGATGACCTCGCACGACCGCGAGTTCATGAACCGCATCATCGGCAAGGTGGTCGAGATCGACGGCGGGCAGCTCATCTCCTATTCGGGCGATCTCGATTTCTTCGACCAGCAGCGGGCGCTGAGCGAGAAGCAGCGCCAGGCGCAGTACGACCGCCAGCAGGCGATGCTGGCCAAGGAGATCAAATTCATCGAGCGCTTCAAGGCGCGCGCGTCGCATGCGGCGCAGGTGCAGAGCCGGGTGAAGAAGCTCGACAAGATCGAGAAGGTCGAGCCGCCGCGCCGCCGCCAGTCGGTGCAGTTCGAGTTCCGCACGCCGCCGCGCTCGGGCGACGACGTGGTGAGCTTCAAGGGCGTGCACAAGGGCTATGGCGCGCAGCCGATTTACTCAGGGTTGGATTTGCGCATGCGCCGGCAGGAGCGCTGGTGCGTGCTGGGCGCCAATGGCGCGGGCAAGTCGACGCTGCTGAAGCTGGTGGCAGGCGAGACCGAGCCCGACCAGGGCAGCGTGGCGTTGGGCGCCAGCGTGAAGATGGGCTACTTCGCGCAGCATTCGATGGATCTTCTGGATGGCGACGAGACGGTGTTCGAATCGCTCGATGCCTCGTTCCCGCAGGCGGGCACGGGCGCGCTGAAGTCGCTGGCCGGCTGCTTCGGTTTCTCCGGCGACGATGTCGAGAAGCCGTGCCGCGTGCTGTCGGGCGGCGAGAAGGCCCGCCTCGTCATGGCCAAGATGCTCTACGACCCGCCGAATTTCCTGGTGCTCGACGAGCCCACCAACCATCTCGACATGGCGACCAAGGAAATGCTGGTCGAGGCGCTGCAGGCGTTCGAGGGCACGATGCTGTTCGTGTCCCACGACCGCCACTTCCTGGCGCAGCTCTCGAACCGCGTGCTCGAGCTCACGCCCGAGGGCGTGCATCAGTACGGCGGCGGCTACACCGAATATGTCGAACGCACCGGCCAGGAAGCGCCGGGTCTTCACCCGGGCGGGTAACGCGTATACGCTCCCCGGAACGCAGGCGATTCGACCTGCTCTCCCGGGAGGAGACACCATGCGCCTGACACGCCGCACCGCGCTCGGCCTTTTGGTTGCGTCACCTGCCTTGGCGGAAAGTCGCTGGCCGGACAGACGACTTCGCCTCGTCGTTCCGAGCGCCGCCGGTGGCTATGAGGTCTATGCCCGCATCCTCGCCCCCCGGCTTGCCGAATTGCTGGGGCAGCCCGTGATCGTCGACAACAAGCCCGGCGCCAACGGCATCATCGGCATGCAGGAAGTCCAGCGCAGCGCGCCCGACGGCTATACCTTCATGTTCGCGCATGTGGGCGCCATTTCCATCGGCAGCAGCATCTATCCCAACATGCCGCTCGATCCGGTGGACGATCTCGCGTCCATTTCGGTGGCCGTCACCTCGCCGCTGGTGTGGACGCTGAACCCGGCGCTGCCCTTCAAGACGATGCCGGACTTCATCGCCAAGGCGCGGGCGGAACCGGGCAACTGGCGCTATGGCCTGCCGTCGTCCGGCAGCATCCCGCACCTGGTCGCGGAAGACTTCAAGATTCGCCACAAGATCGACATGCCCGCCGTGCCGTATCGCAGCACGCCGCAATCGCTCATGGCGGTGATCAGCGGCGAAGTGCCGATCACGGTGGACAGCCTGGGTGCCAGCGCCGGGCACATCGCGGGCGGGAAGTTGCGCGCGCTGGCCGTCACTTCCCGCGCGCGTTCGGACCGACTGCCCGACGTGCCGACGATGCTCGAACTCGGCCTCGATCGGCGCGAATGGGTGGCCTGGTATGCTTTCATGGCGCCCAAAGGCACGCCGGACGAGATTATCCAGAGGCTGAACGGCGCGATCAATCAGGCGCTCGGCGAAGAGGCCATCGCCCAGCGCATCCGCGAACTGGGCGCTTCGCCCCGCATCACGACGCCGGCCGAGACGCTCGCCTTCATCACGGCAGAGCGCGCCGATTTCGGGGCCATCGCGAAGGCCGGCAAGATCCGCGTGGAATAGCGCGCCGCTAAGACGTTGTGGCTGTATCCCACCGCAGCGTCGCGACATCGCCCGCGCCCAGTTCCAGCGTGGCGTGCGCGCCCCGGTGCTGGACGCGGAAGCGCTTGGCCCGGCGGCTGTCGTTCGTCAGCACCATCACGAGCCTTGAGTCGGGCGTGAGGCACACCACATTGGGAAGCCGCTCGGGCTCGCTCGAGTGAACGCGCACGGATCCCGGGCGAATGAACTTCGCCGAGTGCGCCATCAGCCAGTAGCCGGCGTTGCGGATGATCGGCTGGCGGCGCGAGGGACCGATGGTGATGCCGCCCAGCGCGCCCACGGCGCCGAGGCGGGAATGGAAGGCGTGCTCGGGGTCGGAGGCCAGGTTCCACTCCAGCGCGGTGCGGCTCCAGTTGCGGAGCGCGCCCACGATGACGTTGCGCGTATGCCAGCGCAGCGGGTGCATGAAGTCTTCGCGCGCGGAGACCCACTGCTCGGTGAAGTAGACTTTCTTGTCCGGATACTTGTCGTGCACGTACGACATCGCTTCGGGCCGGCCGTTGTAGAGATGCCAGGCGACGCCGCTGACGAAGCCGCGGGCGTCCTCGTCGGCCAGAACCGCGAGCGGGAAGTCGATGCCGTCGCAATTGTGGTCCCAGCAGTGGATCTCGGTGTCGGGCGCGGCCTTGCGCAACGCCGGCCCGAGGTGGTTCTTGATGAAGTCCGCCTGTTCGGCGGCGCTCATCTCCATGCTGGGCTCGTTGCGGGGATTCTGCGGCTCGTTCTGCGGCGTGACGGCGCTCACATGGATGCCGTGCTCGCGCATGGTCTCGAGGTAGCGCACGAAGTAGCGCGCGTAGGCGGCGTAGCTGTCGGGCTTGAGACTGCCGCCGATGTAGCTGCCGTTGGTCTTCATCCACGGCGGCGCCGACCAGGGCGCGGCGAGGATCTTGATGGCCGGATTGACCTTCAGGATTTCCTGCAGGATCGGCACCACTTCGCGGTCGCCGGCCGAGAGATTGAACGACGCGATGTCGGGATCCTTGGTCCCGCGCCGCACGCGCCAATAACTGAAGTCCTTGCGGCCGAGATCGGAGGCGCCGATGCTGAGACGCAGGCAACTGAGGCCGAGCGACTCCGGCGTCGGCGCGAACAGTTCCTTCAGCAGGTCGGCGCGCGCGGAGGACGCGAGTGCCGCCAGCAGGTAGGCGCTGCCGCCGGTCAGCGCGAAGCCGAAGCCCTCGATCGGCTGGAAGGTCCGGGTCTCGTCGACCTCGATCGTGGGGAGGGTGTCGGGCTGCCTGGACGTCGTGAACGCCAGCGGCTGCAGCGGTTGCAGCGGCGCACTGGCGTCACGCGTGATCCAGCCTTCGATCATTCCTCAGAGCTGCGCGAGCGCCTCGTTCAGCGTCTTGCTCGGCCGCATGCCCGCCGTGGTCTTCTTCACGTCGGGCAGGTAGTAGCCGCCGGTGTCGACCGGCTTGCCTTGGGCGGCGATCAGCTCGGCGTCGATCTTGGCCGTGTTCTCCTCGAGCGTCTTGGCCAGCGCCTTGAAGCGCGCCGACAAGGGCGTGCTGTTGTCGCGCCGCGCCAGCGCCTCGGCCCAGTACTTGGCGAGGTAGAAGTGGCTGCCGCGGTTGTCGAGTTCGCCGACCTTGCGCGCGGGCGAGCGGTTGTCCTCGAGGATCTTGCCGTTGGCCTCGTCGAGCGTCTCGGCCAGGACCTTCACGTCCTCGTTGCCGGTCTGCTGCGCGAGGTGTTCCAGCGATGCGCCCAGCGCCAGGAACTCGCCCAGCGAATCCCAGCGCAGATAGCCCTCGTGCTGGAACTGCTCGACGTGCTTGGGCGCCGAGCCGCCGGCGCCGGTCTCGAACAGGCCGCCGCCGCGCAGCAGCGGCACGATCGACAGCATCTTGGCCGAGGTGCCGAGCTCCATGATCGGGAAGAGGTCGGTCAGGTAGTCGCGCAGCACGTTGCCGGTGACGGAGATCGTGTCCTGGCCCTTGCGGATGCGCTCGAGCGAGACGTTGATCGCCTCGAACGGCGCCAGGATACGGATGTCGAGGCCCTTGGTGTCCTCGCCCTTGAGGTAGGTCTCGACCTTCTTGATCAGTTCGGCGTCGTGCGCGCGCTTGGCGTCGAGCCAGAAGATCGCCGGCGTGTTGGTGAGACGCGCGCGGCGCACGCCCAGCTTGACCCAGTCGCGGATCGGCTCGTCCTTGACCTGGCACATGCGGAAGACGTCGCCGGCCTCGACCTTCTGCGACATCAGCACCGTGCCGTCCTCGGCCACCACGTTGACCGCGCCGTCCGCGGCGATCCTGAAGGTCTTGTCGTGCGAGCCGTACTCCTCGGCCTGCTGCGCCATCAGGCCCACGTTCGGCACCGAGCCCATGGTCTGCGGATCGAAGGCGCCATGTGCCTTGCAGTCGTCGATGGTCGCCTGGAACAGCGTCGCGTAGCAGCGATCCGGGATCGCGGCGATCACGTCGTGCAGCTTGCCGTCGGGGCCCCACATCTTGCCCGACTCGCGGATCATCGCCGGCATCGAGGCGTCGATGATCACGTCGCTCGGCACGTGGAGATTGGTGATGCCCTTGTCGGAGTTGACCATGGCGAGGGCAGGGCGCTTGGCGTACTCGGCCTGGATGTCGGCCTTGATGGCTGCCTTCTCGGCCTCCGGCAGGCTCTCGATGCGGGTCAGCAGATCTCCGACGCCGTTGTCGGGGTCGACGCCCAGCTTCTTCAGGGTGGCGCCGTGCTTGGCGAACACGTCGGCGAAGAACACCGAGACGCAGTGACCGAACAGGATGGGATCGGAGATCTTCATCATGGTCGTCTTGACGTGCAGCGAGAACAGGACGCCTTCCTTCTTGGCGGCCTCGATCGTCGCGGCGAAGAAGGCGTCCAGCTTCTTGGCGTTCATCACCGAGCAGTCGATGATCTCGGCGGCCTTGAGAGGGATCTTGGGCTTCAGCACCGTCGTCGTGCCGTCCTTGGCGACCAGCTCGATGCGGGCGCTCGTCGGCGCTGCGATCGTGATCGCGACCTCCGAGCCGTAGAAATCGCCGCCCGTCATGTGCGCCACGCGCGTCTTGGAGTCCTTGGACCAGGCGCCCATCTTGTGCGGATGCTTGCGCGCGAACTGCTTCACGGCGCCGGCGGCGCGGCGGTCGGAATTGCCCTCGCGCAGCACCGGGTTGACGGCGCTGCCCAGTACCTTGCCGTAGCGTGCGCGGATTTCCTTGTCGGCGGGCGTCGCGTCGCTGTCGGGGTAGTTCGGAATGTCGTAACCCTTGCCCTGCAGCTCCTTGATCGCGGCCTTGAGCTGCGGGATCGAGGCGGAGATGTTCGGCAGCTTGATGATGTTGGCTTCGGGCTTCATCGCCAGCTTGCCGAGTTCGGCCAGTTCGTCGGGGATCTTCTGCTCGGGCTTCAACTTGTCGGGAAAGTTCGCGATGATGCGGCCAGTCAGCGAAATGTCCGCCAGCTTAACCTTCACGCCGGCCGTGGCGACGAAGGCCTCGACGATCGGGAGCAGGGAAAAGGTTGCAAGACCGGGGGCTTCATCGACCTTGGTCCAGACGATTTCGAGATCAGACATGCTTCCTGCTCCGTACACGCGTTAGCTTGTAATTATGGCCCGTCTTGTTGCATTGGCGTGAGGGAAAGGCAATCAAATGGCGGAAAAAGGAATGGCAAAAGGCCGCTGCCTGTGCGGCAAAATCCACATCGAAATCGGCGTTCCCGCCCGCTGGGCCTGGCACGATCATTCAGGCAGGAGCCGGCATGCACATGGCGCGGCCTACGCGACCTATGTCGGCAGCTGGCGCAGCCGCTTTCGCATCGCAAAGGGGGCGGCGGCGATCACGCATTACACGGACGCGGCGGGCGACGTCCGTGGATTTTGCAGTCGCTGCGGCACGCCCGTGTCCTATGAGCGCAAGCGCTCGCCGCAGATGGTCAACCTGCCGCGTGCGCTGTTCGAGAGCGGCACCGGGCGCGAGCCGCTCTACCACGTCTCGCTCGAGGACTCGCCGGAGTGGGCCTATCGCAACGAGAAACTGAAACCGCTGAAGGGCTATCCCGGCGTCCTATGGACCGGCCCGAAGCGGAGCCAGAAGTCCGGGCTCGCGGCGTTGTTCGACTGCTAGGATGCGGCACGTCCCGGAGGAGAGGCCCAAGTAATGACCAAGACAGTGCTGTATGCCGAGAAGCTCTACGACAACGACTCAGTCGAACGCGAAGTGTTCGGGCCCGACGTGCGCGTGGTGTGGCGAAACGTTTCCAGCCTGGCGCAGCTCGAGGACAAGGATTGCCTCGACGTCGACGGGCTGATGGTGATGCGGCACGCGGTGCCGGCCGACCAGATCGCGCGCTTTCCCAACCTCGCCTGCGTGGTGCGCATGGGGGTCGGCTACGACAAGGTCGATCGCGTGGCGGCCGCGGCGCGCAAGGTGACGGTATGCAACGTGCCGGACTACGGCACCACCGAGGTTGCCGACCACGCGCTGGCGCTCGCTCTGTCGCTGCGCCGGGGCATCGTGCTGCACCTCGAAGCGCAGCGGAGGCCGCAGGCGGCACCCTGGGCGTATATCCGCGACCCGTTGCTGAAGCGCAATGGCGTGCAGACGTTCGGCATCGTGGGCCTCGGCCGTATCGGCACGGCGGCGGCACTGCGCGCCAAAGCCTTCCAGTTTCGCGTCGTCGTCTACGATCCCTACATGCCCAACGGTACCGAGCTCGGCGTCGGCGTCGAGCGGGTGCATTCGCTCGAGGCGCTGATGGAGCAGACCGATACTTTGTCGATCCACGCACCGCTTACGCCCGAAACGCGCGGGATGATCTCGCGCGCCATGCTGGAGCGCATGCCCAAGGGCGGCGTGCTGGTGAACACCGCGCGCGGCCCGATCGTCGACGTCGATGCCGTGGCCGAGCTCTTGAAGCGCGGGCATCTCGCGGGCGTCGGCCTCGACGTGCTGCCGGTCGAGCCGCCGGTCGAGCCGATTCCCGAGCTGCTGCGCGCTTATCGCGCGCGCGAGCCGTGGTGCGAGGGAAGACTGATCATCACGCCACATTCCGCCTACTTCACGCCGGAGGCCTGGAACGACACAAGGCTCAAGGCGGCCGAAACCATGCGCGCGGCGCTGCTCGGGCCGAGGCCGCAGAACGTGATTACGCCGGAGATGTTCTGAGGGCGAGGGAACTCCAGGCGGCGCCGAGCGTAACAGGGGAAGCGAGATTTCCTGACGGAGAGATCCAATGACGCTCGGCGAATTCGACGGCGCGGTCCGCAAGCTTCATAGCCTGTGCCAGGACACGCTCGGCAACACGATGCTCATGGACAAGAAGCTCGCGCTGATCGCCGAGCTGAAGCCCAGCTCGACGCCGCTCACACTGCCCACCGGCTTCGGCCCGGCGATGGATGCGCTGGTGAAGGATGCCTCGCATCACGCCCAGCGCATCGTGGGCTCGCTCACCGAAAGCCCCGCGATCTATCTCAATGAAGTGCAGTCCCTCGAAAAGAACCTGATCGCCATCGAGGGCGAAATCACTCGAGAAGACCGGGACTGAGCCTCGTCACTGCTTGATGTCGGGCTCGACGAGCTTCGCCAGGTTTTCCAGCGACTGCTGCCAGCCGAGGTAACACATCTCCACGGGAATCGCGTCGGGGATGCCTTCCTGTACGACGTTCAGCTCTGTGCCGACCATGACCTTCTTCAGCGTGACGGTGACGGCCATCGTGCCCGGCAGGTTTGGATCGTCGAACTTGTCCGTGTAGCGGAGGCGTTCATTGGGAATGAGCTCGACATATTCGCCGCCGAACGAATGGCTCTGGCCTGTCGTGAAGTTGCGGAACGACGCCTTGAAGGTGCCGCCGACCTTCGCGTCCATGTGATGCATCGTGCAGGCAAAGCCGTTCGGCGGCAGCCACTTCGCCATTGCGTCGGGTTCGAGGAAGGCGCGGTAGACCTTCTCGGGCGTCGTGCTGAGCACGCGGTGAAGTCGAACGGTGCCGGGCAATTTGGTCTCCTTGTTCGGGTGGCGAGAATACCTTGCCGTCGCGTTGCGCGCCGTGCCACCGTGACCTTCTGGAGGTAGCGGTCATGCTCGAAACGCGAGAAGGCGGATGCCATTGCGGGCGCGTGCGGTTTCGCGCCGAGGTCGATCTCGACCTCCTGTCCCACTGCAACTGCTCGATCTGCACCAAGAAGGGCATCGTCCATCTCGGGTGCGCAGTCTCCCAATTCCAACTGCTGCGCGGCAAGACCGCGCTCACCTCGTACACGTTCGGCACCGGCGTGGCACAGCATACCTTCTGTTCGCACTGTGGCATGCACGCCTTCTACATCCCGCGCGCCAACCCACACCGGCTCAGCGTCAATGCCCGGTGTCTCGACGGCATCGACGGAGCGAGCCTCAATCCCAAGGGCTTCTTCGACGGCAAGCACTGGGAGGAGGCGCAGCAGCGCCGTATCGCGGAAACCGGCCAGGCGCCGCCGCCGGGCGCGCATGGCGCCAAGACGCTACAGGCGATCCTGGATCGAGCACCGGAGTAGGCGAACGCAAACACAAACGACAATCGCCGGCGGCCTACGCTCGGGGGAGGTGAGCGCGGAACCGCCGGCGACTCGCCGCCTACTGCGGCGAACGCGGTCGTTGTGTCGTCACCTCTTATTTTTTGTGGATCTCGACCCAGCCCATGTCGGGGTCACGGTCGTGCTTCCACTCGTGGTACACGGCGCCCGGATGGCTGCGGTAGACCTCGACGTACTTGGGGCTCTCCCAAGTGTGTCAGACATGGTCGCGCGACCAGTAGCCGTCAGGGTAGCCGTACTGCACGGCGCCCGGATCGAAGGTGACGACGGCGTCGACGGCGAAAGCCGTGCCCATGCCGAGGGCGGTGGAGCCGGCGAGGGCGATCGCAAGGGCGGTGGTTTTCAGGGTCTTTTTCATGGAGTCCTCTGGTCGGTTGGGCCGCTGGTGTCGCTGCGGGGTGCCAAGGCCAAGGGGCGATGAACCAAGGTCTGGTCTAAAAACGCCCCCCGGCCGCGAAGGGTTGCCGAGGCGGAAAAAGGGGTAAACTGCCCCGATGAAACCGACCCTCTACGGCATCAAGAATTGCGACACGATGAAGAAGGCCCGCGCCTGGCTCGATGGGCACGGAAAGGCCTACGTGTTCCACGACTACAAGACAGCCGGAATCGATCGCAAACGCCTGCAGGGCTGGGTCGGCCGGGTCGGCTGGGAGACGCTGCTGAACCGGGCGGGGACGACGTTCCGTAAGCTGCCGGACGCCGACAAAGAGGGGCTGACGGAGGCGAGGGCGATCGACCTGATGCTGGCCCAGCCTTCGATGATCAAGCGCCCGGTCCTGGAACTGACTGGAGGAAAGCTGGTCGTTGGATTCAAGCCAGAAATGTATGATAAAATAACTGTTTAATATCAATTAGTTATATAACTTTCTTGACGTTTAAAATGAAATATACGAAAGTCGTTCGGTAAGCCCCAGAGGGGCCAACAATAATTTCCTGCGGCACGTCGCCGTTACCTTTCCCCCCGAGGTCGCCATGAAAATCAAGATTTTCAGCCTTCTGCTTGTTCCCCTCATGCTTTCGGTTTCCGCCTGTGGCGAGACCTGGGGCCAGCGCGCCGTCACTGGCGGCGGCATCGGCGCTGGCACAGGCTTGGCGGTTGCTGCCCTGGCGGGCTTCCCGCTGGTCGGCTCGGCGTTGATCGGCACGGCCGTGGGCGCGGGCATTGGCGCAGCCACCGCACCGGGTGGGATCAAGTAGGCGCCCTCGACAGGCATTCGATCTAGCTCGAGAGGAGCTTGAGCTTCCTCTCGAACACGCTCAGCACATCCTCCAGCACGTCGCCGTGGGCCAGTTTCCGCGGACCGTTGTAGATCATGTAGACGCCAGCGTTACTGCTCGGCACCTTGGCGATGGCGTAGAGCGGGCTCTCGGCGGTGTGGCGGAAGATCGAGAAGATCGCCATGCCGGGCCGGAAGTCGATGGCGTAGTCCCGCCACTCTCCAGATCTCACACGCATGCTGTACAAACTGAGCAGCTGGCCCAGTTCGCGACGGTCGAACGAGATCGTCCGGCGGCGGGCTCGATGGTCTGCCAGACGGTAAAGATCGCTCATGCGGGCGGGCGTTTTGTCATGCCGGTGAAGGGAAGTGTTGCAGAACCTTCACGGTTTGCCAAACCCTGCATACGCGGCTAGAAACCGGCGCTGAAGCCGTTGATATTTCGCAATAATCCCGCCCAACAATCCCCCGGAGTGACCGCGTGTCGGACCAGGCTGCTTTTCAGGAAGTCGATGACGCCGTACGCCAGGACGACATCAAGCTCTGGTGGAAGCGCTGGGGCGCCTTGGCGATCACCGCCTTCGTGGTGGTGGTCGTGGCCGCGGCGGGCATGATCCAGTGGCGCAAGTACGAAGCCTCCCAGGCGGCGATTGCCGGGGCCGCCTATTCGGCTGCGATCGCCAAGATCGGGCCCGACCTCAAGGCCGCGCGGGCCGAATTGCAACAACAGGCGGCGACCGCAGCCGAGCCCTATCGCTCCCTGGCCGCCCTCGCGGACGCCCAGCTTCTCGATACGCCTGAGCAGCAGATCGCGGCCCTCATTGCGCTGGCGCCGAAGCTTCCCTCCGAGATGTCGGATCTTGCGCTCGCGATCGCGGGCTACAAGAGCGTCGATCCCGGCAAGCTCGATGCAATGGCGAGCCAACTCGAGGGCATGACGGCGCTCGACCGGCCGTTTCGCCTGAGCGCCCGCGAACTGCAGGCCCTGGCGCTGGTGAAGAAGGGTGACATCAAGGGCGCTCGCACGATTTGGGAAGCCATCAGCAAGGACGGCAGCGCACCTCCCGGCGTATCGCAACGCACCGCCGCGATGTTGGCCCTCCATCCCGCTCCGGCGGAGGCCAAGTAGATGACGCCACGGATCGTCGTTGCGGCCGTCATGCTGGCGTTGACGCTGAGCGGGTGCGGCGTGTTCGAAAAGAAGAAGGTTCCTCTCGTAGGAGAGCGCGTCTCGGTGTTCGCCGGCCGCGGCGAACTCGAGCCAGACAAGGACACCCAGGGCCTCGCGGTCGTCCTGCCGGCGCCGGCGGTGAACGATTCGTGGCCGCAGTCGGGCGGTTTCGCCAACTACGCCATGCAGCATCTGGCGATCGGCGCCAGCCCGCAGATCATCTGGACCGCAAAAATCGGAAAGGGCTCGACCTCGTCGCGCATCCTCACGACTCCGCCGGTGATCGCCGACGGCAAGGTCTTCACCAAGGACGCCGAGAGCACGGTGTCGGCCTTCGACGTCGATACCGGCAAGGTCCTGTGGAGCGTGACCCTCAAACCCGAGAAGGGCCGCGACGGCGACGAGTTCGGCGGTGGCCTCGCCTGGTATGGCGGCCGGCTGTTCGTGACCACGGGATTCGCCGAGGTGTTCTCGCTCAATCCCGCGAACGGCGAGGAAGTGTGGCACTCGAGCGTGAGTGCACCGATACGGGGCGCGCCGCTGGTGTTCGCCGATCGCGTCTATTCGACGTCGATTGACAACAAGCTCCACGCCATGGCTGCGGTCGATGGCTCCGACCTGTGGTCGTTCTCCGGCCTGTCCGAGGTCGCGGGCTATGTCGGCGGCAATAGTCCGGCCGCTTCCTCCGATTATGTCGTGGCGCCCTTCACCTCGGGCGAACTCGTTTGCCTGCGTCTCGACAATGGCCGCACGGTCTGGAACGAGTCCGTCGTCGGCAACAATCGCGGTGAACTGCGGGCCTTCGGCAACCTGGCCGACATCCGCGGCCGGCCCGTGATCGATCGCGGCCTGGTCTACGCCATGGGCTCGGCGGGCCAGGTGAGCGCGTTCGATCTGCGCACCGGCCAGCGCAAGTGGGACCGCTCGATCGGCGGCAGCCAGACGCCGTGGGCCGCCGGCGATTTCGTCTTCGTCGTCACCGGCAGTGCCGACGTGGCGGCCCTGAGCCGTGACACGGGCAAGGTCAAGTGGGCGACGCCGCTTACCCAGTATCTCGACGAAAAGCGCACCAAACCGATCCAATGGGGCGGTCCGGTGCTGGCGGGCGACCGTCTTCTGGTCGCCGGCACGACCGGCGAGCTGCTGGCGATCTCACCCTACAACGGCGAGATCCTGGGAAAGGTCGACATGAAGGCGCCGGTGAGGCTGGCGCCGGTGGTGTCCAACGGCACCATCTATGTCCTGACCGACAATGGCGAACTCATTGTCCTCCGGTGATGGCGTACCCCGGGTCGCCATCGTTGGCCGTCCCAATGTCGGCAAGTCGACCCTCTTCAATCGCCTGGTGGGCAGCCGTCACGCGATCGTCGACGATACACCCGGTGTAACTCGCGACGTGCGCGAGAGCCCGGCGCGGCTGGGCGACCTCAAGTTTACCTTGCTCGATACCGCCGGCTGGGAAACCGCGGACGTCGCTCGCCTGGAGGGCCGCATGCGCCGCTTCACCGAGCGCGCGGTCGACACCGTCGACGCGGTGCTGTTCCTGATCGACGCGCGCGCAGGCGTCCTGCCGCTCGACGAGGCCTTTGCAAGCTGGCTGCGCAAGCGCCACGAGAAGGTGATCGTTGTCGCCAACAAATGCGAGGGCCGTGCCGGTCAGAACGGCCTGGCGGAGGCGCATGCGCTCGGCTTCGGCCAGCCGATCCCCGTTTCGGCCGAGCATGGCGAGGGCTTGAGCGATCTGCACGAGGCGATGGCGCGCCTCATTCCGGCGGTCGAGGACGAGGAAGAAGAGGACGAAGCCGACGAAGAGGTGAGCGACAAGCACGCCGAAGCAGCCGCGGCCGCCGCAGCCAAGCGTCCGCTGATGCTGGCGATCGTCGGCCGCCCCAATGTCGGCAAGTCGACGTTGCTCAATCGCCTGGTGGGCGAGGAGCGTGTGCTGACCGGTCCCGAGGCCGGCATCACCCGCGATTCGATCCGCGTCGAATGGGAGTGGCGCGGCCGCAAGATCCGACTGATCGACACCGCCGGCATGCGCCGCCGCAGCCGCATCGATCACCGGCTCGAGACGATGTCCGTCGCCGACACGCTTGATGCGATCCGTCTGGCTGACGTCGTCGTCGTGGTGCTCGATGCCGGCGACATGCTGGAGAAGCAGGATCTCACGCTCGCCGGCCGCGTGATCGACGAGGGCCGCGCCCTGGTGATCGCCGTCAACAAGACCGATCTGCTGACAGATGACCGCTCGGGCGCGAGCAAGGCATGGCGCAAGCTCAACGACAGGCTCGAATCCTCCTTCACCCAGGTGAAGGATGTGCCGATCGTGGGCTTCTCGGCGCTGAACGGGCGCGGCGTCGAGCGGCTGATGCCGAAGGTCATGGAGACTTACGACACCTGGAATTTGCGCATCAAGACTCCGCAGCTCAATCGCTGGCTGCGCGAGATGGAAGTGCTGCATCCGCCGCCGCTGGCGAAGGGCCGTCGCATTCGCCTGCGCTTCATGAGCCAGATCAAGACGCGGCCGCCCACGTTCATCCTGTCCGCCAGCCAGGCCGACGAACTGGGCAAGGACTACATCCGCTTCCTGGTTAACCGCCTGCGCGACGACTTCGGCATGCCGGGCGTTCCGATCCGTCTCAACATGCGCAAGGCCAAGAACCCCTACGCGTCGCGCGCCAAGCCGCAGCGCTAGAGGGTGCGCATATTGCGGGTGTATTTTCGCTCCTGATGCAGTAACATCGTTTGTGCGAATTCCCCTTGTTGCTCGCCGGTGATTAGAGAAAGACTACGGGTATGAAGCGTCGCCACCTGCTGGCCTTCGGTGCCCTGGCTGCTCCCGTGATCGTGCCGTCGTTTGCCCGGGCGCAGAGCGTTCTGCCCAACAAGTCGTTGCGCTTCCTCGTGGGCTTCGAGCCTGGTGGGGGCGGGGATCTCACTGCCCGGGCGATCGCCACGCAGGTCGAAAGACGATTGAGCCGTCACGTAATCGTCGAGAACAAGACGGGCATGTCCGGCGCGGTTCCGGGCGAGCTGATGAAGAAGGGCCCGCCGGACGGATCGCAGCTGGCGCTCATGTCGTCGACCACTCTCATCGCAAAGCTGACGATGAAGGATTATCCCTTCGATCCGCTGAAGGACATCGCGCCGGTCATACAGGTTGGCGATTTTCCGATCGCCTTCGCGGTATCGCGGAAGATCGGTGTGTCGACGTTCGCCGAATACCTGCAGTGGCTGAAAGAGGGCGATGCGTCTCGCCGCAAGATCGCGGTATCGTCGAACGTCGCGTTCATCCAGGTGCTCAACGTCCTGCTGGGCAAGGCGATCGGTGAAACGCTGGAAGTGGTGAGCTATCGCGGTCCCATTGCCGCCGTGTCGGACGTGGAACAGGGCCGCATTCCCGCCAGCTGCAACACCGTGACGTCGCTGCTGCCCGCGCATCGCGGCGGTCGCGTGCGCATCCTGATGACCACGGGCGCCAAGCGCCTGCAGGTCGCCAACGACATCCCGACGGCCTCTGAACTGGGCTATCCCAAGCTCGACATGCGCGAGTGGTTCGCCTTCTTCGCGCCGCCGGCGACACCGGCTCCGATCATTGCGGAATGGAACCGCCGCCTGTCGCTGGCGATCGGCGACGCCGCGGTCGGCGACGCGCTGAGGCCGCTCGGCCTCGAGCTCGAAACCTCCACGCCGACTGAATTGGCAGCCCGCGTGGCGTCCCACCAGATGGAGTGGGAAAAGCGGATGAAGACCGCGGGCATGGAGCCCGTTCTCTAGCCAATCAGTGGCGGTCGCCTGCGACCCATTCGCCGTTCATCGTGCACGACGGCAGTGCGAGTTGGATCAAAGCCTCGGCATGCGCCTCCGGCGCGGACACGCTTTCGGGATTTTCGCCGGGAAAGGCCTCCTTGCGCATGGCAGTGCGGGTCGGACCGGGATTGTAGAGGTTGACCCGCACCGTGGTGTGCGCGCTTTCAGCGGCGTAGGTGCCGACCATCATGTCGAGCGCGGCCTTGCTCGCGGCATAGGCGCTCCAGTAGGGCACGACGCGGCGCGAGATACCCGACGTCACGAAGATCGCCCGCCCGGCATCCGATGCGCGCAACAGCGGGTCGAGCGAGCGGATGAGCCGCCAGTTGGCCGTCACGTTCACCGCCATGACCTTCTCGAATATCGCGGGATCGATATGGCCGATCGGCGACAGCGTGCCGAGCAGGCCGGCATTGCCCAGCAGGACGTCGAGCTTGCCGAAGCGCTCATGAAGCGCCGCACCCAGGCGATCGACGCCGGGGCCGTCGGTGACGTCGAGCGGAACGAGCGTGGCGCTGCCGCCGGCCTGCTTGATGCGGTCGTCGAGCGCTTCGAGGCCGCCCACAGTGCGGGCGACGGCGATCACATGGGCGCCTTCGTTGGCATAGGCCAGCGCCGCGGCCGCACCGAGGCCGCGCGAGGCGCCGGTGACCAGCGCGATGCGTCCCTTGAGTCGCACGGACCTCAGGCCGGTGCGGCAAGGAAGGAGAGCTGCCGGTCCTCGGCGTCGCGCACGTCGTCGAGCGCGATAGGGTAGTCGCCGGTGAAGCAGGCGTCGCAGAATGCCGGCGCTGTCGGATTGCGGCCGCCCGGGAGGCCCATGGCGCGATAGAGGCCGTCGATCGAGATGAAGGCGAGCGAATCGACGCCTATGAACTTGGCCATGCCTGCCACGTCGTAGCGGGAGGCGAGCAGCTTGTCGCGTTCGGGCGTATCGATGCCGTAGAAGCAGGGGTCCGTGGTCGGCGGGGCGGCGATGCGCATATGCACCTCCTTGGCGCCGGCGCTGCGCACCATCTCGACGATCTTCATCGAGGTCGTTCCGCGCACGATCGAATCGTCGACCAGGATCACGCGCTTGCCCTCGATCATGGCGCGGTTCGCGTTGTGCTTCAGGCGCACACCGAGATGGCGGATGTGGTCGGCCGGTTCGATGAAGGTGCGGCCGACGTAGTGATTGCGGATGATTCCCAGCTCGAACGGGATGCCCGACTGCGCGGCATAGCCGATCGCGGCCGGCACGCCCGAGTCGGGGACCGGCACGATGACGTCCGCCGCGATCGGGCTTTCCTTGGCGAGCTCGACGCCGATGCGCTTGCGCGCGTCATAGACGCCGACGCCTTCGATCTTGCTGTCGGGACGCGCGAAGTAGATGTGCTCGAAGACGCAGAAGCGGCGCTGGTGCTTGGGGAAGGGCTTGATCGAGCGCAGGCCGGTGCCGTCGACGATGACGATCTCGCCGGGCTCGACGTCGCGCACGAAGCGCGCGCCGATGATGTCGAGCGCGCAGCTCTCGGACGTCAGGATCCAGGCATCCTCGAGGCGGCCGATGCAGAGCGGCCGCACGCCCAACGGGTCGCGCACGCCGTAGAGTGCCTGGTCGGTCAGCATCAGCAGGGAGTAGGCGCCCTTCACCTTGCCCAGCGCGTCGACGATCCGGTCGACCACCGGCGAATATTCCGAACGCGCGATCAGATGGTTGATCACTTCGGTGTCGGTCGTCGACTGGAACAGGCAGCCCATCCGCACGAGTTCCTTGCGCAGGATATAGGCGTTGGTCAGGTTGCCGTTGTGGGCGAGCGCGAGGCCGCCGAAATCGAAATCGGCGAAGATCGGCTGGATGTTGCGGTCGGAAGAGCCGCCGGTCGTGGCGTAGCGGTTATGGCCGATCGCGCTGTAGCCCTTGAGCGTGGCGATGACCGACTGCTCGCCGAAGATGTCGCCCACCAGGCCGGCGGCGCGGTGATTGTAGAAATGGTGGCCGTCGTAGGTGACGATGCCGGAGGCTTCCTGACCGCGATGCTGAAGCGCGTGGAGGCCGAGGGCCGTGTGAGCGGCGGCATCCGAAGTGCCGAAAATCCCGAAAAGCGCACACTCCTCATGAAACTTGTCGTCGTCGACGAAGGTTCCAGAGGGGCGGTTGGGGTTCACCACGGCGGGGTTATATGTGGGACCCGCCGTCTAGTCATCAAGGATATCTCAGTGCGGCGTTTTCTACTGCTTTGTGCCGGGAGACGCCGGATTCGCAGGTAGCGACAGATCCGGCGTGCCCGAGGGCATTGTCGGAGCGGGGAGGGACGGCAACGCATCGACGCCGCCCGACCTCTGCAGACGGGTCCGGAAGCCCGTGGGCAGGTAGGGCTCCACGAAATTGGCCATTTCCTTGATCGCGGGGAAGGTGGCGCCCCCCTCGACCGGCGGCGGCAGCTGCTTGGGGCCGAGATAGCTGTAGAACAGGAAAACGGTGCCCAGGGCGACCCAGGAGCAGACCACGCCGAAGCCTGCCCCCAGAATGGCGTCGGGCCGGCGGAGCGGGCTGGCCTTGACCGAGCGCGAGAGGGTGTTCGTCAGCATCACGAGCACGATCAGCGCCGCCACGAAGACGACCAGCATGGAGCCGAACGTCGCCAGCTCGGTGTTGCCGTTCAGGAGCTTTTCGACCTCGGGCTGGATGAGCTTGGAGTAGTTCAGGGCAACATAGCCTGCTCCGATCCACGAGCCGATGAACAGGACGGCGTGGGCAAAGCCACTCGACATGCCGATGGCCGCACCAAACACCGCTACGGCGATGACGGCCACGTCGAAAACAGTGATTCCAAGCTTCTCCATCGATCCCCTAAGCCTCTGCCTGATTAGTCGCGCCGACGATCGGGATTGCCCTCACGCCGTGGGCGCTTGACCGCGCCATCAGCCGGCTGAAAACGCGCGACAAGGTCGGATAGATGCTCAATTTCGTCAATGGCGATGCCCTCCGGCGGTCGAGGGGTTGGGCCCGAACCTGCACGTCCCTTGGGCACCAGCGCACTGCGGAAGCCGAGCTTGGCTGCTTCACGCAGTCGCGCCTCGCGCTGGCTCACCGGGCGAACCTCGCCGCCCAGGCCGATCTCGCCGAAGACGGCCATGTCGGGCGGGACCTGCTCGTTGGCCAGGGACGAGACGACGGCCGCCGCCACCGCGAGGTCGGCCGCCGGCTCGTTGATGCGCAGGCCGCCGGCCACGTTCAGGTAGACGTCGTTGGCGCCGATGTTGACGCCGCAGCGCGCCTCGAGAACGGCCAGCACCATGGCCAACCGGTTCGAGTCCCAGCCGACAACCGCGCGGCGCGGATTGCCGAGCGAGGAAGGGCTGACCAGCGCCTGGATCTCCACAAGGAGCGGCCGCGTGCCTTCGACGCCGGCAAAGACGCAAGCGCCAGCGACATGGCCCCGCCGTTCCGCGAGAAAGAGTGCCGACGGGTTGGCGACATCGCTGAGGCCGCGGTCGGACATCTCGAACACGCCGATCTCGTCGGTCGGGCCGAAGCGGTTCTTGACGGTGCGCAGGATGCGAAACTGGTGGCCGCGCTCGCCCTCGAAGTAGAGAACCGTGTCGACCATGTGCTCGAGGACGCGCGGGCCCGCGATGGCGCCGTCCTTTGTGACGTGGCCGACCATCAGAACGGCGATCCCGCGGCGCTTGGCGAGCTCGACCAGGGCCTGCGCGGACGCACGCACCTGGGTGACGGTCCCGGGTGTAGAGTCGACGGTGTCGAGCCACATGGTCTGGATCGAATCGATCACGGCGATCTTCGGCGCGTCGGGCCGCTCCAGCGTTGCCACGATGTCGCGCACCGAGGTCGCGGCGACGAGATGGACGTCCGCGTCGGCGAGCCCCAGCCGCTCCGCACGCAGGCGGACCTGATCGACGGCCTCTTCGCCGGAGATGTAGGCGCAGGCGGTGTTCTGTTTGGCGAGTGCCGCCGCCATCTGCAGCATCAGCGTCGACTTGCCGATGCCGGGATCGCCGCCGATCAGCAAGGCGGAGCCCACCACCAGGCCGCCGCCGCAGACGCGGTCGAACTCGTTGATGCCGCTCTTGTACCGCGGCGGCTGCGGCGTCGAGCCGGTGAGGCCGGTGAACTCGAGCAGACGGCCCTTGCCGCCGCGCACCAAGCCGCCGCCGGCGGGACCGGGCGCGGGCGCGGATTCCTCGGAGATCGTGTTCCACTCGCCGCACGATTCGCAGCGGCCGCTCCATTTGTTCGTGACCGAGCCGCACGACTGGCAGACGAAGCGCTTGATGGGGCGGGCCATGGCGCGCCTAGAGCTTCCGGACCTGCATCTGGATCGGTCCCTCGGCGCGGCCATGGATGAACTGCTCGACGTGGGCGTTGCCGGACCGGTCGATGTCGCCGACGGGTCCCTGCCAGATCAGCTTGCCGTCGTAGAGCATGGCGATGCGATGGCCGATCTTGCGGGCGCTGGCCATGTCGTGCGTGATCGAGACGGCGGTGGCGCCAAGATCGCTGACACACTTCACGATCAGGTCGTTGATGACGTCGGCCATGATCGGGTCGAGACCCGTCGTGGGCTCGTCGAAGAAGATGATCTCGGGCTTGCGCGCGATCGCCCGGGCCAGCGCCACGCGCTTCTGCATGCCGCCCGAAAGTTCCGACGGATAAAGCTCGCCGATTTCGGGCCCGAGACCGACGTTGCCGAGCGTCGCGATGGCAATGTCCTTGGCCTTGGCGGGCGCCATGCCGTCGCTCTGGATCGGCCCGAAGGCCACGTTCTCCCAGACACGCAGCGAGTCGAACAGCGCTCCGCCCTGAAACAGCATGCCGAACTTGCGCATGATGTCGGCGCGGCCGCCGTCGCTCAGACCGACGCTTTCCTCGCCGTCGATCTTGATCGACCCCGATTCAGGTCGCATCAGGCCGAGAATACACTTCAGCAGCACCGACTTGCCGGTGCCCGAGCCGCCGATCACCACTACCGATTCGCCGGCCGCCACATCGAGGTCGATCCCCTGCAGCACTTTCTTCGTGCCGAAGGACTTGGTGACGCCGCGCAGAGATATCTTCGGGATCTTCATCAGCGCGCGAAGAAAGCTTCGGTGATGAAGTAGTTGAACGTCAGGATCAGGATCGAGGCCGAGACGACGGCGTTGGTCGTCGCCATGCCGACACCCTGTGCGCCGCCTTTGGAATTGTAGCCGTGGTAGCAGCCCATCAGTGTAATCAGGAAGCCGAACACCGCGGCTTTCACCAGGCCGGAGAAAACGTCCTGGAACTGCAGGAAGTCGAGCGTGTTGCGCAGGTAAGCCGCGTCGTTGAAGTCGAGCTTGTAGACGCCGACAACATAGCCGCCCAGCACGCCGATGATATCGGCGATCAGGACCAGGATCGGCAAAGTGAGGATTCCCGCGAGGATGCGCGGCCCCACGAGATACTTGAATGGATCGGTCGAGAGCGTGGTGAGCGCGTCGATTTGTTCGGTGACGCGCATGGTTCCGATTTCGGCAGCCATCGCGGCGCCGACACGGCCGGCGACCATGAGGCCTGCCAGAACCGGCCCCAGTTCGCGGGTCAGCGACACGACGACGACGTTCGGGATGGCGGCTTCGGCCGAGAAGCGCGCAAAGCCGGTGTAGCTTTGCAGTGCCAGCACCATGCCGGTGAAAATGGCCGTAAGTCCGACGACGGGCAGAGAGTAGTAGCCGATCTCCAGCATCTGGCGGAGGATCTGCTGGCGGTAGTACGGCGGCCGCGCGATCTGGCGCAGGCTGTGGCCGGCAAACATCGTGATGGCACCAGCTGCTGCCAGGAAGGCGAGCGTCATGCGGCCGAGAATCGTGACGACGGGAATGGTCACGCGGGCTGCTCCGCAGGTTCCGGTTCCGGTTGAAGCTCCGGGCGATCGACATAGACCCGGGCGTAGCGCCGTCCGAGCGAAGTCATGACTTCGTACGCGTTTGTGCGGGCATGCTCGGCAAGATCGTCGGGCGTCATGTGCGCGCCCAGTACCTCGACACCGTCTCCCGGCTGGCACTGTGCTTCGGGGACGTCAGTCACGTCGATCGTCGTGAGATCCATTGAAATGCGGCCGATCACGGGCACCCGGTGCCCGGCGAGTTGCACATGCGTGCGGTTGATGAGCGTTCGAAAGTAACCGTCGGCATATCCCAGCGCAATCGTGGCCACGCGGCCCGGCCGGGCGGCCCGCCAGGCGCCGCCGTAGCCCACGGTCTGGAAGGCATCGATCTTGCGAACCTGCAGGATACGCGCATTCAGGGTGACGACCGGCAGCATCGGGTTCGATTGGTCGGGCATGGGATTGATGCCGTAGAGCGCCGCGCCCGGCCGCAGCAGATCGAAGTGATAGTCGGGGCCGAGGAACACGCCCGATGAATTTGCCAGCGACGCCGGCGCGCCAGGCATCGCCTTCACGAAGGTGCGAAAGCGTGACAGCTGCTCGCCGTTGACCGGGTTGTTCTGCTCCTCAGAGGCGATCAGGTGGCTGATGATCAACGCGAGGCGCAGTCCGCGCAGGCGACCGCGTTCGTTGACCAGGACCTGCGCCTCGTCGGGATTGAAGCCCAGGCGATTGAGGCCGGTATCGACATGGATCACCGCGTCGAGAGGCCGGCTGTAGCGTTGAGCCGCCGCGCGCCAGGCGTTGAGCTGGCCGAGATGGTTGAGCACAGGGACCAGCCGGTGCTCGACGAAGTCGCCTTCGGTACCTGGCAGCAGGCCGTTCAGGACATAGATCGGCAGTTCGGGCAACACGGCGCGGAGCGCAATGGCTTCGTCGATATGAGCCACGAAGAAGTGACGGCAGCCCTCTGCGGCAAGGCGGGGCCCGACGAGGGTGGCGCCGGTGCCGTAGGCATCAGCCTTGAGCACGGCGGCGCAGTCCACCGGACGCCCGGCGGCACGGCCTGCATCCCGCAGCCCGCGCCAGTTGGCAGCGATGGCGCCGAGATCGACCGTGAGGACGGCGCCGGCCCGGCGCACGGCGTCGTTGTCGCCGGGGAGTGACATCCTACCGGCTATTCGAAGATGGGTCCGACCCCATCTGCGTCGGCGGGCAGATTGTCGAACTTGGTGATGGCGCCCTCGAACGACAGGCGCACGATGCCGGTCGGACCATGGCGCTGCTTGGCCACGATCACCTCGGCCTTGCCGTAGGTCTGCTCGCAGCGTTCCTTCCAGGCTTCGTGCCGCTCGTTGAACTTCTGGTCGCTTTCCTCGGCGCGGCGGGTCGGCTCTGTGCGGGTGAGGTAGTACTCCTCGCGATAGACGAACATCACGACGTCGGCGTCCTGCTCGATCGAGCCCGATTCACGGAGATCGGCGAGCTGCGGACGCTTGTCCTCGCGTTGCTCGACGGCACGGCTGAGCTGGGAGAGGGCGATGACGGGGACGTCGAGTTCCTTGGCCAGCGTCTTGAGACCGCGGGTGATCTCGGAGACCTCCTGGACACGATTCTCCTGACGCGACTTGCCCGACGGATTGAGGAGCTGGAGGTAGTCGACGATCAGGAGGCCGAGGCCACGCGTGCGCTTGAGGCGCCGGGCGCGGGTGCGCAGCGCCGCGATCGACAGCGCGGGCGTGTCGTCGATGTAGAGGTTCAGGTGCTCGAGCTCCTGGCTGACCGAGATAACACGGTCGAAATCGCCGCTCGACATTTCACCCTTGCGGATCTTCTCCGAGGAGATGCCAGCCTGTTCCGACAGGATGCGGTTGGCGAGCTGCTCCGCCGACATTTCGAGGGAGAAGAAGCCTACGACCGCGCCGTCGATGACCTTGGGCTTGCCGTCTTCGCCATGCTCCTCGCGATAGGCCTTCACCGCGTTGAAGGCGATGTTGGTGGCGAGGGCGGTCTTTCCCATCGAAGGACGGCCAGCCAGGATCAGCAGATCGGATTTGTGCAGGCCGCCCAGCAGCTGGTCGAGCTGGGTGAGGCCGGTGGCAACGCCCGTGAGCTGGCCCGCGCGATTGTAGGCGGCTTCGGCGGCGACCATCGCCTCGGTCAGCGCTGCACGGAACGGGCGGAAGCTGCCATCGGTCTGGCCGACGCTCGCAAGGTCGTAGAGCTTCTTTTCGGCGACCTCGATCTGCTCGATCGCCGTCTCGTCCAACGTCGGCTTGAACGCGCCGTTGACGACGTCCTGACCCAGCGTGATGAGTTCGCGCAAAAGGAAGAGATCGTGGACGAGGCGGCCGAAATCGCCGGCATCGATCACGTGCACCGAGGCGGCGGCGAGACCCGCGAGGTACGCGGCGCCGCCGGCGGCCTTCATATCCTCGTCGCTCTCGATATAGGTCTTGAGTGTGACGGCGCTCACCAGCTGGCCACGTTCGATCAGGCGAGCCAGGGAATCGAACAGCTTGCCGTGAAGCGGGTCGGCGAAGTGTTCGCCCTTGAGGAACTCGGCCACCCGATGGTAGGCCGCGTTGTTCACCAGAATCGAACCCAGCAATGCCTGTTCCGCCTCGAAGTTGTGCGGTGGCTCTCGCGCGGGAACGAGCTCTACGACTCTTGGGCTCTCGATATGTTCGTCTTTTTGGGGCTCCATAGAGAGCCTTTTAACTGAGTGAGGGGGCAAGCTCTTAGAGAACGAATAGAGTACCCCATTGGCTGCCCCTCGGTATAGGGCGAATCAGGTGGGCTACTCCGCCGCCATGGACCTTGCGCGGGTGGCGCCCTGTTCCGCTTCCACCATGTAATCGCGCGTCAATGGCGCCGCATCCTGCCGACGCGCGATTTGGATCTGGAAAACCATCTGGTTCATATACCGGAAGGAGATCTCGCACCCGGCGAGATAAAACTCCCACATCCTGCAGAAGCGGTCGTCGTAACCAGCCAGCGCCTTGATCTTCTCGCGATTGGCGAGGAAGCGCTCGCGCCAGAGCCGCAGCGTATCGGCATAATGCAGACGCAACACCTCGACATCGGTGACCCAGAGCCCGGCCGTCTCGATTGCCGCCATGACTTCCGACAGGGCGGGCGAGTAGCCGCCGGGGAAGATGTATTTTCGCAGCCAGGTATTGGTGCCGCCCGGCGGCTCCATGCGGCCGATAGCATGCAACAGCATGACGCCGTCGCCGGCGAGAAGCTCCTTCACCTTCGCGAAGTACTCTCGATAGTGCGCGGCGCCGACATGCTCGAACATTCCCACGGACACGATGCGATCGTATTTGTTCGGCTCCTGGCGGTAGTCGAGCAGCTTGAAGCGCACGCGGTCGGCGATGCCGCTTTCGAGGGCGCGCCGGCTGGAGACGGCGAGCTGCTCCTTGGAGAGTGTGACGCCCGTTACGTCGACGTCGAATTCGCGGCCGAGGAACAGGCCCATGCCGCCCCAGCCGGATCCGATATCGAGAACCTTTTGGCCCGGCTTCAGCAGGAGCTTGGCGGCGATGTGTCGCTTCTTGTTCTCCTGTGCCTGCTCCAGCGTCTCCTGGCCCGTTCTGAAATAGGCGCAGGAATACTGGCGGTCGCGATCGAGGAAGAAGTCGTAGAGCTGGTCGTTGAGGTCGTAGTGGTGTGCGACATTGCGCTGCGCCTTGCCGACTGGATTGTGCTGCTCGAGGAACCGAAGGAAGCGTTGGAAGGCATAGGACAGGCGAACCAGGGCGCTGCTGTCTATCGCGGCGATGTTGCGGCCGATGAGGTCCAGCAACCCGTAGATGTCGCCTTCTTCGACCGTAAGGGTACCGGTCATGTAGGTTTCGCCAACCGCGAGCCGGGGGCGCAGGACCAACCGGATTCCAGTCCACCATGTACGAATTCGTACAGTGACCGCGGGGCCCGGTCTGGCGCCTTGGACGCGATGCGTGCGCCCAGCCGCATCGATGATCGTCAATTGACCTTCGCCAATGAACCTGGCGAAGACCTTCGCAAGCAACATCGTCGACCCCCATTGGAAATTGGGAAACGCCAACCCTGCGGAACAGCCCTTATTTTCGCCTTAAATATTTATCTGTTTCAATGATTCAAGCCATTGCCAGACTAGGTTTTATCTAGTGCCCAAAAGAAAACGCCCGCCATCGCGGGCGTGCGGTGGCGGGCGTCTGTAGACAGAACCGGGCAATGCCCGGATATGCCTATTTCTCTTCGGCGGGTGCTTCTTCGGCGGCCGGGGCCTCAGCGGCCTCGCCCTCGACGGCTTCGGCCGACTTGGCTTCGAACAGTGCAGCGGCCTGTGCGGCGGCGCGCTGGGCGGCTTCCGCCGCTTCGAGCTGGGCACGCTCGGTCTCGGCGACCAAAGTGCCGCCCTTGGCCAGGAAGTCGGCTTCGTCGGGCGAACGCGCGACGACCACGGTGATCTCGATCGTCACTTCCGGATGGAGGTGGACCTTGATCTTGTGGGCACCCAGCAGCTTGATCGGCTTGTCCAGTTCGACCTGGCTACGCTCGACCTTGACGCCCGCCGCGGCGGCGCCATCGGCGATGTCGCGAGACGTGACCGAACCGTAAAGCTGGAGAGCTTCGGAAGCCTGGCGGATCAGGATGACCTTGAGGTCGCCGATCTTGGCGCCGACCTTTTCGGCGTCCTGACGGCGCTCGAGGTTCTGGGCCTCCAGTACCTTACGCTGCGATTCGAAGTAGGCGATGTTGTCCTTGGTGGCGCGCAGGGCCTTCTTCTGCGGCAGCAGGTAGTTGCGGGCGAAGCCGGGCTTCACCTTCACAACGTCGCCCATCTGACCGAGCTTCGGCACGCGTTCCAGCAGGATGAGATTCATCGGCATGATGTAATTCCCTGCTAGGCGATGAGGTACGGCAGGAGCGCCAGGAAGCGGGCGCGCTTGATCGCCTGGGCGAGTTCACGCTGCTTCTTCGACGACACTGCGGAAATGCGGCTCGGCACGATCTTGCCGCGCTCGGAGACGAAGCGCTGCAGAAGGCGCACGTCCTTATAGTCGATCTTCGGCGCGTTGGTGCCCGAGAAGGGGCAGCTCTTGCGGCGGCGCGTGAAGGGACGGCGTTGCGCGCTCATACTTCTTCCTCCGAACCCATGACGGCAGCACCATCTTCACCGAAGCGCGGACGCTCGCGGCGCGGCGGACGATCGCCCCAGCGGTCGCCACGATCGCCACCGGGACGATCCGACTTCTCGCTGCTGCGCTGCATGACGGCAGAGGGACCTTCCTCGAGCGCGTCGACGCGGACGGTCAGGTAGCGGATGATGTCTTCGTTGATCGACATCGTACGCTCCAGCTCCTTCACCGCCGCCGACGGGGCGTCGATGTTGAGAAGGGTGTAGTGCCCCTTGCGGTTCTTCTTGATGCGGAAATTGAGCGACCGCAGACCCCAGTACTCCTTCTTGGAGACGGTGCCGCCGAGGCCTTTGACCAGTTCTTCGAACTGGGTCGTCAGTGTCTCCACCGTCGTCGCCGGGACATCCTGGCGCGCAATGAAGACGTTTTCGTACAACGCCATTCTGGCTCCTTATGGCTATTTGCGATCCGGAGTTCTCAAGAACCGCCCGGATCTAGCCGACCCCCTCACAATTCCACGGGCTGCGGAATGCTAGGATCGGCAAGGAGACGAGGCCGATTTAGGCCCCGAAGAGCGGCGGTTATACAGGCTCGCCCCCTTAAATCAAGGCATTCCGGCCACCCGCCGAGTGGGGTATGAGAAGGCCGCTTCAGGCCAAAAACAGGGGGAAATCGGCCCATGAGTCGCGCTTTTGTGTTTCCGGGACAGGGATCCCAGGCCGTCGGCATGGGAACCGACCTCGCCGCCGCCTTCGGGACGGCCCGCGACGTGTTCCAGGAGGTCGATGAGGCCCTGAAACAGAACCTGTCCAAATTGATGCGCGAAGGCCCTGAATCCGAGCTGGTTCTGACGGAGAACGCACAGCCGGCACTGATGGCCGTCAGCATGGCGGTGGTCCGGATCCTCGAAAAAGACGGCGGGAGGCCTCTCGCCAGTCTCGCGAGCCACGTCGCAGGCCACTCCCTGGGTGAGTATTCGGCGCTGGCGGCGGCAGGGTCGCTGAAGCTGGCTGACGCCGCGCGGCTGCTCAAGCTGCGCGGTCAGTCGATGCAGAAGGCCGTCCCGGTCGGGGTTGGTGCCATGGCGGCGCTTCTGGGCATCGAACTCGAACCCGCCCAAGAAGCCTGCAAGGAGGCGGCCCAGGGTGAGGTGGTCGCGGTCGCCAATGACAATGGTGGCGGACAGGTCGTCGTCAGCGGTCACAGGGACGCGGTTGAACGCGCAATCGAGGCGGCGAAGGCCAAAGGCTGCAAGCGCGGCATGCTGCTGCCGGTGAGCGCGCCCTTCCATTGCTCCTTGATGCAGCCCGCGGCGGACGCGATGCAGGAAGCGCTCGAACGGATATCGCTCGGCACACCCGTCGTGCCGCTGATCGCCAATGTCCTGGCGTCGGAAATCACAGAACCGGGCGCAATCAAGCAGAGGCTGGTGGAACAGGTGACCGCTCTCGTTCGTTGGCGCGAAAGCGTTCAGTACATGAAGACCAACGGCGTCGACGCGCTGATCGAATGTGGTTCCGGCAAGGTACTGTCGGGCCTAGTGAAGCGCATTGACAAGGAAATGACCGGCACGGCGCTCAACACGCCGGCCGATATCGAAGCCTTCCTGAAGACGGCCTAGTAGGGGATACGCGCATGTTCGATCTCAGCGGCAAGGCCGCGCTTGTGACCGGAGCCTCTGGCGGCATCGGCGGCGCCATCGCCCGCATGCTCCACAAGCAGGGCGCCATTGTCACTCTGTCCGGCACCCGCGCCGACGCGCTGGAGCAGCTGAAGGGCACGATGGGCGAGCGCGCGCATGTCGTGGCCGCAAAGATGGACGACGCCGCCGACATCGAGCGTTTGGCCAAGGAGGCCGAGGCGGCGATGGGCGGCAAGCTCGATATCCTGGTGAACAACGCCGGCATCACGCGCGACAATATCTCGATGCGCATGAAGGACGAGGAGTGGGAGAAGGTCCTGCAGGTGAATCTTACCGGCACGTTCCGCCTGATCCGCGCGACGATGCGCGGGATGATGAAGCGTAGGTTTGGCCGCGTGATCAACATCACCTCGATCGTGGGCGTGACGGGCAATCCGGGCCAGGCCAACTATGCCGCCGCCAAAGCAGGCCTCATCGGCATGTCAAAGTCGCTCGCGCAGGAACTGGCTTCGCGCAACATCACGGTCAACTGCATCGCCCCGGGCTTCATCGCGACGCCTATGACCGATGTCCTGACCGACGAGCAGAAGAAGGGCATACTTGGCCGCGTTCCGGCCGATCGTCTGGGCACGCCGGAGGAGATCGCGGCAGGAGTTGTCTATCTTGCCAGCGATGAGGCGGCCTACGTGACGGGCCAGACGCTCCACATCAATGGCGGTATGGCCATGATTTAGGCGCAAGTGCCTGATTCTGTGGGCTTTCCAGCGCTAGCCAATCGCCGGGAAGCTATGTTAGGAGAACCGGAAATCGCCGTCCCCTCGGCGGACCGGAAATTTGAAGATACGGGAAGGACAAGAAAATGAGCGATGTTGCCGAGCGCGTTAAGAAGATCGTTGTCGAGCATCTCGGTGTCGAAGCCGCCCAGGTGAAGGAAGACGCCAAGTTTATCGACGATCTGGGCGCCGACTCGCTCGATACCGTCGAGCTGGTGATGGCCTTCGAAGAAGAGTTCAGCATCGAGATCCCCGACGATGCTGCCGAGAAGATCCAGACCGTCGGCGACGCGATCAGCTTCATCACGAGCAACGCCAAGTCCTGATCGACGTTCGCACCCGAACAAGGGAAGGCGACTCATGAGGCGCGTTGTCGTAACCGGCATGGGCATGGTCACCCCGTTGGGTGATGGAGTCGACGTCAACTGGCGCCGATTGATCGCGGCTGAGTCGGGCATTCACTCGATCCAGAGCTTCGATACGTCGGACCTCGCGACCAAGATCGCGGGCGAGGTTCCCGTCGGAGACAAGGCCAACGGACATTTCAATGCCGACCTCTATATGCTCCCGAAAGAGCAGCGGAAGGTCGACAAGTTCATCCTGTTCGGAATGGCGGCGGCCAAGCAGGCCGTGGAAGATTCCGGCTGGATGCCCCAGGACGAAGAAAGCCTGAATCGTACCGGTGTCCTGATGGGCGCCGGCATCGGTGGCCTTCAGACGATCTACGAGACGTCGATCACGCTGAAGGAGCGCGGTCCGCGACGGGTCAGCCCGTTCTTCGTACCGTCGGCCCTGATCAACCTCATTTCCGGCCAGGTTTCGATCGCCTATGGCTTCAAGGGACCCAACCACTCCGTCGTGACGGCGTGCGCCACCGGTGCGCATGCCATCGGCGACGCTGCGCGCCTGATCATGCTCGACGACGCCGACGTCATGGTGGCGGGTGGTGCCGAGGCCACGGTCTGCCGCATCGGAATCGCGGGCTTCAACGCCTGCAAGGCGCTGTCGACGGACTTCAACGATACGCCGACTGCGGCGTCGCGGCCGTGGGACAAGAGGCGCGACGGCTTTGTCATGGGCGAGGGCGCGGGTTGTGTCATCCTCGAAGAGTACGAGCATGCCAGGAAGCGCGGCGCCAAGATTTACGCCGAGATCCTGGGCTACGGCCTGTCGGGCGATGCCTATCACATCACCGCTCCGTCGGAAGACGGCAGCGGCGCCCAGCGCGCCATGAAGGCCGCGTTGAAGCGGGCGGGCCTCGGTACCGACCAGATCGACTATGTAAACGCCCACGGCACTTCGACCATGGCGGACGTGATCGAACTCGGCGCGGTGAAGCGGGTGTTCGGAGACGATGCCTACAAGCTTTCGATGTCGTCGACCAAGTCGGCGACCGGCCACTTGCTGGGCGCTGCCGGTGCGATCGAGGCGATCTACGCCATCAAGTCGGTGCAGGACCAAGTCGTGCCGCCGACCCTCAATCTCGACGAACCCGACGAAGGCTGCGACATCGACCTGGTGCCGAAGCAGGCCAAGCAGCGCAAGGTACGCTACGCGCTCAGCAATTCGTTCGGTTTCGGCGGCACCAACGCGTCGTTGATCGTCGGTCCCGTCTGATCGCCGGCGCTGAGTAATGCTCAGCTTCTTTCGTTGGACGCTCTTCTTCGTGACTCTGTTCGTCGCCGTGATCGGCGGCGCGCTGTTCGTCGGCCATGGGATGCTTGTGTCCGACGGACCGCTCAGCGTTTCCAAGCGCGTGGTCATACCGCGTGGCGCGGGGCCTGCGACCATGGCCAAGGTATTGAAGGACGAGGGCGTCCTCGATCATGCCATTTTGTTTCGGGTCGCCTTGATGGTCGACCCGTCACCCAAGCCGATCAAGGCGGGCGAATATGAAATTCCCGCGCATGCCTCGATGCAGTCTCTGGTCGAGCTGCTGCAGTCGGGCAAGGTCGTGCAGCGCCGCCTGACGGTGCCGGAAGGCACGACGACGGCGGAGATTGTCGAACTGGTGCGCAAGACCGATACGCTGACCGGAGAAATCACTCTCGACGTCAAGGAAGGCGACCTGCTGCCGGAGACCTACTTCTATTCGCGCAACGATACCCGCGACGGCCTCCTGCTGCGCATGAAGGAGGCGATGGAGAAAACCGTCGACGAAGCCTGGCGCAAGCGTGCCGCCGGCCTGCCGATCGCCAATCGGCGCGAGGTCGTGATCCTAGCGTCGATGATCGAGAAGGAGACGGCTCTTCCCGCAGAACGGCAGAAAGTCGCCGCCGTGTTCGTCAATCGCCTGCGCATCAAGATGAAACTCGAGAGCGATCCCACAACGATTTATGGCATCACCGGCGGCAAGGGGACGCTCGGCCGCGACCTGACGCGCGCCGATCTGCAATCGCCGTCGGGGTACAACACCTATGTCGTCCCAGGCCTGCCGTCGGGGCCGATCTGCAACCCGGGGCGCGCCTCGATCCTGGCAGCAACCAGTCCGGCGCCGCGCGATCGCTCGCTCTATTTCGTCGCCGACGGGCAGGGTGGTCACGCCTTTGCGGTCAATATCTACGAGCACAATCGCAATGTCGCGCGCTGGAAAGAAGCGCAGAAGCAGCGCCAGGAGCAGGGACTTCCCGCATCTCCGTCGCCCGCAGCCGCCAAGCCGTGAACCATGCCGATCCTTCTCGCAGCGCTCGTGTTGCTGATTGCCGTCGGATTGGGCGTCGCCTGGTTCCTGCGCGCTAATCCAACGGCGGTTGCGCGGCGCCTGCGGATGGGACTTGTCCTGCTCGGCGCGCTGGGCGTCGGCGGATTGCTGATCTTCGGTGTGCGCTTTCTGCCAAGTTTCCTGCCCGAACTTTTCGGCCTGGCGGGCGTCGTCGTAACCGGCCTGATCGCCCGCGCCGTGCGCTACCGGCCGTCGCGTGGGTTCAGTACCCCCGACAGCGGCCAGCGCACAGAGACGCACACCGCCTACCTGCAGGCCTGGATAGATCATAGTACGGGCGATGTTGGCGGCCGTGTGATTAAGGGGCAATTTTCGGGGCGCCTACTGGAGGCGCTGGGTGATAGGGATTTACTCGCGCTGCGGAGTGAATGCGCTTCCGATCCAGATTCACTCAGGATCCTGGAGGCCTATCTTGACCGGCGGCTGGGGGCCGATTGGCGAGATAAGACCCGCCCGCCACCCGCCGGCACGAGCGCGAGCATTGGCCGTGCAGAAGCGCTGGCCATTCTCGGCCTTGCCGAGGGAGCGACGGCGGAGGAGATCAGGGCGGCTCACCGGCGACTAATCCAGCGGGTCCATCCGGACGTCGGCGGCAGCGCCGACTTGGCTGCCCGGATCAACCGTGCGAAGGACATTCTTCTGGGTGGTTGACCTTGCCAGAGGCGGCGCGGCTGTGGCATCTACCGCGACCGTTGCTCCAAGGGGGCAGATGATTTCAGGCAAATCATTGATTTTGCAGTATAATATGCTTTTGGACGACGAGGTCGATACACATGGCGCAGCGCGTCCGTAAAGCGGTTCTGCCGGTTGCCGGCCTTGGCACGAGGTTTCTGCCTGCCACCAAGGCGATGGCAAAAGAAATGCTGACGGTCGTCGACCGGCCGCTGATCCAGTACGCCATCGAGGAGTGCCTCGACGCCGGTATCGACGAATTCGTCTTCGTGACCGGTCGCAACAAGATGGCGATCGAGGACCATTTCGATTCAGCCTACGAACTCGAGGCCACGCTCGAGCAGCGCGGTAACAAGGCAGCCGAACTCAAGCTGACACAAGCGGCGACCCTGAAGCAGGGCAATGCGATCTTCACCCGCCAGCAGAAGCCGCTCGGCCTCGGGCACGCCGTATGGTGTGCCCGGCACTGGATCGGCCGCGAGCCGTTCGCCGTGCTGCTGCCGGATGAGCTCATGGTGAGTTCGCCGACCTGCACCGCTCAACTGGTGACCGCACACGAGAAGACGGGCGGCAACATCGTGGCTGTGATGAACGTGCCGCGCGAACAGACCAAGAGTTACGGCATCGTGGCGGTAAAGCCCGAGAAAGACGGCCTCGCCGAGATGACCGGCATCGTCGAGAAGCCAAAGCCGGAAGAGGCGCCATCGACCCTGGCCTGGATCGGCCGCAGCGTCGTCCTGCCGGAGGTGTTCGATCATCTCGACAGGCACGAAAAGGGCGCAGGCGGCGAGATCCAGCTGACCGACGCGATGGCCAAGATGATCGGCAACAAGCCTTTTCATGCGATGACCTACACCGGCCAGCGCTATGATTGCGGCAGTCGAATCGGCTTCCTCGAGGCCAATGTCGGCGTGGCGCTGAATCGCGCCGACACGGCGGCGGAAACGCGGGCGCTGCTTACGCGCATGCTGAAAGGCTGATCGAATGCGTATCGTCATGGTGGGATCGGGCTACGTCGGTCTCGTATCCGGCGCCTGTCTCGCGCAGTTCGGGCACGACGTCATCTGCATCGACAAGGATCCCGCCAAGATCGCGGCGCTGCGTGACGGCAAGATCCCGATCTACGAACCCGGCCTCGACCGCATGGTCACGGACAACGCAAAGGCCGGCCGCCTCAGCTTCGACACCACTCTCGCCGATGCCGTAGGCAAGGCCGATGCAGTATTCATCGCGGTGGGCACGCCGACGCGGCGCGGCGACGGCCATGCAGACTTGACCTATGTCTACGCGGCCGCCGCCGAGATCGCGAAGGCGATCCGCGGCTATACCGTGATCGTCACCAAGTCGACCGTTCCCGTGGGCACTGGCCGCGAGGTCGAGCGCATCGTCCGTGAGGCGAACCCGGACGCCCAGTTCGATGTGGCCTCGAACCCGGAATTCCTGCGCGAAGGGGCTGCGATCGAGGACTTCATGAAACCCGACCGCGTGGTGATTGGTGTCGAGAGCCAGCGGGCGCGCGACGTGATGGCAGGCGTGTATCGCCCGCTCAACCTCATTCAGACGCCGATGGTGTTCACCAACATCGAGACCGCCGAAGTGACCAAGTACGCGGGCAACGCTTTCCTGGCGACGAAGATCACCTTCATCAACGAGATCGCGGATCTCTGCGAGAAGGTCGGCGCCGACGTACACGACGTGGCGCGCGGCATCGGGCTCGACGGCCGAATCGGCCGCAAGTTCCTGCACCCGGGTCCTGGCTTCGGCGGCTCATGCTTTCCCAAGGACACGCTTGCTTTCGCCTACACGGCGCGCGAGGCCAATGCGCGCCAGACGATCGTCGAGCAGGTCATCGAAGTGAACAATTCGCGCAAGAAGAAGATGGCCCAGAAGGTCATCGACTTCTGTGGCGGCTCGGTTGCAGGCCTGACGATCGGCGTGCTGGGCCTCACCTTCAAGCCCAACACCGACGACATGCGCGACGCGCCCTCGCTCGATATTGTCCCGGCCCTGCAGAAGGCCGGTGGCAAGATCGTGGCCTTCGATCCCGAGGGCATGGGCGAGGCGGGCAAACTCCTGCCCGACGTCACCTTCGCCAAGACGGCCTACGATGCCGCGACCGGTGCCGACGTGCTGGTGGTGATAACGGAGTGGCACGAGTTTCGCGGCCTCGACCCGCGGCGTATCAAGGAGGCGATGCGCCAGCCCCGCATCGTCGACCTGCGCAACATTTTCAATCCCGAGGAAATGAGAGGGCTGGGGTTCGCCTACGAAGGCATCGGCCGCCCCAAGCCGCGCAGCTAGGGATATTGGAAGAAAAGTCCGGAGTGATTCATGAGTGAGACGGCGCACAAGTTCGATCCCTCGATTCTGCGCGAATACGACATCCGTGGCGTCGTGGGCACCACGCTGCACGTGTCCGACGCACGCGCGATCGGGCGCACGTTCGGCACGCTGGTCCGCCGCAAGGGCGGCAAGAAGGTGGCGCTGGGCTATGACGGGCGACTGAGCTCGCCCGATCTCGCCGCAGCCTGCACCGAAGGGCTGGTTGCCGCTGGCTGCGACGTCATCCAGATCGGGTTGGCCGCCACTCCGATGCTCTACTTCTCGGTCTATCACCTCGATGCCGACGGCGGCATCATGATCACCGGTTCGCACAATCCGCCGGACTACAACGGCTTCAAGATGATGATGGGCAAGAAGTCATTCTTCGGCGCCGACATCACCAAGCTGGGCGAGATGGCGGGCAAGGGCGATCAGGACTCGGGCAAGGGCTCGGTCGAGAAAAAGAGCATCCTGGCCGACTACGCCGTGCGACTTCTCAAGGACGTGAAGCCCGGCAAGAAGCTCAAGGTCGCGTGGGATACCGGCAACGGTGCCGTCGGCGTTTCGATTCGCGCCGTCGTCGACAAGCTCCCGGGCAAGCACTACGTGCTGAACGAGAAGGTCGACGGCACATTTCCTGCTCACCATCCCGATCCGACCGTGCCGAAGAACCTCGAGCAGCTGGTCGCCGAGGTGAAGCGCCAGGGCTGCGATCTCGGCATCGCCTTCGATGGGGATGGCGACCGTATCGGCGCGGTCGACGGCAAGGGCCGCATCCTGTGGGGCGATCAGCTTCTGATCCTGTGGGCGCGCGACGTGCTGAAGGATCATCCTGGCGCCACGATCATTGCCGATGTGAAGGCCAGTCAGGCACTGTTCGACGAAGTGCTGCGCGCCGGCGGCACGCCGCTGATGTGGAAGACCGGCCACTCGCTCATCAAGACCAAGATGGCCGAGCTCAAGTCGCCGCTGGCTGGCGAGATGAGCGGCCACATCTTCTTTGCAGACACTTTCTACGGCTTCGACGACGCGCTTTACTGCGGTCTGCGGCTCCTGAACATCGTGGCCAACGCCACCGAGAGCCTGGCCGCGATGCGCGACAAGCTTCCGCAGCTCGTGAACACGCCGGAGCTGCGCTTCGATTGCGCCGATGACCGCAAATTCAAGGTTGTCGAGGAAGTGAAAGCGCGGTTGAAGGCGGCGAATGCCAAGGTGAACGACATCGACGGCGTGCGTGTCAACACACCCGATGGCTGGTGGTTGCTGCGCGCCTCGAATACGCAGCCGGTGCTCGTCGCGCGCTGTGAGAGCGCGAACGAGGCGGGCCTCGAGCGGTTGAAGGGCGATCTCAGGGCGGCTCTGGCCAAGAGCGGACTCGAGCTTCCGGACGAGGCGTCCGCCGGGCATCACTGATGCGGTTCTTCTTCTACGGCACGCTGCTCGACCGCGACGTTACTGCCTTGGTGCTGGGCCGCCGCCTGCCGGCATCGAGCTTCCTGCCGGCAGTGCTTCCGGGCTGGTCACGCTGGCGAGTGCAGGGCGGTAGTTACCCGATCTCCATTCCCGACCGCAAAGGGAGTGTTGCCGGCGCCGTCGTGGGCGGCCTCAGCGCCCGCGATGTGGCGCGGCTGGCGGCATACGAGGGAGCCGGTTATCGGATCTCGTTGCTCAAGGTCTGGCTCGGCGGGGTGTTGACGCGGGTGTCGGTCTTCGAACCGATCGTGAGCAAGCTCAAACCCACTGCAAGGTCCTGGGACCTGATGCTCTGGCAGCGTCAGGACAAGAAGATTTTCGTCGCGCGCCTCCGGAGGGCGCTCAGCGGGCGCCAGGGGTATTCCAGGCCGTAACCTGCAGCGCAGAGCAAAAGATCTTGCGCGCCGACAGCTTCTTGCAGCCATCGATCGCTTCGGCCTGCGACAGGTTGGTCAGCCGGGCACGATGAAACGTGCGCTGTGCCATCTGGACTTCGTCGATCGTCGCCGCGCCGTGTGAGCGGATCGCATCGGGCAGAGCCGAAGTGGCGCGCTCGAGTGCAAGTTCGGCCGCCTGGCTCTCGTTGAAGGAACCGACCTGGATCACCCAACTGCCGATTGTCGGCGCACCCGAGGCGATTGGCGCAGCGGAAGCGGTCGTGGCGAGCTGGATGGGAGCAGGGGCGGCTGCCGCAGTTGGGGCCGACGGTGCTGGCTCGGCTTTTGCCACCTGGCCGATGCGCGGGAGATCAGGGAAGCCCGCGCCGGGTACGAAATTGGCGGCGGCGTAGCGCGCCGACGGCGGTATGCGGGGCGACGTCCAGGCCGAGAGCGACTGGGCCTGTGCCGTGGCGAAGCCGCGATCCATCAGTTCGGCCATCAGCCTGTCGCGCGAGTAACCGCTATCGCCGCCCATTACGACGCCGATCAGGCGGCGATTGTCACGCACCGCCGACATCACAAGGTTGAATCCCGACGCTGCCGTGTAGCCCGTCTTCAGCCCGTCGGCCCCGGCGTAGGTCTGGAGCATCTGGTTATGATTCCCCAACATCCGGCCGCGGTAGTTATAGCTCTGCACCGAGAACACCGGATAGTAATGCGGGAAGTCGCGGAGCAGGGCGTGGGCAAGCTTGGCGAGATCGCGCGCCGTCGTCACCTGTTCGCGATTTGGCAGGCCCGAGGCGTTGCGGAACACCGTCGACATCATGCCGAGCTGGCGCGCCTTCAGTGTCATCTGGCGGGCGAAGTTCTCCTCGTCGCCGCCCAATGCTTCACCCAGCACGATTGCTGCATCGTTCGCCGAACGCGTCACCAGGCCCATGACGGCGTCCCGCACGTTCACAGATCCACCTACCATGCCCATCTTGGTCGGCGAGGCATTGAGCGCCGCCAGCGACACCGGCAGTGAGTCGCCCAGCGACAGCTGGCCGGAATCGAGTGCCGAGAAGGTGAGGTAGAGCGTCATCAGCTTGGTCAGCGATGCGGGATGGCGCAGTTCGTCGGGGCGATCGGAGGCCAGCTCCCGGCCGCTGGTGGCATCTACGATAAGATACGAATCCTTAGAATTGACCGCCGGATTGGGCACCCAGGGCGAGGCGGCCCGCTGGACGGCCTTTGCCGCGTGCACTTTCGACGGCGGCGCAGCGCGCGTCTGCGCGATCGCTGCCGACAGCGCGAGGGTGGAAGCAATGAAACTGCAGGCGGCAATCCAGCAAAGGCTTGCCGCACAGCGCTTGATGAGGAGGGTCATCTCAAAACGCCACTACGCTGGAGTTGTTTTTCTTGAGCCCGCGCAACAGGTTACGGACTATTTCTAGAATCTTACTAAAGTTTGTGTGGTTGTGCAACGTTTGCCGCCGCTGTCGTGACAAAGTTGGTTCGGAAACTGCTTCGGCCCTTGGTGCAGGAGACAACAATGAGATCGCTGTCGGCCGTGGTCTTCGCCTTCGCTTTGGCCTGCGCGGCTATAGTTCCAGCGTCGGCGCAGCGGGCCGATCGAAATGTCGATCTCCCCGTCGTCCGCAGCCTCTCCTGGTTCGGCTATGTGGGCGGCGACGACGTCCGCGCGGCCTGCCAGCCCGGAACGCGCAGCCACATAAGATTGATCTACAACGCCCTGTGGGAAGAACAGGTGCGGTCCTACGATCTCTTCCCGCAGCCGGACGGCACGGCCAGCCTGAATGTCGGCGTGCTGGCGGACCAAGGCAATGTCGCCTCCCTTTCCATCGGCAGCGCTCTCGACATCACAAATCCGTGGCGCATGAAGAAGGGCCAACGCCTGCTGAACGGGGACGAGACGCGCGAATTGATGGCCGCATTGCTGGCCAGTGCGGCATTCGGTCCGCCACGCGATGGCCTCCGCCTGCCGGACAACGATTTCTGGTGGGCGGTTTCATCCTGCCGTGACGGCGCCTGGGGCTTTCAGGCCTATCATTATCCGACCGACGGCTTCGCCAATGTGAAGTTCGCGGACCGGCTCTGGACCTTCGACGAGGTGCGTGTGCCGGTCAACAAGCCACGCACCCTCGAACCGGCTGAATTCCGCCGCGGCTTCGACAGCCACGCCGCCCAGCGAGGGCGGGGAGACCGCTGGATGGTGGTTGTGGGAAAGGATGGGCTGCGGCCGAGGTAGCGGAAACGCTTTCAGTGACTATATAATTCAGGAGCTTCGGCAAGAGAGGGCTGTTCCAAGACGATGTTGTTCCTGCGTTCCGCAAACGATTGGCGCCTCGAGGGCGAACGGCTGGGTGGCCCGAAAGAGCCGCCCGGTGGCCCGCCGCAGCAGCCGCCGTCGCGCCGGGACGGCGGAAACGGCAACGACGACGACAAGGACGGCGGCCGCACGGGCGCGCTGACGCTCACGCGCACCCGGACGAAGAAGCCTTCCATGTACAAGGTGCTGATGCTGAACGACGACTACACGCCGATGGAGTTCGTGGTCGACGTTCTGCAGAACATCTTCCAGAAAAACCGTGAGGAGGCGACGGAGATCATGCTGCACGTCCATCAGAAGGGCGTGGGGGTCTGCGGCGTTTATACGTATGAGGTTGCCGAGACAAAGGTGACCCAGACGGTCGACTATGCACGCAAGAATCAGCATCCTCTGCAGTGCACGTTGGAGAAAGAATAGTTAGTTCGCTTTTTTTTCAGTCGAGGTGGTTCGATGTCCATGTTGTCCAAGAACCTCGAGAAATCCCTTCACCGAGCGTTCGCGCTGGCCGGGGAACGTCGCCACGAATATGCAACGCTCGAGCACCTGCTCCTGGCGATGACCGAGGATGAGGACGCGACGCCCGTCCTCAAGGCCTGCGGCGTTGACATAGACCGGCTGCGGCACGATCTCGAGACCTTCGTCGACAACCGGCTGAAGGGCATCGTGACGCAAACGCCGAACGAGCCGCTGCCGACCGCTGGGTTCCAGCGCGTCGTCCAGCGCGCGGCGGTGCATGTCCAGTCGTCGGGCCGCAAGGAAGTCACCGGTGCCAACGTGCTGGTCGCTCTCTTTTCGGAACGCGACAGCCACGCCGTCTCGTTCCTCGAGAACCAGGGCATGTCCCGCCTCG
Organism: Enhydrobacter aerosaccus; assembly: GCA_903915535.1. Lineage (GTDB taxonomy): Bacteria > Pseudomonadota > Alphaproteobacteria > Reyranellales > Reyranellaceae > Reyranella > Reyranella aerosaccus_C. Next base: position 52,974 of record CAIWTJ010000089.1, read on the forward strand.
ATGCGGTCGACTACATCAGCCACGGCAAGGCCAAGGTGCCGGGCCGTGCCCGTGCGCGCCGCGCCACCGGCTCCGAGGAAGAGAACGGCGGCGAGCCCGCAGCCAAGCAGGGCAACGAGGCGCTGACGGCCTATTGCGTCGACCTCAACCAGAAGGCCCGCGATGGCAAGGTCGATCCGCTGATCGGCCGTGAATACGAGGTCGAGCGTACGATCCAGGTCCTTTGCCGCCGTACCAAGAACAACCCGCTCTATGTCGGTGAGCCGGGCGTCGGCAAGACCGCGATCGCCGAGGGCCTCGCGCGCAAGATCGTCGACGGCGAAGTGCCGGACGTGCTGAAGGAATCCACCATCTACTCGCTCGACATGGGCGCGTTGCTGGCCGGCACGCGCTATCGCGGCGACTTCGAGGAGCGGCTGAAGGCCGTCCTGACCGAGCTCAAGAAGAAGCCGAACTCGGTCCTGTTCATCGACGAGATCCACACCATCATCGGCGCCGGCGCCACGTCGGGCGGTTCGATGGATGCATCGAACTTGCTCAAGCCCTCGCTGCAGTCGGGCGAACTGCGCTGCATCGGCTCGACCACCTACAAGGAATACCGCAACTACTTCGAGAAGGACCGCGCGCTGGTGCGGCGCTTCCAGAAGATCGACGTGGCGGAGCCTTCGATCAGCGATGCAATCGAGATCATGAAGGGGCTCAAGACCGTTTATGAAAAGCACCATCACGTGAGCTTCACGGACGATGCCATAAAGGCGTCGGTTGAGCTGTCGGCGCGCTACATCCACGACCGCAAGCTGCCCGACAAGGCGATCGACGTGATCGACGAGGTCGGTGCCGCCCAGATGCTGCGCAAGCCGGACGAGCGCAAGACGACCATCGACGTGCCGGATATCGAGGAGATCGTGGCCAAGATCGCCCGTATCCCACCGAAGTCGGTGTCGAAGGACGACACCGAGATGCTGCGGGTGATAGACCAGGACCTGAAGCGTGTCGTTTTCGGCCAGGACAAGGCGATCGACCAGCTGAGTGCGGCGATCAAGCTCGCGCGTGCGGGCCTGCGCTCGCCAGAAAAGCCGATCGGATCGTACCTGCTGGCCGGCCCCACGGGCGTCGGCAAGACCGAGGTGACGCGCCAGCTCGCGCGCCTGCTCGGCCTCGAGCTGATTCGCTTCGACATGTCGGAGTACATGGAGCGTCACAGCGTGAGCCGATTGATCGGCGCGCCGCCGGGCTACGTCGGCTTCGACCAGGGCGGCATGCTGACAGACAAGGTGAACCAGCATCCACACTGCGTGATCCTGCTCGACGAGATCGAGAAGGCGCATCCGGACGTGTTCAACATCCTGCTGCAGGTGATGGACTACGGAAAGCTGACCGACCACAACGGCCGGACGGTCGACTTCCGCAACGTCATCCTGTGCATGACGACGAACGCCGGCGCCGCCGACATCGCCAAGCCTGCGCTCGGTTTCGGCCGCGAGGCGCGCCACGACGAGGATGACGAGGCGATCAACCGCCTGTTCGCGCCTGAGTTCCGCAACCGCCTCGACGCGATCATCAAGTTCAACAGCCTGGGTCCCGAGAGCATGGGACACGTGGTGGACAAGTTCGTGGCTGAGCTGGAAGTGCAGCTTGCCGACCGCAAGGTCTTCATCGAGCTGTCGGAGAGCGCGCGGCGCTGGCTGGCGACCAAGGGCTACGACCGCCTTTACGGCGCGCGTCCCCTGGCCCGCATCATCCAGGAGCACCTCAAGAAGCCGCTGGCCGAGGAAGTGCTGTTCGGCAAGCTGGCCAACGGCGGCGGCACGGTCCGTGTCGACACCGATTTGCCGGGCGAGGCGGGTAAGCTCGTCTTCACCTTCCTGCCGCCCGAGCCGCGGGCGCTTCCGCCCGCCAACCAAGAGCCTGTGCTGGCTGAGTGAAGACGCTTCGTCCGCTCTGGATTGCTTTGAGGGCCGCGGTGCTAGCCACCGCGGTCTTTGCTGTTTCTATCAACATCATCGATCACGCCGGATGGAAGGGGTTGATGCTCGTTGGCATCGACTTCACCAACTACGTCGTCTTTTGCGTGATCTTCTTTCTGGGCGTTCTAACCGTAAAGACCTGACAGGTTTTCCTGTCATCCTAAGCGCAGCGAAGGATCTTGCGCGTTAGCAAACGCTTCGTTCGCAATGATCGCTAGGTCCTTCGCTTCGCTCAGGACGACATTATCCTTCGTTCTCTTTCTTGAACGGCGAATACTGCATCAGCCCTTCAATCTCCTGCTCGACAGCGGGGCGTTCGCGCTTCAGGTAATCGTCGATGGCGCGGCGGAAGGCGGGATCGACGATCCAGTGCGCCGAGTAGGTCTTTACCGGCAGGTAGCCGCGCTGGATTTTGTGATCGCCCTGTGCACCGGCCTCGACCCGGGCCAAGCCGTGCTCGATCGCGTGGTCGATCGCCTGGTAGTAGCAGGCCTCGAAATGCAGGAACGCGTGGCTTTCGAGGCAGCCCCAGTAGCGGCCGTAGAGGGTGTCGTCGCCCTTGAGGTTGAGCGCGCCGCCGACCGGGCGGCCGTCGGCCTCGGCCATCACCAGCACGACCTTGTCGGCCATCGTGCTTCCCAGGATGTCGAAGAAGGCACGCGTCAGGTAGGGCGTGCCCCACTTGCGACCGCCGGTATCCATATAGAAGGCGAAGAAGGCGTCCCAGTGCTCGGGCTTGATATCGTCGCCGGTGAGTTGGCGGATGACGAGCCCTTCCTGTCGCACCTGCTCGCGCTCCTTGCGGATCGCCTTGCGCTTGCGCGAGGAGAGGGCCCCCAGAAAGTCGTCGAAGCTTTTGTAGCCCTGATTGCTCCAGTGATACTGCTGCCCGAGCCGCAGCAGCCACCCGCGCTCACCGAAGCGCTTCCAGTCGTCCTCGCTGCAGAAGGTGGCGTGGACCGAGCTGATATTGTTGTCGCCAGCGATCGTCGCCAGCATGTCGATAAGGGCATCGCGAACCGCCGACGCGAGAGGTCCCGGTCTGGCGAACAGGCGCGGGCCGGGAACGGGCGTGAAAGGGATCGCGACCTGGAGCTTCGGGTAATAGCGGCCGCCAGCGCGTTCGAGCGCCTGCGCCCAGCCATGGTCGAAGATGTATTCGCCCTGGCTGTGGCTCTTTACGTACATCGGCGTGGCGCCCTGCAAGGTGCCGTCCGACGTTTCGGCCAGGAGATACTGCGGCTGCCACCCGGTGCGCCGGCCGACCGACTTGGAATCCTCGAGCGCCTTCAGGAAGCCGTGGCTCAGGAACGGGTTTCCGCCCGAGCCGGGCGCGAGCGCGCACGCGTCCCATTGGTCCGCATCGACGGCGGCGAGGCTTTCGACGACGCGCAGCCCGATCGTCGGGGAGTCATCCGGCATGCCGCCAGCATAGCGCAAATCGTGCCATCAAGAGGGCAGACAAAAAAAGTCCGGCAGACCGAAGTCGCCGGATCTTTGGCTAGTTTCGCCTTTCCGCTCTCCGTGAGGAGGGCGTTGCATTGGCTTTAATGCATTATCGTTGAAGGTGGCTTCCGGGGGGGGCCCGTGAGGGCACCCGACCGGAAACCGAAAGGCGTTTTAGGTAGAGGGGCCAGGGTCCGAAGACCCTGGCCAACGCCCTGTCCTAATTAGGACTTCTTCTTCTTAGCAGCCTTCTTCTTAGCAGCCTTTTTCTTAGCAGCCATAACTGTCTCCTATGGTTAGCATTGAAGTTCCCAACCGCGGGTTCCTCGCCTTACGCAGGGTACGCTCGTCACGCATGCGTCAACTGCAGCCGGTGGTGCCGCCGCAGGTCGTGCATTTGAGGCACGTCCCGTTGCGAACCATGGTGAAGTTGCCACACTCCGGACACGCATCCCCCTCGAAGCCTTTCAGCTTCGCGGTGAATGCCTCTCCGCGCGTGACTCCGACGACGGCCGCCTGGGCAAAGCCCGTAGCGACGGTTGGGCCGTCCGTCAGTCCAGTAGGCTCGGGGCTGGCAGCGATCGCCTCGGCGACCGCGGTGTTGCCAGCCATCCGGCCGTTCAAAACATAAAGATTGCTGCGCATGTAGCCGACGCTGGCGATGCGGCTCACGGCGTCGGCAGCTTCCTGCGCGACCTCCGTGCCGGTCACCGGCAGTCCATCGGCGACCAGGCCGCGCCCGACGCTGTCGGGGCGAAGATCGGATTGCTCGACATGCGCGAGATCGTTGCGCCCGAGATAGGAGATCGCGAGCTCGCGGAAGATGTAGTCGAGGATCGACGTCGACATCTTGATCGCGTCGTTGCCCTCGACCATGCCCGACGGCTCGAAGCGCGTGAAGGTATAGGCCTCGACGAACTCCTCGATCGGCACGCCGTACTGCAGACCGATCGAAATCGCGATGGCGAAGTTGTTCATCAAGCTGCGGAAGGCCGCGCCTTCCTTGTGCATGTCGACAAAGATTTCGCCGACGCGTCCGTCTTCGTATTCGCCGGTGCGAAGGTAGACTTTATGCCCGCCAACAACGGCTTTTTGCGTGTATCCCTTGCGTCGCTGCGGCAAGCGCTCGCGGCCGGCGCGCACTTCGCGCTCGACGATCCGTTCCACGATGCGCTCGGCAATGATGGGCGCGCGGGCGGCGGGGTTCATATCGGCGAGGTCGTCATTGGCGGCGCGGTCTTCAGTCTCGTCGCCGATTGCCATCGCCGACAACGGCTGCGACAGCTTCGAGCCGTCGCGATAGAGAGCGTTGGCCTTGAGACCAAGTCTCCAGGACATCTCATAAGCCTTGCGGCAGTCTTCGACCGATGCGGCGTTTGGCATATTGATCGTTTTTGAGATCGCGCCTGAAATGAACGGTTGTGCTGCAGCCATCATGCGGATGTGACTCTCCGCAGACAAGCTGCGTGTGCCATCTCGTCCACAGGGATTCGCACAATCGAACACAGAAAGATGTTCGCTCTTGAGAGCCGGTGCACCTTCGAGAGACATCGTCCCGCACGCGAAGATGTTCGCCGCTGCGATGTCGCTTCGGGAAAATCCGAGACGCGCAAGCACGTCGAGCTCGGGATCGGCGAGCGCCGTGTCGTCGAAGGCGAGCACGTTTCGGCAGAAGGCCTCGCCCAGGGTGTAGCGCGAGAAGGCAAAGCGGATGTCGAAGGCGGTTGGCAACGCCTTCTCGATGCGCTCGAGTGTCAACGCATCGAAGCCGCGCGCCGCCAGCGTTTCGTGATTGATCGCCGGAGCGCCGCGCAAGGTGCCGTGGCCCGTTGCATAAGCAATGATCTTCTCTGACGTGGCCGTGTCGTAGCCCAAGGTCTTCAGCGCCAGCGGTACCGTCTGGTTAATAATCTTGAAGTAGCCGCCGCCAGCCAGCTTCTTGAATTTTACAAGTGCGAAGTCGGGTTCGATGCCGGTGGTGTCGCAATCCATCACCAGTCCGATCGTGCCGGTGGGGGCAATGACCGAGACCTGGGCGTTGCGAAAGCCGTGTTGCTGGCCAAGCGACAGGGCGCGGTCCCAGGCCTGTCGCGCCGCAGCAATCAACGTGCTGTCAGGGCAGTTGGCGGCATCGAGGGCCACCGGATGGATGGCGAGACCCTCATAGTCGGCGCCGGAGCCGTAGGCGCCCCGGAGATGATTGCGGATCACTCGCAGCATGCCGTCACGATTGTCGGCGTAACCGGGGAAGGGGCCCATGAGACCGGCCATCTCGGCCGACGTCGCATAGGCAGTGCCCGTCATGACGGCGGCAACAGCGCCGGCGATCGCCCGGCCGGCAGCACTGTCGTAGCCCAGGCCCGACGCCATCAGTAGCGCGCCGAGATTGGCATAGCCCAGGCCCAGGGTGCGGTAGCGGTAGGACAGTTCGGCGATGGTGCGCGAGGGATATTGCGCCATCATGACCGAGATCTCGAGCACGACGGTCCACAAACGGGTCGCATGCTCGAGAGCCGCGACGTTGATATGGCCATCTTCCTGGCGGAAGCGCATCAGGTTCAGCGACGCCAGATTGCACGCCGTGTCGTCCAGGAACATGTATTCCGAGCACGGGTTCGACGCGTTGATGCGGCCGGACGTGGGGCAGGTGTGCCAGTCGTTGATCGTGGTGTCGAACTGCACGCCCGGATCGGCCGAATGCCATGCAGCCTCGGCGACGCGATCCCAGAGTTGGGCAGCGTTCAAGGTCTTGGAGACGTTACCGGTCGTGCGTTCGGTCAGTGCCCAGTCGCGGTCGGCCTCGACCGCGCGCATGAAGGCGTCGGTGACCCGCACCGAGTTGTTGGCGTTCTGGCCCGCGACCGTCGCATAGGCTTCCGACTGCCAATCGACATCGAAGGCGGGAAATTCGATGTGGCGATAGCCCTGGCGCGCGAACTGGACGACGCGCTGGATGTAATTCTCGGGCAGCTCGGCCCGGCGGGCTGCCACGATCTCTCGGCGCAGCCGGGGATTTTCTTTCGGGTCGAAGCCATCGGCGCAGGCGGCCATGATGGCGTTGAGGTGCCGGTTGGCCAGGCGCGAGCCGGTGACGAGGGCCGCCACCTTCTGCTCTTCCATCATCTTCCAGGAGATGAACTCCTCGATATCCGGATGGTCGATGTCGACCGTGACCATCTTAGCCGCGCGGCGCGTCGTGCCCCCCGACTTGATGGCGCCCGCAGCGCGATCGCCGATCTTGAGGAAGGACATCAGACCCGACGACTTGCCGCCGCCCGACAGCTTCTCGTTCGCGCCGCGCACGGCCGAGAAATTGGAGCCCGTACCCGAGCCGTACTTGAAGAGGCGCGCCTCGCGGACCCAGAGATCCATGATGCCGCCTTCGCCGACCAGATCGTCCGAGACGCTCTGGATGAAGCAGGCGTGCGGCTGTGGCCGCTCATAGGAAGAAGCGGACGGGTGAGAGGCGCCGTCGCGATGGTCGACGTACCAGTGACCCTGTCCGGCACCATCGATGCCGTAGGCCCAGTGCAGGCCGGTATTGAACCATTGCGGCGAGTTCGGCGCGCACATCTGAGCCGCCAGCATAAAGCAATGTTCGGCATAGAACGTCCGGGCGTCGTCTTCGCTGTCGAAGTAGCCGCCCTTCCAGCCCCAATAGGTCCACGCTCCGGCCATGCGATGGAAAACCTGCCGGGCGCTGGTCTCGCCGCCGAAGCGCTTGTCTTCCGGCAAGTCAGCCAAGGCCGCTTCATCCGGCACCGAGCGCCACAGCCACTCCGGCATATCGGCCTCGGCGACCTTGATCAGGCGTCGAGGGACGCCGGCGCGGCGGAAATACTTCTGGGCGAGCACGTCGGCCGCCACCTGGCTCCAGTCGGCCGGCACGTCGATACCGGTCTGGCGGAAGACTATCGTTCCGTCGGGATTGCGGATTTCGGAATCGGCAGCACGGAACGCGACCCGGTCGAAGGGCGATTCTCCTGCTTGCGTAAACCGACGCTCGAAGCGCATTAACTTGATCCCCTGCGCCCATCTCCCGTCATTTCTTCCCGTCGCGGGATGTGCTCGTCGTATTTCGAGCACGCAGATATGGGCACCAAAAGATAATAAATTACAAAATCTTGTGTGCGCAACTACATTTTGTAGAGCAGCATGTTGATGGTACTAGATGATGCAAAGGGGCAACACCGTCTTTTCAAGCGCGAATCGCATGACGACGAACGATGGGAAGTGCTGTGATCAGCGCGTCGCGTTGCCAGTTACGGAGCGCACGCGTACAAGCGGCCCGACACATTTTGAGCGAGTGGTTGGTTCATGATTCTCGGCACGTGGCTCTTCACCAAGATGCGCGGCGAACTCGTCGGCACCGACGCCGAAGGCAATCGCTACTTCCAGGACAAACGCATTATCGCTGGCCGCCGGCGCAAGCGTTGGGTCATGTACAACGGCGAAGCCGAAGCCTCGCGGGTGCCGCCGGACTGGCACGGCTGGCTCCATCACACGAACGACACTGTCCCGCCGCAGGGTGGCCAGCCACGCAAGGCTTGGCAGAAGGATCATATGCGTAATCTGAGCGGAACCGATCTGGCCTATCGGCCTCCGGGCTCGACGCTCGTCAACGGCGGCGACAAGCCGAAGCCGGCGTATGAGGCGTGGCGTCCGAGCTGAAACGAATAGGAGATAATGGGCGTGGGTCGCAATGTCGTTGAGACGATCGTGGGCGGATTGGTCCTCGTGGTCGCTGCCCTCTTTGTATTCTATGCCTTTGGCAAATCGGATCGCGCCGGCCCCGACGGATATGAAGTGATCGCTCGGTTCGGCCGTATCGACGGATTGAAGCGCGGTTCCGATGTGACGTTGAGCGGCGTGAAGGTCGGTACCGTCACGGGTTTCGACCTCGACGGCAAAACCTATCAGGCCGTGGTCCACCTTTCGCTGACATCGAAAGTCCAGCTGCCGACCGATACCAACGCCAAGATCGTAAGCGAATCGCTGCTGGGCGGCATGGGCATCGTGCTCGAGCCGGGCGCCGACAAGAAGATGATCGCTGCGGGCGGCGAGATCGCCAACACCCAGGATTCCATCCCGCTCACTGAATTGATCGCCAAATTCGTGTTCGGGGGAACGAAGCAATGAACTCCCGCCAGCCCAAGGAGGCGCCGGTGTGGCGGCAGCCCGACGGCAAGCCGGTGTCCTGCCTCGAAAAGATCAAAGTCCTGAACGAAAACATCCAGGAAATCGAAACCCTCTGCGCCGATGCGCTGGAGGACGGAGTCCTGATGGGATGCAATGCCGACCAGATCAAGGAAGCCCTGCACGCGCTGATCGACGGGCTTGCGGCACCTCACGCCAAGAAGGGCTGAGAATGCGCACCGTGGCGGCTGTTGCCGCTCTCGTGTTCGTCGCCGTAGCAGCGGCGGCACAAACGCCGCCTCCCGCCAATCAGGCCGCGCCCTCCGGCAATCCTTCGTTGCGTGCGCTTCCCGACGGGCCGGGCCAGCCGATGGCCGAACTGCAGGGTCTCGACAAGGTGACAGCGCGGACCCAGCGCTTCTCCGCGCCGGTCGGCAAGTCGACGTCGTTCGGCACACTCGCGATCACGGTCGGCGATTGCCTGGTCAACACGCCCGACGCGCCGGCGGATTCCGTGGCCTATCTCACGATCATCGACCACAAGCCCGGCCAGGCCGAGCAGAAGCTGTTCGCGGGTTGGATGTTTGCTTCCACGCCCTCGATCTCCGCGCTCGACGACGGCGTCTACGACGTGCGCGTGTTGTCCTGCACCAGGACGCAGGGATCGACGGCACCTAGCTCGCGCTGAAAACTGGCGCTGGCCTCGACGGCTTCGCCGAGTAGGCCCTTGAACGTCTCGCGCGCGATCTCGATCGCGCCAAAGCTCCGCAGATGCTCGGTCATGAACTGGCAGTCGAGCAGTCGGAACCCTCCCTTGATCAGCCGCGCCACGAGATGGACCAGCGCCACCTTAGAGGCGTCGCGCACGCGGCTGAACATGCTTTCGCCAAAGAACGCTGCGCCGACCGACACACCATAAAGTCCGCCGACGAGTACTCCGTTGGCCCGGCATTCGATGCTGTGGGCGTGGCCGCGGCGGTGAAGCTCGCCGTACAGCGCCAGGATCGGGTCGTTGATCCAGCTCTCGGGATGGCCGGGGCGCGGTTCGGCGCAGGCGCGCATGACATCGAGGAACGCCGTGTCGGCGCTGACCTCGAAATGACCGCTGCGCACGGTGCGGGCAAGGCGCTTGGACAGGTGGAAGGCATCGAGCGGCAGCACGGCGCGCAGCCGGGGATCGAGCCAGTAGAGCTTGGGATCGTCGCGGCGCTCGCCCATGGGGAACACGCCGATGCGGTACGCTTGCAGCAGGAGGTCGGGCGTGATCTCCAGCATCGATCCGTTACTTCTTGAGGCCGACCAGCTTCTCCAGCCAGTGGATGTCGTAGTCGCCGTCGATGAATTCCTGCTGGTGGATGATGCGCTGCTGCAGCGCGATCGTGGTGTCGATGCCGCCGATGACGAATTCCTCGAGCGACCGGCGCAGCCGCATCAGGCACTCGTTGCGGGTCGAGCCGCTGACGATCAGCTTGGCCACCATCGAATCGTAGTAGGGCGGCATTACGTAGCCGGTATAGAGGCCGGAATCGACGCGCACGCCGAGGCCGCCGGGAGAGTGATAGTCCGTGATCTTGCCGGGGCACGGCACGAAGGTTTCGGAGTTCTCCGCGTTGATGCGGCACTCGATGGCGTGACCGGTGATCTTGACGTCTTCCTGCTTGAAGCCCAGGTCGCCGCCGGCGGCGATACGGATCTGCTCGCGCACGAGGTCGATGCCGGTCACCGCCTCGGTGATCGGGTGTTCGACCTGCAGGCGGGTGTTCATCTCGATGAAGTAGAATTCGCCGTCCTGGAACAGGAACTCCATAGTGCCCGCGCCGCGATACTTGAGCTTGCGCACGGCGGCGGCGGCGAGTTCGCCGATCCGGCCGCGCTGCTCGGCATTGAGGGCGGGCGAGGGGGCTTCCTCGAGAACCTTCTGGTGGCGGCGCTGCAGCGAGCAGTCGCGTTCGCCCAGATGGACGCCCGCGCCTTTGCCGTCGCCCAGCACCTGAATCTCGATGTGGCGTGGCTTGCCGAGGTACTTCTCGAGATACATCGCGTCGTTGCCGAAGGCCGCCTTGGCCTCGACCCTGGCCATCGAGAATTGTTCGTTGGCCTTGTCGGGGCTCTCGATCACCTTCATGCCGCGTCCGCCGCCGCCGGCCACTGCCTTCACCAGGACGGGGAAGCCGATTTTCTTGCCGATCTCGATAATCTCCTCGACCGACGTCACGGGACCAGGCGAGCCGGGCACCAGCGGCAGGCCAAGTTCCTTGGCCGTCTGCTTGGCGACGATCTTGTCGCCCATCATGCGGATGTGCTCAGCGGTCGGGCCGATGAAGGTGAAGCCGTGCGCGTCGCAGGCTTCGGCGAAGCGCGCATTCTCCGATAGGAAGCCGTAGCCCGGATGGATGGCGTCGACGCCAGTGATGGTGGCGGCCGACAGGATGGCCGGGATGTTGAGATAGCTGTCGCGGGCAGGGGGCGGCCCGATGCAGACGGCGAAGTCGGCCAGCCGAACGTGCATGGCGTCGGTGTCGGCCGTCGAGTGCACGGCCACTGTCTGGATGCCCATCTCGCGGCAGGCACGGTGGATGCGAAGTGCGATTTCGCCACGATTGGCGATCAAGACCTTGTCGAACATCGTCGGTCTGGTTCTTACTCGACGATCATCAATGGTTCGCCGAATTCGACCGGCTGGGCATTGTCGATCAGGATCTCTTTCAACACGCCGGCTTTGGGCGCCTTGATCGGATTGAAAGTCTTCATCGCCTCGATGATCAGGAGCGTCTGTCCAGCCACGACCTTGTCGCCGATATGAACGAACGGCGGCTTGCCCGGCTCCGGCAACAGGTAGGCGGTGCCCACCATCGGCGACTTCACGGCGCCCGGATTCTTCGCTGCATCTGCGGGCGCAGTGGCTACAGCGGTCGCGGCCGGGGCGGGCGCCGGCGCGGCGGCCGGCACGGGGGCGGCCGCAGGTGCGGCCGCTGCCGCGACGGCGGGGCGGGCGACACGAATCTTGCGGTCGCCGTCGGCCATCTCAATCTCGCCGAGATTGGTCTCTTCCAAGAGCTTCGCGAGCTTGCGAATGAACTCGGTATCCATCTCGAACTTTGACATGAAGAGCAGCTCCGGAACGAATAAGGGTCAGGGCTTCAGCAGGCGGGCCAGTGCCTGTAACGCCAGAAGATAGCCTTGGATGCCGAGACCGGCGATCACGCCGACCGCCGCCGGGCTTATATAGGACCGGTGGCGGAAGCTTTCACGCTTGTAGATGTTGGAAATGTGGACTTCTACCGCGGGAAGTTCGGCCGCATTCAGGGCGTCGAGCAGGGCCACAGAGGTGTGGGTATAGGCGCCGGCGTTGATCACGATGGCGCTGTTCTTCTCGCGCGCCGCCTGAATAAGGTCGACCAGGACGCCCTCGTGGTTGCTCTGGGCGAATTCGACGGTAAGCCCCAGGCGCAAGGCTTCGATCCGGCAGGCTTTCTCGACATCGGCCAGCGTCTCGCGGCCATAGATCTGCGGCTGCCGCTTGCCCAGCATGTTGAGATTGGGCCCGTTGAGCACCAGCACCGGCTTGAGGGCCGATGGGCGCCGGGCCGCCTTCTTGGCCAAGCCTGCCTCCCGATTAACAGTCGCAGGCCTTATAGCCTGAGGGCCTCCGCACGGGCAAACAGCCGGTCGGACAGGCTGTTGAACGTCTGGCATTCGTCGGGCGTGAGCGAGTTGTAGAGTTTGGCTTCGTATTCCAGCGCCAGCGGCACGATCTTGGCGTGCATCGCCCCGCCACGGGGGCTGAGCCGCAACGACGAGCGGCGGCGGTCGGCGCGATCGGTAGCGCGCTCGACCAGGCCGCGCTTCATCAGGGCAGCCACGGCCCGGCTCACGGCCACCTTGTCCATGACGATGCGTTGCCCCACATCGGAAGCGGTGAGTGGCGCGAATCTTCCCAGGGCCGCCATCACCCGCCACTGGGTGACCGTGAGGTCGAAGGGTGCGGCATAGAGATCGTGCAGGGACTCGCTGACCAGCTGGGCCAGGACGGACAGCCGGTAGGGGAGAAAATTCTCCAGTTCGAGCACTTGCGAAGCGGCGGCCATAATAGTTACATTTGAAACTAATTCAGCTATTTCGTCAAACTGGGAGGTCAAAATGGCAAGCGTCAGTGACCTGAAAGCCTTCGAAGCCGACTCGATCAATCCCATGGGGACCGACGGCTTCGAGTTCGTCGAATACACCGCTCCCGACCCGGCAGCCCTTGGCGCCCTGTTCGAGAGTATGGGCTTCGTGAAAGTGGCAAAGCACCGGTCCAAGGACGTCTCGCTCTACCGGCAGGGCGACGTGAATTTCATCATCAATGCCGAGCCCGACAGTTTTGCGCAGGGCTTTGCGCGCGTGCACGGACCGTCGATCTGCGCCATCGCCCTCCGCGTGAAGAATGCGGCCTTCGCCTACAAGCGCGCTATCTCGCTGGGCGCCTGGGGTGTCGAGAACAAGGTCGGGCCGATGGAGCTCAACATTCCCGCAATCAAGGGCATCGGCGACTCGCTGATCTACCTGGTCGACCGCTACGGCGACAAGGGCAGCATCTACGATGTCGATTTCCAGTACCTGCCTGGGGTCGAGCACAATCCGCCGGGCGTCGGCCTCACCTATATCGATCACCTGACCCACAACGTTCATCGCGGCCGCATGGACGAATGGTCGTCGTTCTACGAGCGGCTCTTCAACTTCCGCGAGATCCGCTATTTCGACATCGAAGGCAAGCTGACGGGCCTGAAGTCGAAGGCAATGACCAGCCCGTGCGGCAAGATCCGCATCCCGATCAACGAGAGCTCCGACGACAAGTCGCAGATCCAGGAATATCTCTCGGCCTACCACGGCGAGGGCATCCAACACATCGCGCTCGGCACCGGCGACATCTACGAATCGGTCGAGACGCTACGCACCAAGGGTGTGCCGTTCCAGGATGTGCCTGACACCTACTACGAACAGGTCGACGCGCGGCTGCCTGGACATGGCGAGAGCGTCCAGCGCATGGCGGCCGACCGCATCCTGATCGATGGCGCGCCGACCAAGGGCGGCGGTCTGCTGCTGCAGATCTTCACTCAGACCGTGATCGGCCCGATTTTCTTCGAGATCATCCAGCGTCGCGGCAATGAAGGCTTCGGCGAGGGCAATTTCCGTGCGCTGTTCGAGTCCATCGAACTCGACCAGATCCGTCGCGGCGTGTTGAAGGCATAAGACGAGATACGGAGGAAACCATGTCCAAGAACTGGATTCCGCTGCGCCAGCTTGAAGGCACGGCGTCACGGCAGGCCCATGTCGCGCTGCCGGCAGGCACCTACGAGCGTGAGATCAGCAAGGAGGGCTTCTTCGGACCTTCCGCGCAGTTCCATCACAAGCACAAGCCGACGGACTGGGTCGAATTCGACGGCGCCATCCGTCCGCGCGCCTTCGATCTCAACAAGCTCGTCACCGGCAAGAATAGTCCGTGGAATGCCGAGATGGTGATGAACAATCCGCATCTGCAGATGCGCATCTGGAAACTCGACCAGCCGATGGCCGAGCTGGCGCGGAACAGCGATGGCGACCAGCTGCTGTTCATCCATGAGGGCGAGGGCGCGCTGTTCTGCGACTACGGCCATCTCGACTATCGTGACGGCGACTATCTGGTGATCCCGCGTGGCACGATGTGGCGGCTGTCGCCGACCAAGGCCACGATGGCGCTGATGGTCGAGGCGACCAACGACCACTTCATGCTTCCTGAGAAAGGTCTGGTCGGCCGCCACGCGATCTTCGATCCTGCCGTGCTCGATACGCCGCACATTGATGAGGCCTTCAAGGCGCAGCAGGACGAGCGCACCTGGAAGGTCTCGGTGAAGCGCCGCAACCAGCTCTCGACCGTGACCTATCCGTTCAATCCGCTCGATGCAGTAGGCTGGCATGGCGACTTGAGCGTCGTGCGGGTCAACTGGCGCGACCTGCGGCCGCTGATGAGCCATCGGGCTCATCTGCCGCCGTCCGCACATACGACCTTCATGACCGGCCGCTTCGTCGTCTGCACCTTCGTGCCGCGTCCGCTCGAGAGCGATCCCGAGGCGCTGCGGCTGCCATTCTTCCACAACAACGACGATTTCGAAGAGATCATCTTCTATCACAAGGGCAGCTTCTTCAGCCGCGACAACATCCATCCCGGCATGATGACGGTGCACCCTTCGGGCTTCACGCATGGGCCGCATCCAAAGGCCTTCAGTGCGGCCACTAAATCCGTGCAGAATGGCGGCAAGACGGAGACCGACGAGGTCGCCGTCATGATCGACACGCGCGATGCGATCGACGTCGCGGCAATGCCGGCCGAGGTCGAGTTCGACGGCTACGTGAAGTCGTGGACGCCCGCCGCGATGAAGCAGGCGGCCGAATAATGAAGCTCGCCAGTCTGAAAGAGGGCGGCCGCGACGGCACGCTCATCGTTGTCGACAAGGGCATCAAACGCGCGGTGCGAGCCACCGGCATTGCGCCGACGCTTCAGAGGGCGATCGAGGAGTGGGCGGTGGTGCAGCCCAGGCTCGCGGAGCTGGCCGAGCAGCTGCGCGACGACAAGGCGCCGGGCTCGTTCGAGCTCGACACCAAGGCGCTCGCGGCACCGTTGCCGCGCGCATACCAGTGGGCCGACGGCTCGGCTTACGTCGTGCACGTCGAACTGGTGCGGAAGGCGCGCGGCGTGGAGATGCCGCCGTCGTTCTGGACCGATCCGCTGATGTACCAGGGCGGCTCGGACTCCTTCACCGGCTGCAACGACGAGATCGAGATGGCGGATGAGGCGTTCGGCATCGATTTCGAGGGCGAGATCGGCGTGATCGTCGACGACGTGCCGATGGGCATCTCGGCCGAGGCGGCACGCAAGCACATCAAGCTCGTCACGATCCTGAACGACGTGTCGCTGCGTAACCTGATCGTCACGGAACTGGCCAAGGGCTTCGGCTTTTTCCACGGCAAGCCGGCGACGGCCTTCGCGCCGGTGGCGGTGACACCCGAAGAGCTGGGCACGGCCTGGAACGGCGCGCGACTGAACCTGCCGCTGATCTCGACCTTGAACGGCAAGGAGTTCGGCCATCCCAACGCGGCCACGGATCTCACCTTCGATTTCGGCCAGTTGATCGCTCACGCAGCACGCACGCGACACCTCGAGGCGGGGACCGTGGTTGGCTCCGGGACTGTCGCCAACCGCTCGGCCGACGTCGGCTGCTCCTGCATCGCCGAGCGGCGTGTGCGCGAGACGATCGACAGTGGCAAGCCGGTTACACCTTTCATGAAATTCGGCGACGAGATCCGCATCGAGATGTTCGATGCTGCGGGTGAGTCGATCTTCGGTGCCATCGACCAGAAGGTTGTGAAGTACGACCCTCCTGCTTAAGGTCGGGCCATGAAACTCATCGGCTATTTCCGTTCCTCGGCGGCCTTTCGCGTACGCATTGCGCTCGAGCTGAAGGGCCTCAAGGTCGAGCATTCCTTCCGCCATCTGCGCAAGGGCGAGCAGCGTGCGCCCGACTATGTCGCCATTAACCCGCAGAAGCTGGTGCCGGCGCTGATCCTCGATAGCGGCGAGATCCTGACCCAGTCGATGGCGATCCTCGAATATCTCGAAGAGACGCATCCCGAGCCGCCGTTGTTGCCCAAGGATCCGATCGGCCGCGCCCGGGTGCGGTCCCTGGCCCTGATTCCGACGGCGGACATCCACCCGATCCAGAACCTGCGCGTGATGGCCTACCTTCGCGAGAAGTACGAACAGTCGGAAGAGGGCACGTTCGAGTGGTCGCGCCACTGGATCGAGACGGGCTTCGATGCCTACGAAGCCTCGATCGCGACGGATAGGCGCACTGGCGCCTACAGTCACGGCGATCAACCGACCATGGCCGATCTCTGCCTGGTGCCGCAGGTCTTCAATGCCGCCCGCTTCAAGGTCGACATGAAGCGCTATCCTACGATCCAGCGCATCTTCGATACCTGCATGCAGCATCCGGCCTTTGCCGCCGCGCAACCCTCCCGGCAGCCGGACGCGGAGACATGAGGAAGATCGTCATCGCAGCCGCGTTCGTTGTCGCGCTGATCGCGGGTGCGGCGCTATCTCTGCCGGTTGCCGAGAAGTACTTCGCCGACAGCATGAGGGCGCAGATCGATCGCGACGGTGTCCTGTCGGTAGGCTCGATCGAGGTCGGCCTGCTCGACCGGCGGATCACGTTCCACGACCTGCGGTCGAAGCAGGTGAGCGGCATGACCGCGACGCGCTGGGAGGTCTCCGGCCTCGCCTGGCCGCTCGACGAGCTACTGAAGGGCCGCACGCCGTTGTCCGGCCTTAGCCTCGGCGATCCGCTCCGAGCACAGAAGATCGAGGTTGACGACCTCCGCGTGACGGCGATGGATGGGCAGAGCTGGCGGTTCAACAAGGTGCTGATGGAAGGCGTCGACCTCGAGCGCTTCGACGCCGACGTGGCGCCGGGTGCCCTGCAGCCAGCGGTGCTAGGCGCGCGGCTGATCCGGGCGCTTTCGGTGCGCCACATCGAAGAGCGCGACGTCGTCTACACGATCCCCCTTACGCAGAACACCGTTGGTTTCCTGTCGCTCGTCGGCAACAACCTGGATCGCGGCAAACTGGGTTCGTTCGAACTCTCGGCGCTCGAGGCGTCCGGCAAGAACGCGGCGGAGCCCACCCTCAGGGTGGCCAGTTTCAAAGGCGAGGGCGTCGACGTGCGGCGCATCCTGGCGTCGATGTCGGAACTATCGTGGCGGCCCGGCCAGCCGGTCGGCCGGCTCGCCCTGGAACATGCCAGCGCCACGGGCTTCGGCGGCGAGGTGTTCACGCGCTATGGCGTGTCGCTCGGTTCCGTCACCGTCGACGTGACGCATGAAGGCGATGCCGTCGTGAAATCTTCCACGAAATTCGAGGGCTTCGTGATGGCGCCACCGGCGCGCGGCCTCGAAGGGCTGCAGATGCGGATGGCGATGCAGGCCATGGGCCTGAAGGAGCTGCGGCTCGGTCTCGAATGCGCGGGCCGCGAGGATCGCGCCAAGGGAGAGGCGGCGATCGAGCGCTGCGCCTTGTCGGGGCCCGAACTGGGCGAGCTCGCCCTCAGCGGCAAACTGGTCGGCGCCGACGCCAGGTTCTGGCAGGCGATCGACAACGGCAATATGCTTGGGATCTACGGCAGCAAGGCGGCGTTCGGTGACGCAACGCTCACGCTGTCGGACAAGGGATTGCTCGAGCACGGCCTGCGCGGTCTGGCGATGGCCTCGGGCAAGTCGCCGGCGGCGACGCGGGCCGAACTGGCGGCGGAGATCAGGCGTTATGCGCCGCCCAACGTGCTGATCACCGAGGATCTGACCAAGCTGCTCGAGACGACGGCGCGCTTCGTGGAAAAGGGCGGCACCCTGGCCCTGAAGGCGCGGCCTGAGCCGCCGCTCGCGATGGACAAGTTGCTGACGCTGATGCGCCCGGGCCCGGATCTCGTCGACCTGCTGGGATTGACGGCGACCTTGACGAAGTAGGGCTACGCGCCCTTGCGGGCGTCGGCGATCATCTGCTGCAACGTCTTGGCGTCGACGGCGCCCGGTACGAACTGCTTGCCGATCACGAAAGCCGGCGTGCCGCGCACGCCCAGCTCCTGGGCCAGCGCCATGTTGCGATCGATCGTGTCCTTGATCTTCGGATCGCTCATGTCCTTCTGGAGCTGCGTCACGTCGATGCCGACGGAGCCCGCGATCTTGAAGATGAGGTCGGTGTCGAGTTTGGCGGTGTTCGACATCAGCGCCTCATGGAAAGCGTCGTGCTTGCCCTGCTTGATCGAGGCGAGAGCGGCGACCGCGGCAACTTTCGAAGGTTCGCCCAGGATCGGCAGGTCCTTGTAGATGAGCTTCACTTTGCTGTCGGCGGCAAGAACCGCCTTAACGGCGACGTGGCCCTTCTTGCAATACGGGCATTGATAGTCGCTGAACTCCACGATGGTGACGTCGCCATTGGGATTGCCGGCCGAAGGAGTCTCGGGGTCGCGCAGCAGCTCGGCCTGGTTCTCCTGGATCGCCCTTTGCGCCACGTTATCGCGCTGACCTTCCTGCTTGCGCTCCAGCTCCGCCATGGCGTCGACCAGCACTTCCGGGTTCGCCATCAGATAGGCGCGGATGCTCTTGCCGAGGTTGGCATTGCCCATCCCTACAGCCATCGACTCCGACGGCGCAGGGCCAGTCGCGATCTGTATCGGCGACGTGGCGCCTGTGGCGAGCAAGGCCCCGGCTCCGAGAAGGGCGCCGCAGAGGACGAGGAGGAAGGAACGCATGGGACTGGTCTCCAAAATGATCTATCGGCCGGCGGTTCAGTTCCTTCGCCGGGAACGGACGTAAGCTTGGATATCCTGAGCACGTTGCCACGCCGGACTGCCGGCCGGAAGCTGGCGGCTGGCCACGGCGGCGTGGGCCTGCGCCTCGGAGCGCTGGCCCTTGAGAACTGCCATTTCCGCGCGGGCAAGCGAAGTCATGCCTTCGTTACCCATGCGTGAATAGGCAGTCGCCTCGAGCCGCCACAGGTCGAAGCTGTCGGTTTCGGTCTGGAGGGCGAGGTCGAGATAGCGCACCGCCTCGCGGTCGGCCTCGGGCTTGTTGGTCTCGATCAGGGCGCGTGCGAAGTCGATCTTGAGGATGTTGGCGCCGCTCAGCTGCACGGCACGGCGATAGGAGGGCACGGCCTCCGCGGCCCGGCCGTTCTCGAACAGGATCTGGCCGCGGAGCTCGTGGAAATAGGGATCGTTGGGATAGTCCCTCAGCAGGCCGTCGAGCGTCAGCAGGGCCGAGCCGATCGTGCCCTTGCGGTAAAGCGCAATGGCGCGCGCATAGCGCGCTGGCAGCGCGCGATCGCCTTCGGCATAGCGCGCCAACGCAAGGTCCGGCGCGGTGAAGCCCAGCAGCTTGGCGACCATGCGCTGATGCAGTTCGATGGATTTCGGTGAATCCGGCACGTTGGCGTATTGCGAGTGGGCCACCGCGTCCTCGAAGGTGGCAATGCGGTCGGGCGTCAGAGGATGGGTCGTGAGGTAGGGCGTGGTTGGCCGGCCGATCGTCAGCCGTTCCTGGTGCTCGAGGAACTTCAGGAACTCGAGCGTTCCCTTGGGCGATTGATGCGCGCGTTCAAGGAACGTGATCGAGGCCTGGTCGGCTGCGGATTCCTGGGTTTGCGTGTAGCGCAGAAACGCCGACAGCGATCCTGGGATGCCCTGTCCGCCGGGGCCGGTGACGCCGCCTCCGCCGCCGCCGCGGCCACCGCCTGCGACACTGCCGCCCAGGACGGCCGCGCCGCCCAGCAGCGTCTCGAGGATCTGCATCGTGCTGAGGTTCTTCAGCTCTTCCTGCTGGCGAGCGAGATGGCCGCCGGCGATGTGGCCGGTCTCGTGGGCCAGCACGCCAATCAGCTGCGCCGGCCGTTCGGTGCGAATCAGCAGGCCTGTATTTAGGAATATCCTCTGGCCACCGGCCACGAAGGCGTTGAGGCTGTTGTCCTGGACGAGCACAATCGCCACCGCTTCCGGATTGAGCCCGGCGACCTGCCAGATCGGCGTGGCGAGCGTCCGGATGGTGCTCTCGATCTCGGCATCGCGGATGAGATTGAGTTGACCTTGCTGCGCATTGGCGGCACGAAACGGCGCCAGCGCGAAGAGCGTCAGGTAGAAGAGGGTGATGATGCGTCTATTCACGGGTGGCTGGCAGGCTAGGAACAAGGGGGCGTGGCGTCAATCAGGGGCAGTGCTGGCGTCGGCCCTTGTCGTTGTGCTGTCGGCTTGTGGCGGAAGTGAGACGAAAGACCGCTTCTCCGACGATCCCAGCGGTGCCAACCCGAACAAGGCGGGTGTCCTCGGGATGATGACCGGCGGCGCCAAGTTCGCGGCAGCCTCCGCCGACGAGAGTCTGGCAGCCGAAATTGGCCGCGACGTCCTGGCATCCGGCGGCAACGCCACCGATGCCGCGACGGCCATGTATTTCGCCATGGCCGTGACGCTGCCATCGGCGGCGGGACTGGGAGCCTCCGGCGTCTGCATCGTGCATAACGCGAAGACGCGTGCGGCCGAGTCGTTCTCTTTCGCGCCCCAACCGGCGCCCGGTGCCATCAAGGGCCAGTCGTTCATGGTCCCGGTCGGTCCGCGCGCCATCACGCTGATGCAGATCCGCCATGGCAGGCTGAAGTGGGCGCAGTTGCTCGCGCCGGCCGAGCGGCTCGCGCGCAACGGCTTTCCTGTGCCGCGCGCGCTGTCGCGCGATCTTCAGGCTGGCGCCACCATGCTGGGTGCCGACAGCGAGGCGCGCCGCATCTACGGCAAGGGCGGCGGCACCGCGGTCACGGAGGGCGACAGCTGGGCGCAGACCGATCTCGCCGCCACGATCGGCGTCCTGCGCCAGCGCGGCGGCGGCGATTTCTTCTCTGGCAATTTCGCCCGCCTTTTCTCCACCCAGATCACCTCCATGGGCGGTAGCCTGCCGTTGGACACCCTGCGCGGTGCGCTTCCCGTCTCGGGAGCGCCCGCCAGCGAGAGCAACGGCGGCTTCAAGGTCTATGTCGCACCCGCGCCGATGGCGGGCGCCAGCGCGCTCGCCGGCTGGAACAACCAGGCGCCGCCGTCGAGCGCCGTGCCGACGAATACCGGCGGCATCTCGGGCTTCGCTGCGGTCGACGCCGATGGCAATGCTGCGGCATGCAGTCTGTCGATGGGCCAATTGTTCGGCACCCGCGTGATCGTGCCCGGCACCGGCATCCTGCTGGGTGCGATGACGCCCGACAGTGCTGCGGTCAGCCCGGTGGTAATCGGCAACCCGAACAACGGCGAGTTCCGCTTCGTCGGCGCCGGCGGCGGCGGACCGGGTGCGGCCTTCGCGACCGGCGCCGTGGCGCGCCAGGCGGTCGATCGCGGCAGTCGGATCGGCCCCATCCTGGCCGCGCGGCGCGGGCAGGGCGGTTACGTGAATGCCATCGCCTGCCCGGACGGCATCCGCTCCTATGGCGGCAGCTGCAACACCGGCATCGATCCTGCCGGCTCGGGCCTCGCGCTGATCGCCAACGTCCCGTGAGCGCCTAGAGATGGCGAAGGTCTCGCGCCGCTCAGAAGCGGTCGATCCGTTCATTGTGATGGATGTGATGGCAGCCGCCGCGGCGAAGGAAGCCGCGGGCGACACCGTCATCCATCTCGAAGTCGGCCAGCCCAGCACGCCCGCCCCCAGGGGCGCGCTTGCCGCCGCGCACGCTGCCCTGGACGTGGACAAGATCGGATACGTGGCCGCGCTCGGCATGCCGGCGCTGCGCGAGCGCATCGCGCGGCACTATCGCGAGCAATACAATGCCGAGGTGTCGCCCGAGCGGGTGATCGTCACGACGGGATCGTCCGGCGGCTTTCCGCTCGCGTTCCTGGCGAGTTTCGATGCCGGCGATCGCGTGGCGTTGGCGGCGCCTGGCTATCCCGCCTATCGCAACATCCTCTCGGCGCTGCATCTGGAAGCCGTCGACCTGCCGACGTCGCTTGCCGACCGCTACCAGCCGACTGTCGCTGCGCTGGAGAAGGTCGGACCGATTTCGGGCCTGATCGTGGCGAGCCCTTCCAATCCCACGGGCACGATGGTGACGCGTGGCGAACTCACGGCGCTCAGTCAGTGGTGCGACGGGCATCAGGTGCGCCTGGTCTCCGACGAGATCTATCACGGCATCGTCTATGAAGGAGAGGCGACCTCGGCGGTCGAAGTCTCCGAGCACGCCGTCGTGGTCAACAGCTTCTCGAAATACTTCTCGATGACGGGTTGGCGGGTCGGCTGGCTGGTCGTGCCGGAAGAACTGGTGCGCCCGATCGAGCGGCTCACGCAGAACTTCTTCATCTCCGTGCCCACCCTCAGCCAGTACGCCGCCCTGGCGGCCTTCGAGTGCCGGGACGAACTCGACGCCCATGTCGCGCGCTATAAGGCCAACCGCGATCTGCTGATGGCGGGCCTGCCTGCCGCCGGCCTCGATCGCCTGACTCCGGCGCAGGGAGCTTTCTACATTTACGCCGACGTCTCCCACCTCACCAACGACAGCCGCGAGTTCTGCAAGCGCATGCTGCAGGAGGCAGGCGTCGCTACGACCCCCGGCGTCGACTTCGACCGGGCGCGGGGCGCGGGTACGTTGCGCATCTCGTTCGCGGGTTCGATGGCGGAGATGGAAGAAGCGGTGCGGAGGTTGAAGGCGTGGCGTCGAGGATGACCGGACGGTGCGCTATAGAACCACATAGCTAGGTCGGGACAGTGCTTGGAAGCTGGGCCGATGTCCTTACCTTGCAGAGGCTGTGCATGCGAGCTACAAGCGCACTCACAATCAAAATCGCACACAGGCAAACATCGTGAGTATCTGGGCACGAGGGATAATGATTGGCGTGGCCATGATCGTCGTGGCCATCGGCGTGACGATTGTCCTCAACGAAGTCCTGGAACAACGGGCAGAGCAGCCGGAGGACACATACACGCCACCCGCTGTACCCAAACCCTTCGATAAGTAGTCGCAAAGAAGCGTTGCCCGCGATCCTCGCTAACGCCCAGACAACCAACTGATGCTTCACCTCGGCCCAGCGGTCGAGGATCGGCAGGATCTTGTCTTCCGTGTCCGCCGGCAGGCCGAAGGTAATGCGGTCGATGGCGATGTCCTGGCAGAAGCGAAGCTGAACCATCGCTTCGGGCGCGCGGAAGGCTGTGCAACCCGTCCTGAGCGGCAGGCGTTTACACAAAGTTCCCTTTGTTCAGCAGGATCATCCTATGACCTCCAGCCGTTCTCCGCGGAACGGCATTTTTGTGCTGGCCGCGTTTATCTTTGGTCTCCTCTTTATTCTGGCGCTTCTCATCGCATCTTGGGGCCTGAGAACAGTCCCGGCGCTCGTCTCGACGACCGTGACCGCGGCCACAGTGACGGCTCCGCCATGGCAGCCCCCACCAGCGCCGTCTGACCCGAGCCCGCTGTTGCGGACCTCGCTTGCCGAGCTCCAAGGAACCGAAGCAAAACTGTCAGCCCAGCGTGCGGCCCTGGGTGACGAGATTCGTCGACAGGTCGAGCAATGCAAGGTAGCCATCGCGCCACCGCCGCCCCCA